>NZ_BADK01000626.1 GCF_000333595.1 Azospirillum sp. B506
CGATTCAGGCAGTTTCACGGCAGGTCCAGCGGGTCGATTCCCACCGTCAGCCCCAGCAGGTTGACCTCCACCCCCTCCTCCCACGCCAGCAGCAGGCCGGCCAGCCCGAACAGGCTGATCTGCCAGCCGGTGCCGCTCGGCGCCCGCGCGATCACCCCACGGCCGAGATAGTCCTTGCCCAGCGCGGTCGAGGGCAGGTCCAGCCGCAGCTCCGGCACGGCGCGGGCGACCCAGGCGGCGAAGGTGTTGCTGTTGGGGCCGGGCCAGACCCGGTACTCGCCGGCATAGGGATAGCTGGCGGCCGCTGCGGCAATCTTGGGGATGGCGGCTTCGGCGGCAGGGCCGCGCAGCTCCCCCAGCAGGGTGGGTTGGGCGCCGAACCAGCGGCCGTCGGGGTCGCGCTGGCTGACGGAGACCACCGACAGGCCGCGATAGGCGCGCCAGCCGATCACCTCGTAGACCGTGTAATTGCGGGCGCCGGCCGGCTTCACGGCGAACCAGGGATGCACGCCGAAGGCACCGCGCCAGGACAGCACGCGGGCGGCATAGACCTGGACCACCGCTTCCGGTGTCGTTGCCGCATCGGGGGCGAGGCCCACCGGGCTGCGGTCGATGCGGCTCCAGTCGACCGCCGTCGGCACCGCCCCGGAGGCAAGCAGGAACACCGGCCCGGCCAGCAGCAGGACCAACGTCAACAGAAATGCCAGCAACACCCTCACAGCCCTCGCGCCCGATCTCCGCCCGCCTTCCATGTGGTCACTGCAACGGCGGATTTCCGGTGACAGCGGGAGGACAGAGTGCGGAAAGGGCCGATCAGATGCTGTAATCGCCCTGTTGCAGGCTCTGGTCCATGGTCAGCGCCGGCGCCGGCTCGTCGCGGCACCAGCCGACGACCTTGGCAGGCACGCCGGCCACGGTGGCGCAGCCGGGGACGTCCTTCAGAACGACGCTGCCGGCGCCGACCTTGGCGTGGGCGCCGATGGTGATGTTGCCCAGCACCTTGGCCCCGGCCGACAGCAGCACGCCGTCGCGCACCTTGGGATGGCGGTCGCCATGCTCCTTTCCGGTGCCGCCCAGCGTGACGTTCTGCAGGATCGACACGTCGTTGCCGATCACCGCGGTCTCGCCGATCACCACGCCGGTGCCATGGTCGATGAACACCCCACGGCCGACCGGCACCGCCGGATGGATGTCGACGGCGAACGCCTCCGACACGCGGCTTTGCAGGAAATGGGCAAGGTCGTGGCGGCCGCCGCGCCACAGCCAATGGGCGACGCGGTGCCATTGCAGGGCATGGAAGCCCTTGAAATAGAGGAAGGGCGTCAGGCAGCCGTCGGCGGCCGGGTCGCGCGCCAGGATGGCGGCAAGGTCGGCGGCGGCGGACTCGACGATGGCCGGGTCGGCCTCCATGGCGTCGCGCACCACGGCGGCCAGCCGGTCCTCCGGCATGGCGCGGTCGGCCAGCTTGCGCACCAGCAGAGCCGCCAGCGCCGGGCCGAAGCCGTCGCGCGCCAGCACCGCGTCATAGAGGAAGGGGGAAAGACCGCTCTCCTCCTCCGCAACGCGGACGGCGTCGGCGCGCAAGCGGCGCCACAGCGACTGTTCGACCGTCTCGGCCGCGTCCCGCATCGTGACGTCCAGGCTGTCCATCGCCACCACCCCTTTCCTGCACATCCCCGCTCCCGCCCCACCCTTGGGGCGCCAGGCTGTTACTGTGGTGAGCCACCCCCCGGTCCGGTCAAGGTCCTTCGCCGTCGGGCTGGCTCCCGCCAAACGGCTTTCGCCAAGGCGCCCGGATGCCCCCGGGGGAAAAC
>NZ_BADK01000625.1 GCF_000333595.1 Azospirillum sp. B506
TCCGGATTTGTTGAGCAGCGCGCGGGAACACTCAGCGGGAACGGTCGCAAAGATGAAAGCGGAGGCAACCGATCCCGATCTGGCGCTGCTCCCTTGGGCGGCGGCGCGCGGGCTGGCCGTCACCGAACTGCTGGGAATGTGTCCTCTGTCACAGGAGGAACGTGACCGGCTGTTCGACCGACTGCTTGACGATGACAGATGGACGGGATGCCAGTCATCGGCGTTGTGAGGTGAAAACCCGTTGCCGACACGACCGGGGTTGCTCTGCGACAGGTGGTCGGACCTTGGACGACCACATCATAGCCGTCCAAGCAGCGGACGGGCGGGCAGGGCAATGGATCGGAGGTGCGGTCATTTGTCGGAAGCTGCCGTTTGAAGAGGCATCCCGTCAGCTGCTCATGAGGACTTTTCGAGGGGATCATCCACGATATCGCAGCGCGTCCAACAGGACCGCAAATGCGGCGGACGGTTGGCGCCTGCTTGGATAATAGAGGTGGTAGCCGGGGAATGGCTGGCTCCAATCCTCAAGGACACGTATCAGGCGGCCATCCGCCAGATGCGCCGTCACTCTGTCTTCCATGACAAACGCCAAACCGAACCCTGCTGCTGCCGCCTGGATGATCATCCCGACATTGTTGAATGCGAGCTGTCCCTCGACTCTTACCCGCAGTTCGCGACTGCTCTTCTTCAGCTCCCAGGCATACAAAGTCCCGGAACTCTGGAGCCGAAGATTGATGCACCGGTGCGCGGCCAAGTCCTGTGGCGAATGGGGGATTGGCCGTGATTTGAAATAGGCGGGAGACCCGACCACCACCATGCGCAGATCCGGGCCAATTCGGGTGGCGATCATATCCTTGGCAAGCGCTTCGCCCAATCGAACGCCAGCATCGAACCGTTCGGTCACGATATCGGAGAATGAGGAGTCAATGCTCAACTCGATGTGGATGTCGGGATAGTTGGGGAGCAGCTTTTCGAGCGCAGGCCACAGGACGGTCGTTGCGGCATGCTCGGGCGTGGTGATCCGGATCGTCCCGGCCGGCCTCTCGCGCAACTCTCCCAGAGAGGCGAGTTGGGCATCAATGCCGTCCAGTGCCGGCCTCAATGTGGCGAGCAGCCGTTCGCCCGCTTCCGTCGGTGCAACGCTGCGGGTGGTCCGCGTCAGTAAGCGCACGCCGATCCGCGTCTCCAGACGCCGGATCGTATGGCTCAACGTCGATTGCGACGTGCCCAGCTTCGCGGCAGCGCGGGTGAAGCTCCGCTCCTCGGCCACGAGCAGGAAGGCGTTGAGGTCAACCAGATCCTCGCGTTGCATTCATGAACTCCCGATATGACCTCATGCGGTTTATACCGTCTAATCCTTGGCGCGCCTCCCGTTTAGATCGTTGAGTGCCGCCGATGGTCTGAACCGTCGGCAACGGCCACACGGGGGCGCAATGGACATCAAGCGCAATGGGGCGAACCCCTCGAAAGGAGGGCCGGAAGCGTATTTCTTCGGCACGCTCGCGTTGATGTGCCGTTCATGGACCCCGCATTTGAAGGAGATGTGAGATGGCGAACGACGTGATCGTGGTGATCGGATC
>NZ_BADK01000624.1 GCF_000333595.1 Azospirillum sp. B506
GGCGGAGCTGAGATGTTGCACCGCCGACACCAGCGCCATGAAGCCGGCCCGCTCTGCGGTNNCGGGCGCGCGGAAAAAAGCGGCACCGTTGGCGACCATGCGGATGCCGACGAAGGTCATGAAGAAGGGGAACAGCCCCAGCACCGGCATCCAGGGCCGGTAGCCGATGAAGGCGGCGAAGATCACGACGCTCAACCCCACCGTCGCTGCGAAGGTGATGGCGCTGGAACCGTGGCGGTCGACCAGCCGCCCGGCCCGGCGCGAGGCGAAGAAGCTCAGCGTGCCGCCTGTCAGGTAGACCAGGCTCAGATGGTCGCGCGGGAAGCCCAGGTTGCCCTGCACATAAGCGGCGATGTTGGGGACGATCATGAATTGCTGGACCTGCACCAGCGCCACGGTGGCGTAGGCCAGCCAGACCTTGCGGCGCGACAGCAGCAAGGTCATCCGCAACCAGGCTCCGCTGCCCGTCCCGGCCGTCAGATGGTCCCGTTGCGGCGGCAGGATGGCGATGGCGGCGATGACGACGATCAGCCCGGCGAAGGCCACCGCGAAGAAGGGCAACCGCCAGCCACCATAGAGCGCCAGTTCCAGCCCCACCGGAACCCCGGCGATGGCCGACAGCGAGAAGGCGGACATCACCGCTCCCATCGCCTGCCCGCGCCGTTGCGGTGCGACCTGATCGGTCAGCGTGGCGATGGCGACTGCGACCGCAGGCCCCCCGAACAGCCCCGCCAGCACGCGCGCGGCCAGCAGCGAATGGAAGTCCCAAGCCAAGCCACCCAAGGCGGTGGAGACGATCAGCCCGGCCATCGTGACGGCAAGTGCCCGGCGCCGGTCGAAACGGTCGAGCAGCATCGACCCGATCAGCCCGGCCAATGCCGCGGCAGCGGTGTAGCTGCCGCCGATGTAACCGATATGCGCCGCCGGAATGCCGAGCGCCCGTGCGAAGTCGGGGCCGAGCGGCATCACCATCATGAAGTCGAGGATGTTGACGAACTGCACCGCAGCGATGACCAGCGCGATGCGGCGTTCGCCTGGTGTCAGCGCCATGGGGGCCGCAGAGTTTGTGGCCTGGGACAAGATGATGGCTCCGGCGGAGGCAAAAAGCGCGGATTGCAGGATTGTGCCGCATGGTAGCAGCCGCGGCCTGCCCTTCCCAACCGCCGGGGGCATGCAACGCAAGCGGAGCAGATAGGACGTAATCTCAACTGAATCTGTCTTCAATCTTCAAAAAAATGCATGATTCGTACAAAAACCGGGTGATGGAGGCTTGGCGAGTTGCGCGTGCGGCGTGTACCATCGCGACCCCACCGTCGGCAGCGCACAGCAGAAGCTGCAGGCCTCCAGCGTCTCCGGCGACAGGCCGCGCACCGCCCAGTCGCCATAGGCGCCGCGCCGCGCCTGCTCCAGATAGGCGCCGTTGATGTCGGTGCCGAGGATGTGGACCTGCCAGCCTTCCAACTGGGCGGCGAAATGCTGCTTCAGCAGGATTTCGATGCTGTAGGCCTCCGGCCCGATGGAACAGCCGGCGCTCCAGATCCGCAGCAGGCGGCTCGACTGGTTGCGGCGCAGGCATTCGGGAATGGCGACGGCGCGGAGCGCGTCGAACTGCTCGATGTAGCGGAAGAAGAAGGTCTCCCCCACCGCCAGCTCATTGATCAGTCCCTGGTATTCCGCACCACCCGGCCCCTCCGCCTCCAGCGCCGCCAGATAGCCGGCGACGGTGGCGATGTGGCCGAAGGGAAGCCGCCGGTTGATCCGCTCGGCGAAGGCGGCGTCCTGTCGGC
>NZ_BADK01000623.1 GCF_000333595.1 Azospirillum sp. B506
GATCGAGGTCGTCCATCCCGGCAAATACCAGCCGCGACGGAATTCGACGACGAGGCGATCCAGGGCCTCGTCGAATCGATCCGGGACAAGGGGCATCCTGCAGCCGCTGCTGGTCCGCCGCGATGGCGAGGACGCCAACTCCTACGAGCTGATCGCCGGCGAACGCCGCTGGCGGGCGGCGCAGATCGCCGGCCTGCACGAGGTTCCGGTCATCATCCGCGATCTCAGCGACCGCGAGGCGCTGGAAATCGCGCTGATCGAGAACATCCAGCGCCAGGATCTAACCCCTCTGGAAGAGGCGGAAGGCTATCGCCGCCTGATGGAGGAGTTCGAGCACACGCAGGAGGATCTGGCCCGCGCCGTTGGCAAGAGCCGCAGCCATGTCGCAAACATGATGCGCCTGCTGGCATTGCCTGACCCGGTCAAGTCGATGGTTCAGGACGGTGCGCTGACCGCCGGCCATGCCCGCGCGTTGCTGACCGCCCCGGATCCGGCCGCGGTCGCGCGTGAGGTGGTGACGCGCGGCTTGAATGTCCGCCAGACCGAAGACCTGATGCGCGGCGACCAGCCGAAGGCGAAGAAGGGCAAGGCGGCGGCCGGCGGATCCGGCGACGGTCCGGCGATGAAGGATGTCGACCTGATCAATCTGGAGGAGGAGATCTCCGCCCGCATCGGGCTGAAGGTGGCGATCAATCCGCAAGGACAGCGCGGGACGATCACCATCCATTACCAGACGCTCGACCAGCTGGACGATGTGCTGCATCGGCTTGGCGGTGAGGAGTAACTGTCTTATTTTTTGATGAACGCAAGTACGGACAATCTGGTGTCCGTACTTGCGATATGGTTCGCTTTCAAGAAAGGCTAATTGTGCGGCGTGGTTATTGCTTTACCGGAACACCGTGATTTTTTCCGCATCTTTCACATTTTGTTTCATTACGGCTTGATGCATACCAAACGTAACCACAATTCCCGCAGACATATTTGTAACGATCAGCCATTGCTGTTCTCCATTTTGAAGCGGTTTGGCCTTTTTAATCTTGCTAGATAGAAAACTTTGCTTCAGGGATAAGGCTATGGCGTAAAAATCGAAAATTCAAACATAAAAAATGCATACTTATATATTCAATCAACAGTGAAGTTGATGCCTTTGTGGAAAAACATTAGCGCTGTATATCTACATAGATAATGAGTTGTCCTTTGTGCCCGTATTGCCAATTAGGTCACTCGCTCGAAGTCGATGTAGCGGTAGATCAGCCCATTCTCCTCCAGGGGCGCACTCGACCACACCTCCACCCATTCGACTCCGATCGGTGGCATCAGCGTGTCACCATCCACCGGGCTCTCGATGCGGGTCAGGTGCAGGCGGTCAGCAATCGGCAGCGTCTCATGGAACAGGGCGGCACCGCCGATGACGAAGAGTTCGGCGGCGCCGGATCCTTGCGCCCAGGATACCGCAGCACCCAGGCCGGTGAACCAGAGGGCGCCATCCCGCTCTCCACCCGTCTCCTGACGGCTGAGGACAAGGTTGTCACGGCCGGGAAGCGGATGGCGCGGCAACGACTCCCAGGTCTTGCGGCCCATCAGGATCGGCTTGCCCATTGTCAATTCCCGGAACCGGCGCAGGTCGCCGGGAAGATGCCAGGGCAACTGGCCGCCACGGCCGATCACGTCGTTCGTTGCGGCGGCGACGATCAGAGTGATGCGCATCCCCTGCCCTTTCCTCGTTGGAGATGCTGGATTTTACGCCAGAATTGCGCCGAGCACCGCGTTCAGTCGCTGTAGCCCCTCCGATGTCGCGGTCAGGCGTTCGGTGTCGCGGGTCAGGAAGCCGCCATCGATCAGCCGGGACAAGGCTGAGCGGTCGACGATATCGTCCAGCGTCCGGCCGGTTTCCTCCACCAGACGGGTAAGCCGCACCCCCTCGGTCAGGCGCAGTCCCATCATCATCAGCTCGGTGCCGCGGGCCTCGCGGTCGATGGGATCGGGAGTGGCGGCGCCATGGCCGTCGCGCTCCACCCGTTCCAGCCAGATCTCCGGCGCGCGATGGGCGCGGGTGGCGAATTTCTCGCCGTCCAGCGTCAGCCTGCCGTGGGCGCCGGGACCGATGCCGACATAGTCGCCATAGCGCCAATAGGTCAGGTTGTGGCGGCTTTCCTCGCCCGGGCGGGCATGGTTGGAAATCTCGTAAGCCGGCAGCCCGGCGGCGGCCAGTTGGCTCTGCGTCGCCTCATAGAGGTCGCCGGCCAGATCCTCGTCGGGCAGCACAAGGTCGCCGCGGGCATGCAGCGGGTAGAAGGCGGTGCCTTCCTCGATGGTCAGCTGATAGACCGACAGGTGACCGACAGCGTAATCCAAAGCCCGCGCCAGTTCGGCCTGCCAGCCCGCCACCGTCTGGCCGGGACGGGCATAGATCAGGTCGAAGGAGAAGCGGTCGAAGGTCTTTGCCGCCCATTCGATGGCGCCGGTCGCCTCCGCCGCATTGTGCTGGCGCCCGAGGAACTTCAGGCTGGCATCATCCAGTGCCTGGATGCCGAGAGAGACGCGGTTGATTCCGGCGCTGCGGAAGGCGCGGGAANTTGTCGGCTTCAACCGAGGTCGGGTTCGCCTCCAGCGTCACCTCCAGCCGGCCGGCGACCGGCCAGCGTTGGGCGACACGGTCGATGATCGCGCCGACCGTCGCCGGCTCCATCAATGACGGGGTGCCGCCGCCGAAGAAGATGGATGTGACGGTGCGGCCGGCGGTGAGAGCGGCGTAATGGTCCAGTTCACGCAGCAGCCCGGTCCGCCAGCGGTCATGGTCGACCCGCTCGCGGACATGGCTGTTGAAATCGCAGTAGGGGCACTTCGACTTGCAGAAGGGCCAATGGACGTAGATGGCAAAGCCGGGATCGGAGCCGGAAGCAAATGCACTCACCGGAAGCACCGCTCCACCAGCTGGCGGAAGGCGTCGGCGCGGTGGCTCATCTCGTGTTTGCTGGCCTGATCCATCTCGCCGAAGGTCAGCCCGTGGCCGTCCGGCAGGAACATCGGGTCATAGCCGAAGCCGTGCGGACCGCGCGGCGGCCACACCAGCGTGCCGGTGCAGCGGCCTTCCACCGTCTCGACATGGCCGTCCGGCCAGGCGAGCGACAGGGCGCAGACGAAATAGGCGCTGCGGTCGGCCTTGCCGGTTTCCGACTGTTGGGCGAGGCCATCCTCGACCTTCCGCATCGCCATGCCGAAGTCCTTGGCCGGGCCGGCCCAGCGGGCGGAATAGATGCCGGGATCGCCGTTCAGCGCCGGCACCACCAGCCCGCTGTCGTCGGCAAGTGCCACATGGCCGGCGGCGGCCGCGGCCCTGGCCTTCAGCTCCGCATTGGCGATGAAGCTGGTGCCGGTCTCCTCCGGTTCGGGCAGGCCCAGCTCCCCTGCCGAGGTGAAGGTGGCGACATAGGGGCCGAGCAGCTCGGCGATCTCGCGCACCTTGCCCTTGTTGTGGCTGGCGATGACGAGGGTGTCGCCGGTGAAGCGGCGGGGAGCGGACATGGTCTTGAACCTCTGGCTGGGTGGGCCTTACTTGATGCCGAGAACCTGCTTCTGCAACGCCACCAGCTCGGTCACGCCCTTGCGGGCGAGCGCCAGCAGCTCCATGAACTGCGGCTCGGAGAAGGGGGTTTCCTCGGCGGTGCCCTGGATTTCGACGATGCCGGCCTTGCCGGTCAGGACGAAGTTGGCATCGGCCTGGGCCTTGGAATCCTCGTCGTAATCGAGGTCGAGAACGGCGTTGCCCTGATAGAGGCCGCAGGAGACGGCGGCGACCTGATCGGTCAGCGGCATGGTCTTCAAGGCACCGATCTGCATCAGATGCTGGAAGGCCAGATGCAGGGCGACATAGCTGCCGGTGATGGCGGCGGTGCGGGTGCCGCCGTCGGCCTGGATCACGTCGCAGTCGATCTTGATCTGCTTTTCGCCCATCGCCGAGCGGTCGGTGACGGCGCGCAGCGCGCGGCCGATCAGGCGCTGGATTTCCTGGGTACGGCCGGACTGCTTGCCCTTCGCCGCCTCACGGTCGGTGCGGCTGTGGGTGGACCGCGGCAGCATGCCGTATTCGGCGGTGACCCAGCCGAGCCCGGTGTTCTTCAGGAAGCGCGGCACCGTCTCGTCGACGCTGGCGGTGCACAGCACATGCGTGTTGCCGAAACGCACCATGCAGGATCCCTCGGCATAGCGGCTGAAGCCGGGTTCCAGGGAGACGGTGCGCAGTTGGTCGAAGGCGCGGCCGGAGGGGCGCATAAGGTCATTCCGAAGGTCGTT
>NZ_BADK01000622.1 GCF_000333595.1 Azospirillum sp. B506
TGCCCTCGGCCAGGACCAGTTCGCCGCGGGCGGCCAGATCCTTGGCCAGCTGCACCATGTACATCTGCGCCTCGTCGACGTCGCGGACACGGACCGGACCCATCGCCGCCATGTCCTCGCGCAGGATCTTGGCGGCGCGCTCGGACATGTTGGAGAAGAACAGGTCCTTCAGCGACTCCGACGCGCCCTTCAGCGCGGTGCCGAGCTTCTGCTTGTCCACCGTGCGCAGCATGGTCTGGACGCCGCTGGGGTCGAGCTTCGACAGATCCTCGAAGGTGAACATCAACGACTTGATCCGCTCGGCGCTGTCGCGGTTGCGCTCCTCCAGGGCGGCCATGAAGCGGTGCTCGGTGGTGCGGTCCAGCCCGTTGAAGATCTCCGCCAGCATCTCGTGGCTGTCGCGCCGGCTGGTGCGGGCGAGGTTGGTCATGAACTCGGTGCGCAGCGTGCGCTCGACGTCGTCCAGAACCTCCTTCTGCACCGCCTCCATGCGCAGCATGCGCATGATGACTTCCATGGCGAAGCTTTCCGGCAGCTGGGCCAGCACCCGGCCGGCATGGTCGGAGCGGATCTTGGACAGGACGACGGCGACGGTCTGCGGGTACTCGTTCTTCAGATAGTTGGACAGCACCGACTCGTTCACGTTGGTCAGCTTGTCCCACATGGTGCGGCCGGCCGGACCACGGATGTCCTCCATGATCTGGTCGACCTTGTCCTTCGGCAGGGTCTTCAGCAGCAGCCGCTCGGTCGAATCGAAGGAGCCGACGACGGTGCCGCTCGACGACATCTGCTCGGCGAACTCGACGAACAGTCGCTCGATCAGGTTGGCCGACAGCAGCGTCTGCTCAACAGCATTGTGCTCTCGTTGCCGTTGCGGCGCCCCTCCCCGATCAACGATCCGAAGACCCGCAAGCTGATCCTCGGGATGAGCGAGGGCATCACCGTGCGCCTGTTCCGCCTGCTCGAGGCGGCGGCGGTTCAAGGCATTCGGGACCAGCAGGAATGCATCGATTTCGACCTCCTCGACACCGGGCTCGACACCCTTCCTCTGGTCAGCATGGCGTCCCGGGGAC
>NZ_BADK01000621.1 GCF_000333595.1 Azospirillum sp. B506
CTCGACCTATGCCCCGCTTGAGGCTGCGCAGTCGGACATTCCGGTGCCCGCCTCGCCGGCCCAGGTGATCGACAACGGGACTGTCCCCTCCCTCGACCCTGTGACCTTCATTCAAACGCCCGTAGCGGCCGATGTGGCCGCCGTCACCTCGGCGTCGGCGTCGGCGGTGGTGTCCGACACGCCCAGCCTGATGGTGAACGGGGTATCGGGCGACGAGGACACGGCCATCGCCCTGAACATCGCCGCCGCCCTGACCGACGACGGCGGGACCGAGGTGCTGACCGTCACCCTGTCCGGCATCCCGGATGGAGCGGTGCTGCGTGACGGGTCCGGATCGGTTCTGACGGTGGTGAACGGCAGCATCGTGCTGACCTCCTCGCAGATCCCCGGCCTGACCCTGACCCCGCCGCGCGACAGCGGCGACAGCTTCTCCCTGACGGTGACCGCCACCAGCACCGATGGGACCGCCGCTCCCAACAGCGTCACCGCCATTCTGCCGGTCACCGTCAACCCGGTGTCCGACACGCCGACGCTCGGCGTCTCGGCGGTGACGGGGGCCGAGGACAGCGCGATCCCGCTGACCATCGCTCCGGCCCTGACCGACACCGACGGTTCGGAAACGTTGACGGTCACCATCGGCGGCATCCCGACCGGTGCCGTGTTGACCAACACGGCCGGCGACGTGCTGACCATTTCCGGCGGCTCGATCACCCTGACGCCCGGCCAGCTGGCCGGGCTGGCGATCACGCCGCCGCTGAACAGCGACGCCGATTTCACCCTGACGGTCACAGCGACCAGCCGCGACGGCAGCGCCGCCCCGGCCAGCACCACCCTGCCGCTGGTGGTCACGGTCACCCCGGTGACCGACACCCCGACGCTGAGCGTCGCTGCGGCGTCCGGCAACGAGGACAGCGCCATTGCGCTGGTCATCACGCCGGCGCTGACCGACACCGACGGTTCGGAGACGCTGAGCGTCACCATCAGCGGGATTCCGGCCGGCGCGAGCCTCGCCAACGCGGCCGGCGACACGCTGACGATCGGCAACGGCTCGATCACGCTGGCCCCGGGTCAGCTTGCCGGGTTGAAGATCACGCCGCCGGCCAACAGCGATGTCGACTTCACCCTGACGGTCACCACCACCGCGCGGGACGGCACCGCCGATCCGGTGAGCGTCAGCGCGCCTTTGGTGGTGACCGTCAACCCGGTGACCGATACCCCGACGTTGAGCGTCGCCGCGGCGACCGGCAGTGAAGACACCGCCATTCCTCTCGTCATCAACCCCGCCCTGACCGACACCGATGGATCGGAAGCGCTGAGCGTCACCATCAGCGGCATTCCCGTCGGTGCGCGCCTCAGCAACAGCGCAGGCGACACGCTGGCGATCGGCAACGGCTCGATCACCCTGGCGCCTGGTCAGCTGGCGGGCCTGAAGATCACGCCACCGGCGAACAGCGATGTCGATTTCACCCTGACGGTCACCGCGACGGCCAAGGACGGCAGCGCCGATCCGGTCAGCGTCAGCGCGCCCCTTGTGGTCACGGTGACCCCGGTCACCGACACGCCGACGCTGTCGGTGACTGCTGCGCGGGGAGATGAAGACACCGCCATTGCACTGACGATCACTCCGGCTTTGACCGACACCGATGGCTCCGAGACGCTGACAATCACCATCGCCGGCATCCCCGATGGTGCGCATCTCAGCAACACTGCCGGCGACGTGCTGACGGTTTCCGGCGGCTCGATCACGCTGACGCCAGGCCAGCTGGCCGGCTTGGCGATCACCCCGCCGGGCAACAGCGATGCGGACTTCGCGCTCACCGTCACCGCGACCGCGAAGGATGGCGTTGCCGCTCCGGTGTCGGTGACCCAGACCTTGCCGGTGACGGTCAATCCGGTGTCGGACACGCCGACCCTGGCGGTTTCGGCCGCGCGGGGCGACGAGGACACCGCCATCGCGCTGACGATCACCCCGGCGCTGACCGACACCGATGGCTCGGAGGTCTTGAGCGTCACCGTTGCCGGGGTTCCTGCCGGAGCAACCCTCAGCGCCGGCACCTCGGTCACGCAGCCGGACGGCACCACCACCTGGACTCTGACGCCCGAGCAGCTTGCCGGTTTGAAGATCACGCCGCCGTTGAACAGCGACGTGGACTTCGATCTGACGGTCACCGCGACGGCCAAGGACGGCAGTGCCGCACCGGTCAGCGTCAGCGAATCACTGGTGGTTACGGTCGATCCGGTGTCGGACACACCGACCCTGGCGGTTTCAGCCGCGCGGGGTGACGAGGACACCGCCATCGCGCTGACGATCACTCCGGCGCTGACCGACACCGACGGGTCCGAGGCGCTGACGATCACCATCAGCGGCGTCCCCGACGGTGCGCATCTCAGCAACACCGTTGGCGACGTGCTGACGATTTCCGGCGGCTCGATCACGCTGACGCCAAGCCAGTTGGCCGGTCTGAAGATTACGCCGCCGCTGAACAGCGACGATGATTTCACTTTGACCGTAACGGCGACGGCCAAGGACGCCAGTGCCGCTCCGGTCAGCGTCAGCGAATCACTGGTGGTTACGGTCGATCCGGTGTCGGACACGCCGACCCTGGCGGTTTCAGCCGCGCGGGGTGACGAGGACACCGCCATTGCGCTGACGATCACTCCGGCGCTGACCGACACCGACGGGTCCGAGGCGCTGACGATCACCATCAGCGGCATCCCCGACGGTGCGCATCTCAGCAATGATGCCGGCACTGCCCTGACGATCAGCAACGGCTCGGTCACCCTCACACCGGCGCAGCTTGCCGGCTTGAAGATCACGCCGCCGTTGAACAGCGACGTGGACTTCGATCTGACCGTGACGGCGACGGCCAAGGACGGCAGTGCGGCGGTTGCGACGACGACGCAGACGCTGCATGTGACGGTCGATCCGGTGACCGACACGCCGACCCTGACGGTTTCAGCCGCGCGGGGCGATGAGGACACCGCCATTGCGCTGACGATCACCCCGGCGCTGACCGACACCGACGGGTCCGAGGCGCTGAC
>NZ_BADK01000620.1 GCF_000333595.1 Azospirillum sp. B506
TGAGGGCCGAGGCGCCGGCAGACCTCCATCGCCAGTTCGCCCCGGCTGGGGTCGAACAGCGTCAGGTTCTGCAGGATGGTGCCTTTGAACAGCTCCGGATGCTCGCCGACATAGACGACGCCGCCGACGCCGATCATGGCATCCGACTCGGTTCGGCTGCGCACGCCGACCCGCACTTCGCCGGCGGTGGGGCGCAGCACGCCGAGGATCAGGCGCAGCAGGGTCGTCTTGCCCGAGCTGTTGGTCGCCACCACGCCCAGGAACTCGCCCGGTCCGACGCTCAGCGACAGGCCGCTCAGGATCTCAGGCCCGCGGTCGTAGGCGAAGACGACCTTGTCCATCTCGATGGAGCCGGGGGCCGGCGGTTCGGCGACCGAGCGCTCGGCCGTGGCCGTTTCATCCTTGCCCGGCAGGGCGGGCGCCCCGTCCGATCCGACCTCCAGCAGGACATGACCGATGCGGCGCAGGGCGAGCGAGACCGACTGATAGCGGACCCAGCGGTCGAACAGCGCCTGCACCGGCTGCACGCAGCGGCCGGCCAGCATCGAACAGGCGGTCAGCACGCCGGTGGTCATCGCTCCGTCGATCACCGAAACGCTGCCCAGCAGGACCACCAGCATCATCGTCGCCTGCGCCAGCGTGGCGGCGACGACAGAGGCGGAGCCGCTCAGCCGGGCGACGGCGAAGTCCTCCTCGCTGCAGCCCTGCTGCAGGCGTTCGTGACGGCGCAGCAGCCCGGCCTCGGCGCCCAGCCCCTTCACGGTATGGACGCCGCCCAGCACTTCGCTGATGAAATTGAGGCGCCGTTCCTCCAGCGTGTGGCGGCGCTCCAGCGCCCCGCGCATCCGCCGCCCCAGCAGGGCGCCGACGATCAGGAACAGCCCCAGCACCGCCAGCGGGATCGCCACCAGCCAGCCGGCCAGCAGGGCGATCAGTCCCAGGTAAAGAGCGGCGAAGGGAATGTCGATGGCCGATTGCAGCGCCTGGCCCGAATAGAAATCCCGCACCAGCTTGATGGCGCGGTAGACTTCGAAATGGGTGCCGATCCCCTGCTGCGAGAAGGCGTTCAACGGCATTCGCATCAGCCGGTCGATCAGCGACGCGCTCGACTGGTGCTCGATCCTCGCCCCCATCCAGGTGGTCAGCGCCGAGCGCGCGACGCGCAGGATCGCCTCCATCACCGCCGCCGTCCCGCAGCCGAGGCCGAGAAGAAGCATGGTGCCGTAGGATTCGTTCGGCAGGATGCGGTCGTAGATGTGCAGCAGCGTGACGGGCAGCGCCAGCCCGAAGATGTTCAGCGCAAGGGATGCCAGCACCAGCATTGCCCGGTCCCGGCGCGGCCCCAGCATGCCGGACAGCAGGCGTCGCGCAGCCTTCTCGGCCGCACGGTCGCGTGCAGCCTGATCGCGGTCCGTCGAGGCAGCCATTGAAGCGGCGGGAGGGACGGTTCGGGAGGTGGGCGGGACTGCGGACAAAAGGATCGACCTGTTCACGGGGTTAGCCGGCCGTCAATCAACAGCATAATTGCTAGTGATAGGTAAATCCGCGAATAGCAACAAATGGCAACCGAGTGACAAAACGTATTTTCCGCAACCCTTTCGGAGTTGCGTGGAAAGTGACGGAAAATCAACCGCTTTCGCACCGTTTCGTACCGTCCGACGATCGGGGTGCTGGGGTCGGGGCGGCAGGAACCCTGGCCAAGCTGTTGAAACTCATCACAGGATATTTCTTATCACAAGCAACCGTGAGCGCTAGAACCTAGAACCGTGACAACTGGCGCGGTGCGGTTCTGCACCCGACTTATGGAGCGGTCCGATGGCTGAGGAAGCGGTTCAGGGTAAGGGTCCGGCGGTCGACGATCGTCAGATCCTGGACGATCTGACCCTTTTGCAGCAGGTCGACGGAACCCGGCTGGGCGGCGTCATCCATGAGGCCAGCGCGGTGCAGCTGCAACGGCCGGACGACACGCTCGGCTATGTGCAGACCGACTATCGCGGCGCCAAGGACCTGATGGTCGGCGGCGCGGTCCAGACCGGCCCCGGGGTCGGGGAAAACGTGGCGGTTGCCCCGGATCAGGCGACAAATG
>NZ_BADK01000619.1 GCF_000333595.1 Azospirillum sp. B506
TTCTGTCGAGCTGTGTCGGAGCACGGCTGGCGGCGAGGCTGCCGCTTTTCGCCACCGGCAAACCAAGTTTGAAACGATATGTATCAAATGTCTTATAAATTTATCGCATTTAAGCGCTAAATAACGCCTTCACACCCGCCAAACCGAGGCTCATTATCGATAGAAGCATCGCGTCCAACCTTAAGGCGCTCCGATGGTCCCGCAGCAAATCGCCAACACCACCCCCAGGTTGCTCAGCGTCATGAGCCAAGTCAACACGCACAAGGCGGAACCGCTGATGCCCGAAAAGGCCGTAGACGATTTCGTCGCCCGCCTTGCCGCGGCCAACCTGTCCGAGGACGAGCGTGCCGAGGCTTACGAGGCGGCGATGAAGCATCTGATGGCTCACCTGATCCGGCAGGAAGGCTGGCTGGCCGAGGAATTCGCCGCCGCCGCCCGGTCGCTCGGCGCCTACTGACCGTTTCCCTTGCCTTTGGGCCGCCCGTCCAGCTCGGGACCGGCGGCCTTTTTTCGTTCGTGGCATGGGAGCGAGTGGCCGGAACCCCCTCTCCGCTCCGGGGGAGAGGGAACCTTGAGATTCCCTTCCACCCTCACCGCTCGTTGAAGCTGTCGGACAGAGCGAAGTAGATCGGCTTCAGCAGATATTCCAGCAGCGACCGTTCGCCGGTGGTCATCTCCACCTGGGTGGTCATGCCGGGCAGCACCGGGTGCTGGACGTCGTCACGGCCGACATGGTTGCGGCTGAGTGCCACGACCGCCTTGTAATAGGGGCGGTGCTGCTCGTCCAGGAAGGTGGAGGCGGAGATGCGCAGGAGCTTGCCGGTGATGGCGCCATAGCGGGCGAAATCATAGGTCAGAACCTTGACCGTCGCCTCCTGCCCAACCTGGAGATGGCCGACGTCGCGCGGGGTGACATGCGCCTCCACCGTCATCTCATGATCGACCGGCACGATCTGCATCAGCACGCCGCCCTCCGGCACCACGGCGCCGATGGTGTTTATGCGCAGGTCCTGCACCAGCCCGCGCACCGGCGATAGAACGGTCAGGCGCTCGGCGCGGTCGTCCAGCTTGGCACGAGCCTCGCGCAGCTGGGCGATCTCGGCGGTGACCGTGCCCATCTCGGTCACGGCGTCCTGCGACAGCTTGGCCGACTGGTCGAGGATGCGGTTGCCGGCCTCGGTGATCGCCTGCTGGGTGGCGATCATCTGCCCCTCGATCCTCCGCTGCTCGCCCATCAGGCGCGACTGCTCGCGCTGGGGGTCCAGCGATTGCAGCTTCGAGGACAGGCCCATCGATTCCAGCCGGTTGCGGATGTCGACCGAGCCGGTGATGAAGGTGATCTGGTCCTTGATGTTGGCGAGCTGCCCTTCATACAGGGCCAGTTCCGCCTCGCGTTGCGACACCTGGGCGCGCAGCACGGCGATGGCGGTTTCGCGGGCCTGACGCTGGGTGTCGTAGATCAGGCGCTGGTCGGCGATCTGCGCCTCGGTCTGGGGCGTGTCGGGACCGGCGACCGCGGCGAAGTCGGGGGCGCGGCCGGCGGCGAAGGCGCGCAGCCGTTCCGCCCGCAGCTCCAGCGTCAGCAGACGGGCGTTCATCTGCTCGCGCTCCGCCTGGACCTGCTTGGGATCGAAGACGACCAGCGGCTGGCCGGCCTCCACCAGATCGCTTTCCTTGACCAAGATGGACGACACGATGCCGCCCTCCAGATGCTGGACGACCTGGGCATTGCCGGACGGCACCACCTGCCCGGCGGTGACGACGGCCTCCTTCACCGGCATCAGCGTGGCCCAGGCCAGCAGGGCCGCCATCAGCACGACCAGCACGAGAATGGTGGCGCGGACGAGCGACAGCGTCGCATCGTCGGCGCTGAGCGATTTGCCGGTGGGGCGGGCGAGGTCGGAAGCGGCCATCTTGCGGTTCACACGGAATAGAGGAAAGAGTGGAAGACGTCAGCGCTGGGGAGTGGCGGCGACGCCGGGCGGGCGTTGCAGCCCGATCCCGCCCAGCAGTGCCCCGGCAATGCCGTTGGCGATGCCGTTGCCGCCGCCACCACCCGCCCCACCCCCCGGACCTGTTCCCGGTCCGACCGGGCGGGGACCGGGCAGGCCGCCGGCCGGGGCGGCGGGAGCGATCATGCCGGCTTCCATCGTCAGCACCGTATCGGCCAGCGTCAGGTGGCTCGGTCGGTGGGTGACCAGAAAGATTGTGCTGTGGCCGCGCAGCGCGGCCAGGGCCGCATGCAGGGCCTTGTCGCCTTCGAAGTCCAGCCGGCTCGCCGGCTCGTCCAGCAGCAGGATGCGCGGTCGCCGGATGTAGGCGCGGGCCAGGCAGATCTTCTGCGTCAGGCTTGGCGACAGGCGCAGCGACTGGTTGTCGCCGATGCGGGTGTCCAGCCCGCGCGGCAGGGCCTCCACCTCGTCCATCGCCCCGGCCAGCGACAGCGCCCAGCGCAGTTCGGCCTCGTCGGCGGTCTGGTCGGCGAAGCGGAGATTCTGCGCGATGGTGCCGTAGAACAGCGAGCTGGCCTGCGGCACATAGCCGATGGACTTGCGCAGGTCGACCGGATCCATCTGGCGGATGTCGACGCCGTCGATCCGCACATTGCCGGCCTGCGGCGCATAGAGGCCCAGCATCACCTTCAGCAGCGACGACTTGCCGGCCCCGTCGGGTCCAACGATGGCGACAATCTGCCCCGGCTTGACGGCGAAGGTCACGCCGACCAGCGCCGGGTCCGCATCGTTGCGGTAGCGCAGCGACACGCGGGAGAAGGATACCTCGCCCTTCAGCCGGCGCGGCGGCAGGGTGGCGCAGCGCGGCTCGCGCTCCGGCCGGATGCTCATCAGGCCGTTGATCTGGCGGGCGTTGGCGCGCAGCTGCTCGATGCGCGGCAGCATGGAGACCGCGGTCTGCAGCGGCACCATCACCCGCCATAGCAGCATCATCGACGCCATCAGCGCACCCGGCGTCATGGCGCCGGTGAAGACCTGCAGGGCACCGACGCCGACGGTGGCGAGTCCGGCGACCGGAACCACCAGCCCGGCCAGCGCCGCGTGGGTCGCCGACAGGTTGGCGGCGGTGTGGCCCGAGCGGGCGGTGCGCGCCGACAGCCGGTCATAGCGGTCGCGCCAGTGGGCCAACCCGCCGATGGCGCGCAGCGCCGGCATCTTGGCGATCATTTCCACGAAGAATTCCTGCCGCTCGGTGTCGGCGCGCGCGGTGGTGCCGGTGCGGGCGCGCACCAGCGGGTGGACGGCGGCGCCGATGGCGGCGGTCACCAGCACGGCGGCCAGTGGCACCAGCGCCAGCGGCCCGCCCAGCACCGCCATCACGCCCAGGTAGAACAGGGCGAAGGGCACGTCGAACAGGGCCGCGACCTGACCCTGGCTGATGAAGTCGCGGATCGATTCCAGGTCCTTCACCCGGGCGATCTGCGTGCCGATGGCGGCGCGCTCGCTCATGCCCACCGGCAGCATCAGGATGCGCTCGATGGTGGCGTTGCTGATGGTACGGGCGATGCGCGATCCGGCATGGGCCAGCGCCCGGCCGCGGATCTGGCGCAGGGCGAAATCGCCGGCGATCACCAGCAACGCGCCGACGGCGATGGTCGCCAGAGTGTCGAAGGATCCGGTTCCGATCACCTTGTCATACACCGCCATGGTGAAAAGCGGGGCGGCGACGGACAGCAGGTTGATGACGGCGCTCAGTCCCAGCACCGCCCACAGCAGCGGGAAATAGCTGTGGAAGACCGTGCCGACCCAGTTCTGGTTGCCCGCGGCGCTGGCAATGTCCAGCGGCGCGAAGACATAGGCGGTGCCCTTGCCGAAACTCAGCGCGACCGTCTCGCGCGACTGGCCGCTGAAGGCTAGGACGCCGTTGTCGTCGGCGGACAGCAGCGTGTAGATGCCTCCGTCGCGCGTGCGGAACAGGCAGGGCAGCAGTGACGGCTCGGGCCGGGCGAGATCGAAGCGCAGGCTGCGCCCCTCGAAATGCAGGCGCTGGAAGACGTCGCACAGCTCCTCCACCGTCTGCACCTCGGAGAAGTGGGGCAGGGCTTCCGCCAGCGTCTGCGGCGCGCCGCGCCAGCCGAGCGCATCCAGCAGCGGCACCATGCAGGCGCCGACGGCCGACGCTTCGGCCAGCCGGCGGCGCAGGATGTCGCCATCGTCGTGGGCGGCGCGGATCGGTTCGGCGGCGGCCTTGACGGCGCCTTCGCCCGGCGCCGCGGCGGGGAGCGCGGCGACCAGGGCCGGCTGCCCGCCGGCGATTTCGGACGCCTGGTTGCGGGCGACCGCATGACCGTCGACGATCTGCACCACCCGGTCCGCCAGCGACAGCAGCGACGGGCGGCTGGTGACCAGCAGGATGGTGACGTTGCCGCGCATCTCCTCCAGCGCGCGGCGGAACACCCGGTCGGACTCGACGTCGAGGGAGGAGTTCGGCTCGTCCAGCAGCAGAACCGCCGGCTCGCGGACCAGTGCGCGGGCCAGACAGATCATCTGGCGCGCGCCGCGGGGCAGAGCCTCCTGCGAGGCGTCGCCGACAATGGTCTCGTAGCCCTGCGGCAGGCTGGCGATCCGGCGGTCGAGGCCGAGGCGGTTGCTGGCGGCATGGCGGACCACGCCCTTCGACACTGTCACCTCGCCGGCCGGAACCTTCCAGCGCGCGGATGCTGCGGCGACCAGCATGGCGCGGGCGGCCGCACCGGCCATGCGCAGCTCGTCCCAGCTGTTGGCGACGGCGGTGGAGCCGCCGGTGCCCTGGATGCCGAAGAAATGGTTGGCATACAGCTTCTGGTCGGCCGGGGCGAAGGCGCCGCGCACCTGCGACCAGTCGGCGTCCAGCTCCTCCGCCGCGATGGTGGCGATACCGGTGACGATGCCCTGGCCCTTGTCCAGATGCTTGGCCAGAACGGTGACGGTGTTGTCGGGCGCCACGATGATGAAGGCATGCGGACGCGGTCGGC
>NZ_BADK01000618.1 GCF_000333595.1 Azospirillum sp. B506
CCTGCGGCCGAAGAGCTGCGCAACTTCGCCATGCTCTACAATGAGCTGATGCTGGGCGAGAGCGGCCTGAGCAAGCTTGAGCGCGAGATGATCGCCGTCGTCGTCTCCTCCGCCAACCATTGCTATTACTGTCTGGTCGCCCACGGCCAGGCGGTGCGCAAGCTGTCCGGCGACCCGCAGCTCGGCGAGATGCTGGTTGCCAATTACCGCGTCGCGCCGCTGGAGCCGCGCCAGCGCGCTCTGCTCGACTTCGCCTGGAAGCTGACCAAGGAGCCGATGACGGTGGGCGAGCCCGACCGGGAGGCGTTGCGCGCCGCCGGCTTCAGCGTGGAGGAAATCTTCGACATTGCCGATACGGTCGGCTTCTACAACATGTCGAACCGTCTGGCGACCGCGGTGGACATGATGCCGAACCGCGAGTACCACAGCCTGGACCGTTAAGGGCAGGACAGTTAGCGCCGTTCACCGGCAGCGTCGAGGCCACACAGGGTAGGAATCATGGCGATCGTCCGTTTCTTCGTCCGTCTCTTCGCACTCATCGGCCTGTTGCTGGTGGTCGGTGCGGTGACGGTGGTGGTGGTGGCGCTCCGTCATGAACCCACCCTGCCCGATGCCGTGGTGCTGGAACTCGACCTGACCAAGCCGCTTGCCGAGAGCGACGACGGCAAGTTCGGCAGTCTGTTCGAACATCAGGCCACGCTGCGTGAGGTGCTGGATGCGCTGGACGGCGGACGGCGCGACCCGAAGGTCAAGGGCGTGCTGGCCCGCTTCGGCGACGACAGCATCGGCTTCGCCCAGACCCAGGAGCTGCGCACCGCCATCGAGCGGTTCCGCGCTTCCGGGCGCTTCGCCATCGCCTTTGCCGAGGAATATGGCGGAGCCGGGGCCGGCAACCGCTCCTACCTGCTGGCGAGCGCCTTCGACGAGGTGTGGTTGCAGCCGCTGGGCACGCTGGGCATCACCGGCCTGTCGGCGGAGCTGCCCTTCGCCCGTGACGCCTTCAAACAGTTGGGCGTGCAGCCGAGCTTTCGCCAGCGCGAGGAATACAAGAGCTT
>NZ_BADK01000617.1 GCF_000333595.1 Azospirillum sp. B506
GGTTGGGCTACACACGTGGTACAATGGCGGTGACAGTGGGAAGCGAAGTCGCGAGATGGAGCCAATCCCCAAAAGCCGTCTCAGTTCGGATTGCACTCTGCAACTCGAGTGCATGAAGTTGGAATCGCTAGTAATCGCGGATCAGCACGCCGCGGTGAATACGTTCCCGGGCCTTGTACACACCGCCCGTCACACCATGGGAGTTGGCTTTACCCGAAGGTGGTGCGCTAACCCGCAAGGGAGGCAGCCAACCACGGTAAGGTCAGCGACTGGGGTGAAGTCGTAACAAGGTAGCCGTAGGGGAACCTGCGGCTGGATCACCTCCTTTCTAAGGAAGCCGACCTCAGCGGTCCGGCACCTCAGCCACAAAGGCGTATCTCTGCCGCCGCCGGCGCATCCCTTCTCACGGTTCTCGACGTGCTCCCATGATGGAGCACGGACGGGCTAGTAGCTCAGTTGGTTAGAGCGCGCGCTTGATAAGCGTGAGGTCGGAGGTTCAAATCCTCCCTGGCCCACCATGTTTCAGGCGATGGCGTTCGACCATCGAGGGGGCATAGCTCAGTTGGGAGAGCGCCTGCTTTGCAAGCAGGAGGTCGTCGGTTCGATCCCGTCTGCCTCCACCAGTTTCCTGGTGTTGAGCGTGGAAGATCGGCCGCCCGATTTTGAGGACCGTTGGAAGGAACCACAACACGGCAACGTGAACAGCAACGAGCGCGCAGCGCTCGTTGCTGTGTCCCTCCCCACATTTGTGGAGGCGGGACGGGATCATGGACAAGTGAAGATGAAGTGCAAGTGACCGAGGACGCTCCTCGGCCGGCAAGCCCACAAGGCGCGCTGGCTGGGAGTAGCATCGAACGGCGGAAACAGTTGGCCCTGTCGGTCAACTCGCGAGCAGGCTTGTTCCTGCGCGTGGCGCAAGCGTTTTCGTTGGAGTTGAGATCAAGCGTCTGAAGGGCATCTGGTGGATGCCTTGGCACTGAGAGGCGATGAAGGACGTACCACGTTGCGATAAGCTTCGGGGAGCCGCGAGCAGCTTTGATCCGAGGATTTCCGAATGGGGAACCCACCGCTTCG
>NZ_BADK01000616.1 GCF_000333595.1 Azospirillum sp. B506
CGACGTCAATCCCGGCGATTCGCTGTGCCTTGTCGAGGCGACCGACTTCGTCCGCCAGACGGAGGAGGATCTCGCCGCCTATCTGCGCGGCAAGCCGCGCCCCCTCGGCGTCATCCTGAACGACTGCATCCTGCGCCGGCTGAACAACCCGGACCAGCTGTCGCGGGTCCATGCCTTCGACGGTCTGGCCGCCGCCGGCTTTTCCACCTTCGGCGAGCTGCTGGGCATCAGCATCAACCAGACCCTGTCGGCGCTGATGTTCTTCGAGGTTCCGCCCGGTACCGCCTTCTCCGACGACATGGTCGACCGCTTCCCGGTGCATTACGCCCGGTTCCAGAGCTATTTCATCGCCACCCGCTACAACCGACTGGATCTGCTCAGCCGCATCCGCAACAGCGTGATCGAGCGGATGCACAGCTATCTCGACGCGCTGGTGACGCTGACCGGCAGCGTGCAGGAGACCGCCAGCTATGCCGCGCGAATCGGCGGCTCGATGTCGGCGATCGAAGCGACGCTGAACCGCCACGCCGGCCTGTTCGACGGCCATGCCGACCGCAAGGAGGCGCTGGTGCGCGAGTTCAACCAGCTTTCCACCGTGGTGAAGAGCATCGAGAAGGTGCTGTCGGTGATCGACGGCATCGCCAGCCAGACCAATCTGCTGGCGCTGAACGCGACCATCGAGGCAGCCCGCGCCGGCGAAGCGGGCAAGGGCTTCGCCGTGGTGGCGTCGGAAGTGCGCAAGCTGGCCAACGACACCAAGCAGACGCTGGGCGACACCCGCCACGCCATCGACCGGGTGGTGGCCTCGGTCCGCTCGGTCGGCGACCAGCTCGACGACACCAGCGCCCGCATGGACGAGGCCGCCACCGCCTCGCAGGAGCTGCGGGCCGACATCCACGCGGTGATCGACGAGGTGGAGGGCGCGCAAAAGGCCATCGAAGGCCGCCTGTCCGACATGAACGGGCATGCCCGGCGGATGGAGGACATCAACCGCTACATCGCCTTCCTGAAGCAGCTCGATCGCGCCGGGTGAGGGAGTTCGCCCCCTCCCTACAGCAGAAACACCGACGCCAGCCCGAGAAAGGCCAGGAACCCGACGACGTCGGTCACCGTCGTCAGGAAGACGGCGCTCGACACCGCCGGATCGACCCCCAGCTTTTCCAGGCCAAGCGGGATCAGCGCTCCGCTCAGCCCCGCCACCACCAGATTGATGATCATGGCGAGCCCGATGACGACGCCGATCAGCGGGCCGTACCAGACCAGCGCGATCAGCCCGACCATCACGGCGAAGATGCCGCCGTTGATCAGCCCGACCAGCAGTTCCTTCCCCACCACGCGCAGGGCGTTGGCCGACGACAGGTCATGCGTCGCCAGCGCGCGCACCACCACGGCCAGCGTCTGGGTGCCGGCATTGCCGCCCATCGAGGCGACGATCGGCATCAGCACCGCCAGCGCCACGATCTGCTCGATGGTGCCCTCGAACAGCGAGATCACCCCCGACGCCAGGAAGGCGGTGCCGAGGTTGACGGTCAGCCAGCCGACCCGGCTGCGGGCAATGTCGGCGATGCCGCTGAACACGCCGCTGTCGCCCGACCCGCTCAGCTTGCGCAGGTCGTCGTCGGCCTCCTCGTCGATGATGCGGACGACGTCGTCGACGGTGATGACGCCGATCAGCCGGCCGGCGGCGTCGATGACGGGGGCGGAGACCAGGGCATATTGCCGGAACAGGTTCGCCACCTCCTCGCGCTCCATGGTGGCGGGGATGGCGTCGACCTCGCCGGTCACCAGATCGGCGATGCGCACGGCCCGGCGCTGGCGCAGCAGGCGCGACAGCGGCACCGCGCCCACCACCCGGTGCATCGGGTCGACGATGAAGAGGTCGTAGAAATCCTCCGGCAGCGTGTCGGTCGCCGCGCGGATGAAGTCGATGGTCTTGCCGACCGTCCAGAATTCCGGCACCGCGACCAGCTCGCGCTGCATCATGCGGCCGGCGCTGTCCTCGTCGTAGGTCAGGTTCTCCTGCACCAGCGCGCGTTCGGCGTCGGGAAGCTTCGCCAGGATCTGCGCCCGCGTTTCCGCATCCAGATCCTCGATCAGTTCCACCGCGTCGTCGGTGTCGAGGTCGGCGACGGCGTCGGCCAGCTCCTGCGGCTCGAACCGCCCGATCAGCGATTCGCGCAGGTCCGGGTTCAGGTAGGACAGCACCTCGCCGTCCAGTTCGGCGGGAAGCAGGTCGATCAGGTCGGCGCGCTCGGCCGGCTCCGCCTGTTCGATCAGGTCGGCGATGTCGGCGGCATGCAGTCCATCCAGCCGCGCCAGCACGGCATCGCGTTCGCGGGCGCGCAGCAGGGCGACGATCTCTTCGACGAACTCCGGCTCGACGCCGTAGGGGCGTTCGTCCTCCGCCTCGTGACCCGGATGGGCCGGATTGCCGCGGACGCTGCCGGGGGCATGGGCGACGCTGTCCGGCTGCAGATCCGGCGTACGGGGATCGGTGTGCATCCCGGCACCCTCCCTTCGACGATGCAGTCCCCGATTGCCGAACCGGACCTGATGTCCGCCGGAGCGCCGGCGGCATGGGACGGGCGGAACGGCTCCGCGAGATCGGGCGGTGGCCGGCGGCGTTCGGGGTTGCGGGTTGTGGAAAGCTTCCGGCCGATTCAGGCGCACGGGACCGGTGCAGGCGGAGGCGTCCCCGACATAGAGGCGCCGTTGCGGTTTGTCCAGTCCGGTTCGGCACCGACCCCCGGAACCGGCCGCATTGGCCACCGGAACCTTGCACCGCCGCGACCCTTCATGGTCCCATGGAGCCGCGCGGAATCGCTGGCGCACATCGAGGGGAGAGGGGCCGGACGCATCGATGGACTATGCCTTCACCACCGTCGGCGGTTGCGACGGCATCCTGCTGTCCGGGCGCTGCACCTACGAGGATGGCGACCGCTTCCATGCCATGCTGCGCGGCTGGGACTTCGCGGCCAGCCCGGTGGTTCCGCTCGACCTGCGGTTCGTCACCTTCATCGATTCCGCCGCCATCGGGATGCTGTTCATGCTGGCCAACCGCTGCCGGGAGTCCGGCGGCCATGTCGTGGCCAGCGGTGCCACCGCCCATATCGTCCGCGCGCTGCGCCGCGCCACGCTGGACCGCTACATCGAGTTCCGCTGAAGACGCCAACGCCACGGAAAAGACGGCGGGCGGTGCCACACCCTTGCACCGCCCGCCGTCACGACTGCCCTGGAAACCGATCAGGTCGGGTTCGGAACCGCGGAAGCCCCATCGACGCCGAGCTTGGCGCGGGCCAGGCTGTTCAGCGCCTCGGTATCGGCGAAGACATAGCCCTTCTCGATCAGCTTCGACGTGTAGTGCTTGTTGTAGAGAAATGCGGCGATGATGCCGGAAATGCCGCCGGTGAAGAAGGCCAGCACCGTCAGAAGAAGGCCCATCCCCCAATCGCCGCGGAACAGGGCGGGAAAGCCGCCGAAGAACAGGGTGGTCCAGCTGAACCCGACCAGCCCCTTCTTGGTAAGGCCCGTCTGCGGGTGCTTCATCATCACGACAGTTGCCATCAAATCCCCCATGAAATCAGTGGCAGGAATGGTTTGTCACGACACCACCAACCCCGCCATTCTCAGCGCAGGATATTACCCCTTTCGACAGGCGGCAAGAGCAGGCCTTTAGAAATCCGACGCGATTGTTCTCCCGCCGCATCACTCAAGCCCCGATATCTTTCTTATATTATCGAAGGCGATAGCAAATACTGAAGCATCCCAAGAACGCCCCATATCGGCGCCCGCATCCGGCATTCGATGTCCAGGTTCCAAAGCGGCGCCTTCCAGGCGATCCACGAAAGACGATGCCGGCCGAAAATCGCCGCCCCGTCGCAGGGGCCTTCCGGATGCGGCACGCCAAGATGCGGATACCTGAGCCCGGATACGAAAAAGCCCGCTCGGTCTTGCGACCTGCGGGCCTTTCGTCTTTCCCGTATCCCCGGGATGGTCCCATCTGCATGGGAGAGTGGTGCGGTCGAGAAGACTCGAACTTCCACGGGTTGCCCCACAGCGACCTCAACGCTGCGCGTCTACCAATTCCGCCACGACCGCATCAGGCTGGTAGTTCCCGACGTCCGCTTGCGCGCCTCATCGGGTGGAGCGGGTAGATATCAGCTTCCCGACGGGCGATCAAGCGCTACAATCATCATCTGCGAAGAAAAATTCGGATCGGCCCTCCGGCCGCTCCGCCGCACCGTTGCCGACACCCTTAGAGACCCCATCGAATGACCCTTCCGACCAGCCTCTCAGCCAGTCAGCCAGTCAGCCAGTCCATCGAGTGGCGCATCTCCGACGAGCCGGTGCCCTACCCCGACGCCATCGCCGAGATGGAGGCGCGCGTCGAGGCGATCCGCGCCGGCACCGCGCCGGAGATGGTCTGGCTGCTGGAACATCCACCGCTCTACACCGCCGGCACCAGCGCGCACGACGAAGACCTGCTGGACGCCGACCGCTTCCCGGTCTACCGCAGCGGGCGCGGCGGCCAGTACACCTATCATGGGCCGGGCCAGCGCGTTGCCTACGTCATGCTGGACCTGAAGGCGCGCGGCGCCGACATCCGCGGCTTTGTCCGCGACCTGGAGGAGTGGATCATCCGCACGCTCGCCTCCTTCAACATCAAGGGCGAGCGGCGCGAGGGCCGCGTCGGCATCTGGGTCGACAAGCAGCCCTATGGCGGCCTGAAGGGGCAGGAGGACAAGATCGCCGCCATCGGCGTGCGGGTGCGCCGCTGGGTCAGCTTCCACGGCATCGCCCTGAATGTCGAGCCGGACCTGTCCCATTTCGGCGGCATCGTCCCCTGCGGCATCGCCGAACATGGCGTCACCTCCATCGTGGCGCTCGGCCAGCTGGTGACGATGGAGGACGTCGATTCCGCGCTGATCGCGGCATGGCCTGAGGTGTTCGGCGGCCCGATGCGGGGCGGGGAGGACGTCTAATATTTCTTGAAGCCGCCGGCGGCCGGGGTGTTGGCCTGACTGCCGGCCGGGTTCACGCGCGGATCCTGGTTGTCCACCGACTGCACGGTGCAATTGGTCGAATCGCCGTTGCGGAACAGGTAGATCTTCTTGCGGTCCGCCTTCTTGCCGGGATCGTGCAGATTCAGCCCATGACCGAAGGCAACGCCCAGCACCTCGCCCTTGTAGAAGGCGCGGAACCGCATCGGCTCGATCTCGTTGAAGCGCAGGGCGGCGCAGTCCTTGCTCAATTCCTTCTCGAAACTGCCGGCCTTGCGCCAGTCCTCCTTGGAATGGATGGTCATCCATTGCGAGGGCAGCGCATACTGCACAATGGGCGGCGCGACGGGCAGACTGCTCCCCGGCTGCGGCGGCGCCTGATGGCCTGGCTCCGTCCGCTCCAGGGCACCGGCCAGCGCCGGTGCGGCCCCCAACAGCATCAGCCCGCACAGCCAGGCGGCAGCCGGACGGCGCAGGTCAAATCCGCACATCGAACCCACCGTCCTTATGATCGCCAACCGGCTTCTCCGCCACCGGCACAGGTTTGGCGGCTGGCGGCGCCCCAACAGCCGTCTCCGCCAGCCGGCATCCGAGCGACAGCGACAGGTCCATCCTCCCGCCATCGGCCGGTGCCGCCAGAGGCGTGAGAGTCACCGTCCCTTCCACTCCCTGCGGCGGCGCGGTCATCGCCGCGGCCAGCGCGTCCATGACCCGGCCCAGATCGTCGATGGCGACCCGGTCGGTTTCAACCGTCACCCCCCTGCCCGGCCGGATCGCCGAGCGAAGGACGCCGAGCATGGCGGCGAGACCCTCGCCCGTCTCCTCCGCCGGCACACGCGACAGCAGCAAAACCGCGTCGTCCAGCCGCACCTCCACCCCTCCGCCGGCATGGGCGAGAGCGAGGCCGATCCCGTTCAGCTCGACCGCTGCATCCTGCCGGGCGTCCCCCGCCAGCGGCCGCAGCTCGCCGGCCAACCCATCCAGCGCTGCGACAGCGGCCCGGCGCTCCTTGTCGCCGAAGCGGGTGACCAGCGCAGACTCCACCGTTGCGGCATCGCCCCCGTCCATCCCGAAGGCGACCAGCAGCCGGCCCAGATCGCGCGCCAATGCGTGGATCGCCGGTTCGAGCCGGTCGGCAAGATCGGGGTCGCACGGCCTGGCCGGCGCATCCTCCGCCGCATCCGGCCCCAGGCTCAGGCGGACCGCCGGATCGCGCTTCGGGACAGCCGGAGCCTTCCCCGCCGGGGCAGCCCCCGGTGGGCGCGCAGATTTGCCCTTCGCCTCCGCCGCCTTGGCGAAGACACCGGCGAGCATGGCCTTCATTCCGGCCACATCCGACTTGCTGGCGGTCATCCCGGCTGTCGTCCCTTAACCGCATCCACCACAAGCATGCCGCCGTCATGGTTAGCGGATGGCTAACGCGGCACTCACACCGTCGGCCGCTGCCCGAACCCCGCCAGGCCCGGATCCTGCTCCGGTTCGGACACCAATTCGCGGACGATGGCCGAGGGCGGGCCGCGGCGGCAGGCCGCCACCATACGGTCGACCGCATCGGCCGGGCCGGCGAACAGGGCCTCCACCGTGCCGTCCGTTCGGTTGCGCACCCAGCCGGTCAGGCCGAGCGCGCCTGCCGTCTCCACGGTCCAGCCGCGATACCACACCCCCTGCACCTTGCCCTGGATGCGGACACGCACCGCCTTGCGGTCGACCGCGCTCATGCGGCGCCGCCTTTCGCGGCGGCATCCTGCGCGCTCCGGGCGCGCTTGCCCTGCTCCTCGTCCATCAGCGCCTTGCGCGACAGTTTCCCGATCATGGTCTTGGGCAGCTCCTGGCGGAATTCCACGAATTTCGGCATCTCGATGGGCGACAGCTTGTCCTTCAGGAAGGCGACCAGCTCCTCGGCGCTCAGGTCCTGGCCGTCGTCCAGCCGGACATAGGCCTTCACCGTCTGGCCGCGATACTCGTCCGGCACGCCGGCCACCACGCATTCGGCGACGGCGGGGTGCAGATAGATCGCCTCCTCCACATTGCGGGGATAGACGTTGAAGCCGCTGCACAGGATCATGTCCTTGATGCGGTCGACGATGGTGGTGTAGCCGTCCCCGTCCATCACCCCGACATCGCCGGTGTGCAGCCGGCCCTCGACCAGCGTCTGCGCCGTCTCGGCCGGGCGGCGCCAATAGCCCTTCATCACCTGCGGCCCGCGGATGCAGACCTCGCCCTTTTCGCCGGGCGGCAGCACGCGGCGCGGCTCCTCCAGGCTGACGATCTCGACGATTGTGCCGGGCAGTGGCAGGCCGATGGACCCCTTCCTGTCCGACTGCAGCACCGCCGGGTTCACCGTGGCGACCGGCGAGCATTCCGACAGGCCGTATCCCTCCACCAGCGTGCAGCCGGTGGTGCGCTCGAATGCCTCCTTCACCTCCAGCGGCAGCGGCGCCCCGCCCGACATGCAGAAGCGGATGGAGGACAGATCGTAGTCCTTCAGATGTTTATGGTGGTTGATCGCCGTGTAGATGGTCGGCACGGCGGGGAACAGGGTGATGCGTTCCTTCTGCAAGGTGCGCATCACCTGCTCCAGCTCGAAGCGCGGCAGCAGGACGATCTCCGCCCCCAGATGCAGGCCGAAATTCATCACCGCGGTCATGGCGAAGACATGGAACAGCGGCAGCACGCCCAGCATGCGTTCCTGGCCGTCGCTCCCGTCTGCGCCGCCCTCTCCCGGCTTGCGCTCCTTCGCCGCATACCAGGTCGCGCACTGGATGGTGTTGGCGTAGAGGTTGGCGTGGGTCAGCATCGCGCCCTTCGGCACGCCGGTGGTGCCGCCGGTGTATTGCAGGACCGCGACATCCTCGCGCGCGTCGAGGACGACCGGGGTCGGTCGGCCGTCGTTGGCAATGAGCCGCGCGAAGGGGATATGGCGGTCGTCGCGCGGGATCGCCGCGATCTCCGCCTTCTTGGCGATGGGGAACAGCCAGTTTTTCGGAAAAGGCAGGATGTCGGCCATGCGGCAGATCACCAGCCGCTTCAGCCCGGACTCATCCAGCATCCGCGCCATCTTGCCGTACAGCAGCGTCAGGTCCAGCGTGACCATCAGCTCGATGTCGCTGTCACCGATCTGGTGGGCCAGTTCGCGTTCGGCATAGAGCGGGTTGAAGTTCACCACCGTACCGCCGGCCTTCAGGATGGCGAAGAAGGCGATGACGTAATAGGGCGTGTTGGGCAGGAACAGCCCGACCCGCGTCCCCTTCCCCACCCCGATGGCCTGGAAGCCGCGGGCAGCGCGGTCGACCAGCCGCCCCAGCTCGCGGTAGCTGGTGCGCTTGCCAAGGAAATTCAGGCAGGGCCGGTCGCCATGGCGGGCGACCGCCCCCTCCAGCAGGTCGGTCAACGGCCGGACCGGGATCGGCATCGCCCAGTCCACCGTCGGCGGGTACGAGGCAAGCCATGGATAATCGGGCAGCTTGCGGGCGGCGTCTCCCATCGCGCGGTTCCTCCCCTGACTTTTGTTCCCGGATGCCGGTTGCGCCCGGCACCGATTCCCCCGAGCCTATGCGAAGAAGCCGGGAGCCGGGGAGCGGTGATTTGCCCCCTGGAGAGGAGATGGGATCGCCGCCATCCTGAACAAGCAGGAGCTGTGGGGAACGCTGTCCGGTGCCGTCCTATCGCCCGCCACGCAGGCGGTGCAGCACCTCCACCGCCATCCATTCGGCGAGGTTGCCGTCCTCGCCATCGAGGAAGACGGCGACCGAAACGGGGACCGGCCCCGGCGCGTGATAGGCGGCCGGCGTCACCCCCGGACCGCCGCCGGTGTGGCCCCAATAGGGGCCGGCCGCCGGGTCCAGCTCCACCATCAGGCCCAGCCCATAGGAGGGCTCGACCCAAGGCCGCCCGCCCATCGGCCCGCCGACCGGCAGGCCGTCCCGCATCCGCCGCAGCAGCGCGCCCGGCAGATACGCCTCGGTCAGCCCATGGATGAACCGGCAGGCATCGGCGACCGTCATCGCCACCACCCCGTGCGACACCCAGCCGGGGTGATAGGCGGTATGCACCGGCGCCGCGCCGAAGGTCGGGCTCGACCCGAAGAACAACCCGTCCAAGTCGGCGCGGTCGCGCAGAAGCGAGGCACTGGACAGGCCGAGCGGTCCGAACACCTCGCGCTCCAGAACCTCCGCCAGCGGGGCGCCGCCCGCCCGCTCCAGCAGCCGGCCGACCAGCAGATAGCCGATGTTGGAATAGGCGAAGCTGCCGACCGGCGATCCAAGGCCCTCGGCGACGCCGCAACGGGCCAGATACTCGTCGCCACTCCAGGGATCCGCTCCGGCGGAGACCGCGGCATGGTAATCGGGCCGACCGCCATAGTCGGGCAGCCCGGCGCGGTGGGTGAGGATCTGCGCCACGGTGACCGATCCCGGCCGTCCGGCCAGTTCCGGCAGCCAGCGCTCCGCCGGACCGTCCAGTTCGACCAGTCCGCGCGCGGCAAGCCGCAGCAAAGCCGCGGCAAGGATCGTCTTGGTCAGGCTGTAGACCAGGGCGCGCCGATCGGCGGGATCGGCCGTCGCCCCGTTGCGCGCAGGCCGGCGCGGCAGCACCAGCGTGCGCACCGGCTCCGCATCGGCCCCCTGGCCGCGGATGAAGGCGACGAGGGCGGTCCTGGCCGGGGCGGGGCCCGTGCTGTCCTCGGCCAGCAGGCCGGCCAGCGCGGCGGTCAGCAGATCCAATCCGGTTTCCGTACCCGCCTTCCTGTCATCGTGCTTGTCCTTGCCCGTCATCCGCCCACTCCCGCGACCCGCCCTGTTTGCCAGCACAGATAAGAAGGCAGTCACAAGGCAAAGGGAATTCGGGTCCGCTCCTACTGGGGCGCTCCGCAGGTCCGCCGTTAACCACAGCTGGCGGCTGTTGCAGGCTCGCGACCTGCGCTATCATTGGCGAACCGCCCCCTGGAGGGACGCGCCATGGCCGTGATGGATGCCGACCAGCGCCGGAAACTGGAAGACCAGCTGCTCCGCAAGGCGGAAGAGGCGCTGAGGGCGTTGCGCCGGGAGGCGGAAACCGGCGATCCGGCCCACGTCGATTCACTGGCGGAAGGGTTGGCAGGGCTGCTGAAGACCCGTGAATTCCCCAGCCTGCGCGCCGCCGAGTTCCGCGAACTGACCCGCATCATCCAGCGCGGCGCCTACCAGCGCAGCGTCGATTCGCTGCTGGTCCAGGCCGAACGCCGGGGCCATCGCGGCGACGAAAAGGGCCGAAACGCCCTGCTGACCCAGGCCAAGGACCATTTCGCCAAGGCCCTGCGCTTCGGTGCCGACGACGAATTCCGCCACGGGGTCGAGCGGCGCGTGCAGGCGACGCTGATGACCAGCAAGGACGGGGTGGACGACCGCACCAAGCAGGCGGCGAAACGAAAGCTCGACCAGCACGATGTCGGCGCCAAGCCGCCGAACGGGATCGAGCACCGCCGTGCCATCCGCTACATCGATCCGGCCCTGGCGGTGGAGGTGGAGGGCCGGCGCTGCACGACGATCAACTGGTCGACCCGCGGCCTGCTGGTCGATCTGCCGCCGGAGGAGTTCGCCCATGCCGTCGGCGGCAAGCTGCGGCTGGAGTTGCATTGCCCGGAATTGGCCGCAATGACCGGCCCGGGCAAAGCCGGCCATCGCGTCGGCGGCCGGCAGACCGCCCATGTCGTGCGCCTCGACAGGGAGCGCCGCGGAGTGGCCCTGTCCTTTCCCGACATCAGCACCGTGATGCTGGACCTGATCCATGCCATGAAGGAGGCCGGCATCAAGCCCGAACCGGAGCGCTGACCGCAGCGACGCCCTCATCCCTGCCTGGCGCCGTCAGCCGGCGAGGAAGCGGCCGTTATGGCCGCGACGCAGCGGATGCTCGTCCGGATCGGCGACCGGCAGCAGGCCGTTGATCCGCGCACCGGCCTCCGCCGGCAGGCAGAACAGGTTGATCCCCAGCCCCAGCCCCCGGATCTCCGTTCCGTCATCGACGAAGCCATGGCCGAAGATCGGTTCCGACCGGCCGGCGAAGTTCGCCGGATTGTGGAAGGCCGGCAGATACCAGTAGCAGGCATAGCCCAGCTCGCCGAGCAGGCGGATCAGCGCGGCCGATTTGTCGGGGCGGTCGTTTTCCACATAGAGGACCGGACGGTCGCGGGCGATCAGGCCACGGGCACCCTCCAGCACCTCCGACTCCATCCCCTCGACATCGATCTTGATCAGGCGGATTCGGCCCGCTCCGTCGCGGGCCAGCCCATCCAGGCGGCGAACCGGCACCGGCCGGTCACCTGGCAGCGCATCGAGCGACAACGCACCGTAATTGCCATCCTCGTCCATCGGCACGGCGGCCAGATGCAGCAGCCCGTCGGCCGCCCCGGCGGCGGCCAGCTGCCCCTCGGCCCAATCCAGCCCGTTCAGCGCAAGATTTCCGCAGAGCAGCCGGTGGTTGGCGTCGATCGGCTCCAACGCCAGCACCCGACCGGTGGGGCCGACCAGCCGGGCCAGCGCCACCGTGTGGGCACCGATGTTGGCGCCGACATCGATCACCCGGTCGCCCGTCCGCACGCATTGGCGGAACAGCGCGACCTCCTGCTCGAAATATTCACCGTAATAGCCGAGCGAACGGCCGACGACATTGTCGGTCCGCCGGTACATCATCAGGCCGTGCCGTGCTTTCACCAGCCCGACCGGCCCGGCTCCGCCCAACAGATCCTCCGCCATCGTCCCCCTCCCGCATTGCCACGGGCGGAAGTGTAGCGGAGCCGGTCCCGTCCGTCACACCACGCCGATCCCGCTGGGGGCGGTGACGGCGTGTTCCTTCAGGATGGCTTCGGAAATCGCCGACACCTCGATCAGCTGCACCTCGTAGCCCCACAGGTTGGCGATGTGGCGCAGCACCGCCTTGGCGTCGCTTTCGTCCAGCAGCACGCCGTTGGTGACGCGGTGCTGCAGGATCAGCTTGCGGTCGCCGGCAAGATCGACGTCGACGATCTGGATGTCCGGTTCCAGATAGCCCAGGTCGTACTGGCGGGCCAGCTTCTTGCGGATGTCGCGGTAGCCGCGCTCGTTGTGGATGTGATCCACCAGCAGATAGGGGTCCTCGGCGTCGTCGCGCACGCTGAACAGCTTCAGCTTCCGCATCAGATGCGGGCTGAGATACTGGAGGATGAAGCTCTCGTCGCGGAAGTTGGCCCAGGCCTCGCGCACCGCCGCCATGCCGTCGCCGCGGCCGGCGAGGTCGGGGAACCACTGACGGTCCTCATCGGTCGGCTTTTCGGCGATGCGGGCGATGTCCTGCATCATCGCGAAGCCGACCGCATAGGGGTTCAGGCCGGAGTAGCGCTTGTCGTCGAATTCCGGCTGGAACACGACGGAGGTGTGAGAATGCAGGAACTCCAGGAAGGCGCCTTCGCTGATCTGGCCGGTCTCGTGCAGGCGGCTCATGATCTGGTAATGGACGTAGGTGGCGCAGCCCTCGTTCATCACCTTGGTCTGCTTCTGCGGATAGAAATACTGCGAGATGTGGCGGACGATGCGCAGAAGCTCGCGCTGCCAATGCTCCAGCCGCGGCGCCTTCTTCTCCAGGAAATAGAGAATGTTCTCTTCCGGCAGGCCAAGCAGCTTCTTGCGTTCGGACACCGACTTGGCCGGGCGCGGGCCGGCCGCGGTCTTGGGCACGGTGCGCCACAGGTCGTTGAAGGTCTGGTCCTGATATTCCTGCCGCTCGCGCTCGCGCCGCTGCTCGGTCCGCAGATCGGAGCGTTTCTTCGGGTACTTGTGGACGCCCTGGCTCATCAGCGCATGGGCGGCGTCCAGCACCCGCTCCACCGCGGCATGGCCGTAGCGTTCCTCGCAATGGGCGATGTAGGTCTTGGCGAATTCCAGATAGTCCAGGATGCCCTGGGCATCGGTCCATTGCTGGAACAGCTGGTTGTTCTTGAAGAAATGGTTGTGGCCGAAGGCGGCGTGGGCGATCACCAGCGTCTGCATCGTCATGGTGTTCTCTTCCATGATGTAGCTGATGCAGGGGCTGGAGTTGATGACGATCTCGTAGGCAAGGCCACGATAGCCCTTGCGGTACATCATTTCGTCGCGGGCGAAATGCTTGCCGAAGGACCAGTGCTTGTACATCAGCGGCATGCCGATGGACGAATAGGCGTCGAGCATCTGCTCGGCGGTGATGACCTCGATCTGGTTGGGATAGACGTCGAGGCCCATCTCCTTCAGCGCGATGTGTTCGACGGCGTCATAGACGCGCTTGATCTTGTCGTAATCCCATTCGACGCCGTCATACAGCAGCGCGTCGGGCTTGGTGATCACAGCGGTCATTCCGATCTCCCCCTGCCGCCCCCAAGGGGCGGTGTTTATCGCCTTGCCCCTTACGCCCCCGCCTTCTCGCGGGCGAACAGCTCGCGGAAGACCGGGAAGATCTCCCGGCGGGAGCGGACGCGGCGCATCGCCAGCGGCCGTTCCGGGCTCTGCACCTGCTTGTAGGTGCGCCACAGCTCGGTCTCGCGGCCCAGCGCCGACAGGCCCATATTGTGCTCCGCCGCCACCTCGATGTAGGCGAAATACTGGCACATCGGCAGGATGACGTCGCGCAGCAGGGTCGCCGACTTGGCATTGTCCGACGACATGTTGTCGCCGTCCGACGCCTGGGCGGCGTAGATGTTCCATTCGCTGTCGGGATAGCGCTCCTGCACGACCTTCTGCATCTCCTCCAGAGCGGTGGACACCACGGTGCCGCCGGTCTCGGTGGAGTAGAAGAAGGTTTCCTCATCCACCTCCTTGGCCTCGTGGGTGTGGCGGATGAAGACGATGTCGACCGAGCGGTAGCGCCGCCGCAGGAACAGGTACAGCAGCATGAAGAAGCGCTTGGCCAGATCCTTCATGTGCTCGGTCATCGAGCCGGAGACGTCCATCAGGCAGAACATCACCGCCTGGGCGATCGGCTTCGGCACCGATTCGAATCGGTTGTAACGGACGTCGATCGGGTCGATGAACGGGATCCGGCGGGAGCGCAGGACGATGTGTTCCAGCTGTTCGCGCAGCGCCTGGATCTGTGTCGCGTCCTCGCCGGCCTCCTCGGCCTCGCGCAGCATCTCCTCCAGTTCGCGGATCTCGTCGCGCTTCGGGCGTTTCAGCGCGATGCGGCGCGACAGGCTGTTCCGCATGGTGCGGACGAGGTTGAGGTTGGCGGGCGATCCCGACACCGAATAGCCGGCCCGCGTCAGCGTGTGCGATTCCGACTGCTTGACCTTCTGCTTCACCAGATCGGGAAGCTCCAGATCCTCCAGGAAGATGTCGAGGAACTCGTCGCGCGACAGGACGAAGCGGAACTCGTCCTCGCCCTCGCCATCGGCGCTCCCCTCGCTGCCGCGGCCGCCACCGCCGCCGTCCGGGCGCTGGATGGTGTCGCCTTCCACATATTCCTTGTTGCCGGGCACGACATAGTCGCGCACCCCGCCCTGGGACGCGCGATGGAAGGACGGTTCGCGCACGCCACCTGCGGCGATCGTCACCTTCTCGCCATTCTCGATATCCTGGATGCCCCGTTTGCCGGAAGCGTCGCGGACCGCCTTGACCACCTGTTCCTTGGCACGGCGCAGGAAGCGCTGGCGGTTGGCCAGGCTCTTGCCCTGCGGGTTCAGGCGACGGTCGATGATGTTCATCAAGGGGCTGGCCCTCCCACCCGTTTCGTCACGCGGCCTTCACACTCTGACAGCTTTCTATGACAGTGGGGTTGCCGCGGGACGTTGCAACGCCCCGCCCCGCGGCAATTCCGCGCCTGTCAGCGCATCAGCCCGCCTGCTTCACCCGCATGTACCACTCGACCAGCCGACGGACCTGCCGCTCGGTGTAGCCACGGGTCATCATGCGCGAGACGAACTCGGTGTGCTTCTTCTCGGTCTCGCCGTCCTTCTTCGAGCCGAAGCTGATCACCGGCAGCAGATCCTCGACCTGGCTGAACATCCGCTTCTCGATGACCTCGCGGATCTTCTCGTAGGAGGTCCAGGACGGGTTGCGGCCGGCATTTGCCGCCCGCGCCCGCAGGGCGAACTTGACCACCTCGTTGCGGAAGTCCTTCGGGTTGGCGATGCCCGCCGGCTTCTCGATCTTGGTCAGCTCCTGGTTCAGCAGCTCGCGGTTCATCAGCTGGCCGGTGTCGGGATCCTTGAAGTCCTGATCCTCGATCCAGGCATCGGCATAATCGACATAGCGGTCGAACAGGTTCTGGCCATAGTCGGAGTAGGATTCCAGATAGGCCTTCTGGATCTCGTTGCCGATGAACTCGGCATAGCGCGGGGCGAGTTCGGCCTTGATGAACTCGACGTATTTCTTCTCCGTCTCCTCCGGGAATTGTTCGCGCTTGATCGCCTGTTCCAGCACATACATCAGATGCACGGGGTCAGCCGAGATCTCGGTCGAATCGTAGTTGAAGGTCGAGGCGAGCACCTTGAAGGCGAAGCGGGTGGAGATGCCGCCCATGCCCTCGTCGACGCCGGCCTGGTCCTTGTACTCCTGCATCGACTTGGCCTTGGGATCGGTCTCCTTGACGCTCTCGCCGTCATAGACCCGCATCTTGCTGTAGAAGCTGCTGTTGGGATGCTCGCGCAGGCGCGACAGCACCGAGAAGCGGGCCAGCATCTCCAGCGTCGCCGGGGCGCAGGGCGCGGTCGCCAGATCGGAGCCGTTGACCAGCTTCTCGTAGATCTTCTGCTCCTCCGCCACCCGCAGGCAGTAGGGGACCTTGATCACGCAGATGCGGTCGATGAAGGCCTCGTTGTTCTTGTTGTTCTTGAAGGTCTGCCACTCCGCCTCGTTGGAGTGGGCCAGGATCACGCCCTGGAAGGGGATGGCGCCGATATTCTCGGACCCGACATAGTTGCCCTCCTGCGTCGCGGTCAGCAGCGGGTGCAGCATCTTGATCGGCGCCTTGAACATCTCGACGAATTCGAGCATGCCCTGGGTCGCCCGGTTCAGGCCGCCGGAGAAGCTGTAGGCGTCGGGGTCGTTCTGGCTGTAGATCTCCAGCTTGCGGATGTCGACCTTGCCGACCAGCGAGGAGATGTCCTGGTTGTTCTCGTCGCCCGGCTCGGTCTTGGTGACGCCGATCTGGCGCAGCTTGCTGGGGTGCAGCTTCACCACCTTGAAGCGGTTGATGTCGCCGCCGAACTCGTCGAGGCGCTTGACCGCCCAGGGGCTCATCAGCCCGGTCAGGCGGCGCTTCGGGATGCCGAAGCGCTCCTCAAGCTCGTCGCCGATCTCGTCCGGGTTGAACAGGCCGAGCGGACTTTCGAAGGTCGGGCTGATCTCCTTGCCGGCCTTCAGGACATAGATCGGGCATTTCTCCACCAGCGACTTCAACCGTTCGGCCAGCGACGACTTGCCGCCGCCGACCGGACCCAGCAGGTAGAGGATCTGCTTGCGCTCTTCCAAGCCCTGCGCGGCGTGGCGGAAGAAGCCGACGATCCGTTCGATCGTCTCCTCCATGCCGTAGAATTCGGAAAAGGCGGGATAGACCTTGATGGTCCGGTTCATGAAGATGCGGCCCAGCCGCGGGTCGCGGGCCGTGTCGACCACCTCCGGTTCGCCGATGGCGGCCAGGATGCGTTCGGAGGCCGAGGCGTAGGCCATCGGGTCGTCGCGGCACAGCTGGAGATAGTCCATCAGGGACATCTCGGTCTCGCGGCGGGTCTCGTAATTCTGCGTGTAGCGCGTGAACAGTTCGTCGGCCGGGAACATTCGTCGCTCCGTCTTATCTGGTCCGATGCGCCGGGGCGCCGCCGGTGGCTGCGGCGGCAGGCCGCGGCGCATGCCGCGATCCAAGGGGCACTCCAGGGAAGGCGCGGCCCTCAAGGGGTGCGCAGCCTTCCCGCTCAGCGGTAGAAGCCAGCGGTCTGGTGTAAGGAACGGTCCTGTGAAGGCCGGGAGCCGTCCGTCCTGCGACGCGGCAACCCCCGAACGAGTCATTTTTGTATGTAATGCTCCACCTGGAGCTTTCCAGGCACTCAGGCTCCATAGCCGGAAAGCCCGCCATGGAGCCGGCCTTGAAGCCGGTATCGGCCTTAGGACCTAGGTCCCATGGCTGGTATGGGTGCGGCGAGCGCACCGGCGCAACCCGCGCGCGTAATGACCGCGCGTCCGGAAGGTTCGGCGAAATGCGTTTGACGGTTTCGGCGGAAGACGGCGTGGAACCGGCGGCAGTCGTCGTTGCCCGTCCAGTCGGGGAGAATTGCCCAGTGCGATGCGACCCATCCGGGTTCGATCGGGCGCTCCTTGTCACGCCATCGGCCTCCTCAAGCAGACGCGCCGCCTCGACCAAGCACGGCGCAGGGATTTACCGTCGATGCTGAACTCCAAACCTTAACAATATCCGACAAGAGGCGTTGCGGTCTGCCGCAGTGTCGGCCATAGGGCCACAACACCTCCTCCAAGACTTCCTCCACATCATGTTGCGTCCCAATGGACCCGCTCAACAAGGCGGAAATTGGGTGAGGATGCGGCGCCGACGCGGCACGGTGGAGGGTTACCGCTCGATTGCCGAATTGTTTCAATGGCTTGGCAAGCTTGCCACGGGGGTGGAAATTTTAAGCCCGGGGCCGCGGCCGACGCTTCCTCAGGCCGGCTGTCCGGCTCTCGCCCCGATGACCAGGGCCTCGCGCAGGCTGGCGGGGGTCACCGGCTTGACCAGGACGGCGTCGGCGCCGCTGTCGTGCGCGCGGGCTTCGCGGTCGCCATCGACGCGGCCGCTCATGAACACGACCGGCAGAGCGCGCTGACGCGAGTCGCCGCTGCCACGCAACGCCTGGACGAAACCGAAACCGTCCATCGGCTGCATTTCCACATCGCACAGGACGAGGTCGGGGGAATGGGCGGCGACGGCGGCGAGGCCCGACTCGCCGTCGGCCGCCTGATGCACCGCCTTGACGCCCAGGGTGCCGAGCATCTTTGCCAGCACCATGCGGGTGAAGGACTCGTCCTCCACCACCAGGACAGACAGGTCGCCGAACGGCATCTCCCTCTCGCTTGCCGCAGCGCCCTCAACCGACCGGTCAGCCACCACGCCCCGCCCTTTCGCTTGAGCGACCCCAGGCGGACTGGCGCCTCAGGTCATTTCGTGACCCGACCTGTGTACGATGGCAACCAAAGCCGCGCAAGATGTCCAAAAACATGAGGGTGCGCACTGCCCTGGCCCGTGCCCCGGCCCGTGCCCTGGCCATGCCCTGGATGAGCGGTTGCACCCGCTCCCCACACCCGCTTAGATGGCCGGCATGAGCTTCCTCGATCATATCCGCGCGTGCAACGCGCACGACCTGTCCGGCTTCCGCCCGTTCGAGCTGGACGGCCACACCGTGGGCTGGGTGCGCCATGCCCTGGCCGAGGCGCTGCCCGGCGTCGATCCCGGCTTCGTCGTCAGCGCCGACCGGCTGACCATCGCGCCCGAGATCCGGGATTTCGAAGCGCGCTCCACCCTGCTCGACCATGCCGCCGCCTATCTGGTGGAACAGGGCACGGTCAAGGCGCTGCGCGGCGAATATTACCCGATCCTGCCGCGCTGGGGGGCGGAGCCGCTGGCCCGGCTGGACCGCGCCGCGGTGGGCGCCTTCGGGATCGAGGCCTATGGCCTGCACATCAACGGCTTCGTCCGCGATGAGGCCGGCGGACTTCTGCTGTGGATCGGCCGCCGCGCCCACGACCGCGAGGTCGCGCCGGGCCAGCTCGACAACCTGATCGCCGGCGGCCAGCCCATCGGCCTGACGCTGGCCGAGAATCTGGAGAAGGAAGCCGCGGAAGAGGCCGGGTTCGACGCCGCGACCGCAAGGCGGGCCGTGCCGGTCGGTGCCATCAGCTATACGATGGAGACCCCGGCCGGTCTGAAGCGCGACCGGTTGTTCGTCTACGACCTGGAGCTTCCGCCCGGCGTCACCCCGGTGAACACCGACGGCGAGGTGGAGTCCTTTGAACTCTGGCCGCTGGACAAGGTGGCGGAGTCGGTGCGCGGCACCGGCGACTGGAAGTTCAACGTGACCCTCGTGGTGACCGATTTCCTGATCCGCCACGGCTGGCTGACCCCGGAAAACGACCCCGACTATCTGGAGATCGCCCGCGGCCTGCGGCGATAAGCCCGGCCCTCAGGCAAACAAGGACTCCGGCCAAACAAAAGGCCCCGCCCTCTTGCGAGAGCGGGGCCGTTTTCTTCCGGCCGCGGCGGCGCCCGGTACCTTCTGGCCTCAGCGTTACTGCGGCAGCGGCTGCGGGCTGTCGGCCAGCGAGCGCAGATAGGCGATGACGGCTGCGCGGTCGTCGTCCTTCTTCAGGCCGGCGAAGGTCATCTTGGTGCCCGGAGCATAGGCCTTCGGGTCGTAGAGGAACTTGTTCAGCTCGTCATAGGTCCAGCTGCCGCCGGTCTTGACCAGCGCGTCGGAATAACCGAAGCCCTGCATGTGGCCCTTCGGACCGCCGACGACGCCGTAGAGGTTCGGGCCGACCTTGGCGGCAGCGCCCTTGTCGAAGCTGTGGCAGGCGGCACAGGCCTTGGCGACCTTCTGGCCGGCGTCCGGGCTGGCGGCGGCGAGCAGCGGCGCGATCGGCGCCGGACCGGTGGGAGCGGCCCCCTTGTCGGCGGGCGCGCTGGCCCCCTCGGGCGTCGCGACGACATAGACACTCTTTTCGAGCGGCTTCGAATGAACCAGCACCTTGGACGCGAATCCCGCCAGCATCGCGATCAGCCCGGCCAGCAGCACGGCGCCGAAAATCTTGTTCCACTCCATGCTCATTGATGAGCCCCTTTGTTCCCTGATTTCAGTACACTCGGCGTTTCTCCCGCCCGCGGCTGAACGCGCCGCGGCTACCATAGCCCGCGGTCCGAAGCTTGTCATAGTCCGGCGGACCGCGAAAAAAGGTCGCATACAAATTTGTCGCAGTCACCAACCACTTAATTTGCTTGCGCATTACGCTGCATCGCAAAACAGCCTGCATCCCGCCATGCCGGCCCCACGCATGCCCACCACACGGCCCGCCATGCAGCCACTTGACGCCGCCCCGGCGTCCGTGGTTCACCCGCGCCAGTTCAGCGCCCCGAAGCTGTGATCTACCGGACCCTCCACGGGAGTTTTCGAGCCATGCCGACCGCCGCCCCCGCCAGCCCGTCCACCGCTTCCCTTGGCAAGCACCTTGGCGGCCGCCCCGCCAATCCGGTCGTGGTGATCCCGGCGCGCATGGCCTCCGTCCGGCTGCCCGGCAAGCCGCTGGCCGACATCCTCGGTGCGCCGATGATCGTCCATGTGCTGCGCCGCGCCATGGAGGCGGAGATCGGCCCGGTGGTGGTGGCCTGCGCCGAGCCGGAGATCGCCCGCGCGGTCGAGGCGGCCGGCGGCACCGCCGTGCTGACACGGCCCGACCATCCCTCGGGCTCCGACCGCATCTTCGAGGCTCTGCAGCTGATCGACCCGGAGGGACGCCACGACGCGGTGGTGAATGTCCAGGGCGACCTGCCGACCATCGAGCCGGAGAGCGTGCGCGCCGCCTTCGCCCCGCTGACCGATCCGGAGGTCGACATCGCCACGCTGGTGGCCGAGATCACGCGGGAAGAGGAGCGGACCAACCCGAACGTGGTGAAGGCGGTGCTGGAGCTGCCCGCCGGCGCCAGCCAGGGCCGCGCGCTCTATTTCACCCGCGCCACCGCGCCGACCGGCGACGGACCGCTCTATCACCACATCGGCCTCTATGCCTACCGCCGGGCGGCGCTGGAGCGCTTCGTGTCGCTGCCGCCCTCGGTGCTGGAGCAGCGGGAGCGGCTGGAACAGCTTCGCGCCCTGTCCAACGGCATGCGCATCGACGCGGCGGTCGTTGACGCGGTTCCTCTGGGTGTCGATACTCCCGCCGACCTGGAGCGCGCCTGCGCCCTTCTCGCCGGCCGCAAGGCCGGCTGAAACCCGCCATATCAGCTTCTTATTCGAGATCCGCCGGGGGAACACCGCTCATGGGCACGTCCAACATCATCGCCTTCCAGGGCTTCCCCGGCGCCTATTCGGATCTGGCCTGCCGCAACGCGCGGCCGACCATGACGACGATGCCCTGCGCCACCTTCGAGGATGCCTTCTCCGCCGTGCGCGAAGGCCGGGCCTCGCTGGCGATGATCCCGGTGGAGAACTCCATCGCCGGCCGCGTCGCCGACAACCACAATCTGCTGCCCGAAGGCGGCCTCCACATCATCGGCGAGCATTTCCAGCGGGTGAACCACCAGCTGCTGGCACCGAAGGGCGCCACGCTGGACAGCATCCAGACCGTGCGCAGCCACATCCAGGCCCTGTCGCAGTGCCAGACCGCCATCCGCAGCCTTGGCCTGCAGGCGATCAACCATGCCGACACGGCGGGGGCCGCGAAGGAGATCGCGGCGATGAACGACCCGCGCCATGCCGCCATCGCCTCTTCTCTCGCCGCCGAGATCTACGGCCTCGACATCCTGAAGAGCGGGATCGAGGATGCCAGCCACAACACCACCCGCTTCCTGATCCTGGCGCGCGAGCCGAAGCTGCCGGCGGTGGGGTCCTGCAAGACGATCACCACCTTCGTCTTCCGCGTCCGCAGCGTGCCGGCCGCGCTCTACAAGGCGCTGGGCGGCTTCGCCACCAACGGCATCAACATGACCAAGTTGGAAAGCTACATGGTCGGCGGCCACTTCACCCAGACGCAGTTCTATGCCGACGTCGAAGGCCATCCGGACGAACGCCCGCTGCGCCTCGCCCTGGAAGAACTGGACTTCTTCGCCCGCGAGGTGAAGATCCTGGGCGTCTATCCGGCCAACCCCTTCCGCTATCAGGAAAGCCAGCGCATCGGCGAGGACTGATCTGCTCCCGCAACGCCGCAAGTCTTTTCGCAGCCGCCGCAAGTCGCGCGTCATTCCGCCGCAGTGACGCGACTTAGCCTTGGCCGCGACCGGCCGGCGCTGGGCAAGATTAGGGAAAATTGTTATACAGAAAAGGCCGGCAAAGACCGGCTCCACAACTTTTCAACAATGACAAATACCACGGCGGCTGACGGGTGAGACCCCGCCGACGGCCATGGCGCCACGGATGGAGGTTGCCATGCTCACGATGGAAGATTGCTTGGGATTGGCCAATCTGGAGGCGGAGGAGGTGGCGCAGATCGCCGCCCATGAACATCTGCCCTTCATGACCGCGCTGGAAAAGGGCGCCTCGCTTCTGCAGGAGCCGTGGGGCGATGCCGCCGTCCGCCAGATGGTGTGGGACAATCTGTGCCGCGCCAGTTGCCACCGTCCGGACGAGGCGGCCTGCCTGATGGCGCTCTACAACGACACCTGCACCCGCCACCCCAACCCCTTCGACCGCCGCCGCTCGCCCACGCGCATGGCGGGACCGCAGCGTCGGCATTGAGGGAGGACGTTCAGGACAGCAGCCGCCCCCTCACCCCTCCGCCATCCATTCCCGGATCAGGCGGTGGGCGATCGAATCGGAACGGGCGAGGCGGAAGGTCTCGTCCGGCGTGTGGCTGCGCAGGAACGCACGGTCGAACCAGCCGGCGCTTTCCAGTTCGTCGTTGCCGGTATCGATGTCGAAGCTGGTGGCCTGCGCAGTGAAACCCAGCATCAGGGAGGACGGGAAGGGCCAGGGCTGCGACGAGCGGTAGCGGATGTCGGTCACCGTCAGCCCGACCTCCTCGAACACCTCGCGGGCGACGGTATCCTCCAGGCTCTCGCCCGGCTCGACGAAGCCGGCCAGCACCGAATGCATGCCGGGCGGAAAGCGGCTCTGCCGGCCGAGGACCGCCCGGTCGCCGCCGTCATGGACGAGCATGATGACGGCCGGATCGGTGCGCGGGAAATGGTGGGTGGCGCAGGCGGGATTGGTGCAAATCCGCACATGCCCGGCTTCCGCCGCCGCCGCCGGGGAACCGCAGACGCCGCAGAAACGATGGCGGGCGTTCCACCACACCATGCCGCGGGCATAGGCGCACAGCGCCGCCTCGCCTTCCGGCATCAGCGGACCGGTGGCGCGCAGATCCTCGAACCGGCCCTGGCCGCGCAGGGCGGGCAGCGCGTCCGGATCCTCCACCATCGACAGGTCGACGGTGAAGACCGGCGTTCCGTCCATCAGACCGAGAAAGATCGGCACCGCGTCCAACCCCTCCGTCGGCAGCAGGACGGCACGCGGCGCGTCCTCCGGTCCGGCGACGAAGCTCTTGGTCTGCCAGACCGGCAGGACGCGGGACGCGGGGGCGAGCCAGGCCTCCGTCAGCCAATCCTCGTCCTTGCGGCGGAGGGAGGCGCGGTCGAGCGGCGTGGCGGCGTAGATGTTGGGTCGGTTCGTCATGGCCAAACGAGGCTGCCACAGGACGCGCCGGGCGGAAAGCCCTCCCGGCGGATGGGCTGCCCGGCGCAAACCGGGACCTCTCTTCAAGCGGCAGCGGGTGCCTTTCGGGTTTTCGCAACGGGCGGGCACCGTTAGGATGCGGCACCCGATTTCGACAGAAGCCTCAAGGAGCGACCATGACCGAACCCTGCCCCGCCCCGATGGTGGCGCTCGCCCAGCGGTTGGCCGACTCCAGCGGCAGCGTGGTCCGCCGCTATTTCCGCACCCCCGTCGCCATCGACGACAAGGCCGACGCCTCGCCGGTCACCGTCGCCGACCGCGAGGCGGAGCACGTCATCCGCACCATCATCGAAAGCCAGCGCCCCGACGACGGCATCTACGGCGAGGAGCATGGCACCAAGAATCTCGACGCCGAATGGGTGTGGGTGATCGACCCCATCGACGGCACCAAGTCCTTCATCACCGGCCGGCCGATCTTCGGCACGCTGATCGCCCTGCTGCACCATGGCCGCCCGGTGCTGGGCATCATCGACCAGCCCATCGTCGGCGACCGCTGGATCGGCGTCGAAGGGCGGCCGACCACCCATAACGGCCAGCCGGTGCGCGTCCGCCCCTGCCCCGGCGGTCTGCCTGCCGCCATGTTCGGCACCACCTCGCCCGACCTGTTCCCCGGCAGCGACTACGAGGCCTATCGCCGCGTCGCCGCCAAGGTGAAGACGGCGTCCTATGGCGGCGACTGCTACAGCTACGGCCTGCTGGCGTCCGGCTATTATGACCTCGTCGTCGAGTCGGGGCTGAAGCTGTACGATTTCGCCGCCCTGGTGCCGGTGGTGACCGGCGCCGGCGGTCTGATGACGGATTGGGAGGGCAAGCCGCTCGACGCCAACTCCACCGGCCGGGTGATCGCCGCCGGCGACCCGCAGACCCACCGGGACGCCATGACAGTGCTGGCCGGCTGAGGGACCCGACATGACCGCCATCCCCCCTCCCGCCCGTTCCGTTTTCGAAACCTCCCCTGAAAAGCTGCGGCCCTTCCTGGAGGGGCTGGCGGCGCGGGTGTCGGGCGGGTCGAACTGGATGGTGCGCAAGAAGACCGTCTGCGACCTGTTGCTGGGGCTCGACGCCTTCTTCGCCCTGCCGGCGGCCGAACGCAGCGCCCTGATGGCCGACGGCGGCGCCTCCCCCGACCTCGCCGAGGCCGAGGGCAAGGCCGAAGGCGGGCCGGAGGATTTCCGCAAGGTTTTGCCGCTCTATGTCGGCGCCATCCTGGAGGGGATGCGGGAGACGGTCATTGCGTCCCCGGAACAGGCGGCCATCTATCTGCTGTCGATCCATCCCGAGCATCAGGCGGCGGCGGAGGCCTGGATGCTGGCCGACCCACGCAACGGAAAGTCGGTGCGCAAGCTGATGCGGACCGACCGCCGCTATCGCCAGTTGATGGACCGCATGGCCGACCATTGGCGCACAGCGCGAAGCGCCTGACCCCGAACCCGAATTGCGCCCGGAATTGCGCTTGACCGGGGCGCGGGCGTGGCAATCTAACCAGAACGTCCGCTCCCCACACAGGACCGCCGATGCGTCGCTTTCTCGCCGTTGCCGCCACGATCCTGACCCTGTCCACGCCAGCGTGCCTTGCGCAGGCCCAGGTGGCGAACCAGGCGGCCACCCGGACCGTCACCGCGCTGAAACAGTTCGGGGAGCCGCAGTTCAAGCCCGGCTTCACCCATTTCCCCCACGTCAATCCCGATGCACCGAAGGGTGGATCGGTCGGGCTGGCCGAATCGCAGCCGGGCACCTACGACAGCCTGAACACGCTGATCCTGCGCGGGGTGCGGCCGCGCACGCTGGGGCTGATCTCCGACACGCTGATGGTCGGCTCCGGCTGGGAACTCGACGCCGCCTACGCCCATCTGGCGGAGAGCGTCGAGGTGCCGGACGATTATGGCTGGGCGATCTTCACGCTGCGCCAGGGCGCCCATTGGCATGACGGCACGCCGATCACCAGCGCCGACGTGGTCTTCACCTGGGACGCCATCCAGGCCCATGGCGCCCCCTTCATCAAATCCTTCCTCGACCGCACCGCCAAGGTGGAGGCGCTGGACGACCGCCGCTTCAAGATCACCCTGACCGGCACGGGCGAGATCAAGCCGATCATCGACTTCGCCACGACCTTCTCGCCGCAGCCCAAGCATTGGTGGACCTCGAACGGCCGCGATATCTCCAAGACGACGCTGGAGCCGGTGCTGGGCAGCGGTCCCTACCGGATCAGGACGGTCGATGCCGGGCGCTCCATCACCTATGAGCGGGTGGCGGACTGGTGGGCGAAGGATCTGCCGACCGCCCGCGGCCTCTACAATTTCGACATCGTGAAGGACGATTTCTACCGCGACGACGACGTGATGTTCGAGGCGTTCAAGGCCGGCGCCTACGACTTCCGCGGCGAGTACCGGGCGCAGCGCTGGACCACCGGCTACGATTTCCCGGCCATCAAGGACGGCCGGGTCAAGACGCTGGAGGTGCCGAGCGAGCTGCCGCTGGGCGCCCAGGGCTTCCGCCTGAACACCCGCCGCGACAAGTTCGCCGACCCGCGCGTGCGCGAGGCGCTGGCCCTGCTGTTCGATTTCGACTGGATCCAGAAGAACATCCTGTACGGCCAGTACAAGCGAACGCTCAGCAACTTCCCCAACTCCGACTTCGGTGCCAAGGGACCGCCAAGCCCGGCGGAGCTGGCCTTGCTGGAGCCGTACAAGGCGCAGCTGCCGGAGCGGTTGCTGGCCCAGCCCTTCAGCCTGCCGACCACCGACGGCAGCGGCAACAACCGCGCCCAGGTGCGCGAGGCGACCCGCCTGTTCAAGGAGGCCGGCTGGGAGGTCCGCAACGGCAAGCTGACCAACGGGAAGACCGGCGAGGTGATGGCGATCGAGTTCCTCGACGGCACCGGCGCGCTGACCCGCGTCACCCAGCCCTATGTCGAGACCTTGCGCCGGGTCGGCATCGACGCCGGCATTCGCCTCGTCGACACCGCCCAGTATCAGGCGCGGCTGGACGAGTTCGATTTCGATGCCACCGTCATCAATCTCGCCTTCTTCACCCCGCCGGGCACCGAGCTGCGCAGCTATTTCGGCTCCGCCGCCGCCGGTCTGAAGGGGTCGGCCAACTATTCCGGCATCCATGACCCGGTGGCCGACGCGCTGATCGAAAAGGCGCTGGCGGCAAAGGATCTCGACTCGGTGCAGGCCGCCACCCGCGCGCTCGACCGTGTGCTGCTGTGGGGCTTCTATATGGTGCCGCAATGGCACAACCCGGAAAGCTGGATCGCCCACAAGGCGTGGCTGGCCCATCCCGCGGTCTGGCCGAAATACGACCAGGATTATCGCAGCACCAATTTCCCGGCGACCTGGTGGGTCGATCCGGCTGGCAAGGCGGCGCAGCCTTGATGACGCCCCATTGCGACGCTAACTCCATCGGACTGAACGCTTTTCGGGAAAACAGGCAAGGGAGGGGGTCGGGCATGACGGGTCGGATGCGGTGGCTGGGCACCGGTATGGCGGCGGCGGTGATGATGGCGGCAGCGTTTCTACCGGCATCCCCGGCCGCGGCTCAGGACCAGGGCAAGACCGGGGGCAGCCACGCCCTGGCCCTGCACGGCAAGCCGAAATACGGGCCGGACTTCCAGCATCTCGACTATGTCAATCCCGACGCCCCGAAGGGCGGCGAGGTCAAGATGATGGCCTTCGGCAGCTTCGACAATCTCAACCCCTTCATCCTGCGCGGACAGGCCGCCGCCGGCTCAGGGCTGGTGTTCCAGACCTTGACAACGGGCAACGGCGACGAAACGGGCACTGAATACGGTCTGATCGCAGAAAGCATCGAGGTCGCTCCGGATCGCAGCTGGGTCGCCTTCACCTTGCGGCAGGAGGCCCGCTTCCACGACGGCCAGCCGATAACGGCGGACGACGTGATCTGGAGCTTCGACACGCTGAAGGAGAAGGGCCACCCGATCTACCGCACCTACTACGCCGACGTGACCAAGGCGGAGAAGACCGGCGAGCGGATGGTCAAATTCTCGTTCCGGAATAGCAATAACCCCGAACTTCCGGTCATCATGGGCCAGTTGCCGGTGCTGCCCAAGCATGCCTTCGCCAACCGCGATTTCGCCACCACGACGCTGGAGCCGCTGATCGGCAGCGGCCCCTACAAGGTGGCCGACATGCAGCCCGGCCGCGCCATCACCTACGAGCGCGTGAAGGATTGGTGGGCGAAGGATCTGCCGATCAACCGAGGCCGCTACAATTTCGACCGCATCCGCTACGACTATTACCGCGACCTCGACGTTGCCTTCGAGGCGTTCAAGGCCGGTGCCTATGATTTCCGGCAGGAGAATATTTCGAAGAACTGGACCACCGGCTATAATGTGCCTGCGGTGCAGAACGGTCAGATCATGAAGGAAGAGTTGAAGAATGAGGATCCGCAGGGCATGCAGGCCTTCGTCTTCAACATCCGGCGCCCGATCTTCCAGGACCGTCGCGTGCGCGAAGCGCTGAATTACCTGTTCGACTATGAATGGACCCAGACGAACCTGTTCTACGGCCTGTACCAGCGGACCAAGAGCTACTTCGCCAACACCGAACTGGCCTCCAGCGGCCTGCCCTCGCCGGAGGAGTTGAAGCTGCTGGAGCCGTTGCGCGGCCAGATCCCGGACGAGGTGTTCACCAAGCCCTTCGAACCGCCGAAAACCGATGGCAGCGGCAACATCCGCAACAATCTGCGCACCGCGCTGGGCCTGCTGAAGGAGGCCGGCTGGGAGCTGAAGAACGGCAAGCTGGTCAATGCGCAGGGCCAGCCCTTCCGCTTCGAGATCCTGCTGGTGCAGGCCGATTTGGAGCGCGTCGTGCAGCCCTTCCTGCGCAACCTGGAGCGTGCCGGTATCGAAGCGCAAATCCGCGTGGTCGACAGTGCCCAGTACCAGAATCGCAGCGACAATTTCGACTACGATATGATTACCGAGCGCTTCCTCCAATCGTTGTCACCCGGCAACGAACAGCGCGATTATTGGGAATCGTCGCGCGCCGATCTGCCGGGCAGCCAGAATGCCATTGGCATCAAGAACCCGGCGATCGACAAGCTGGTGGAGACGCTGATCGCAGCCCCAGACCGCGAGGCGCTGATCACCGCCACCCGGGCGCTGGACCGCGTGCTGCTGTGGAACTGGTACGTCATTCCGCATTGGTACGACAACGTCTACCGCGTCGCCTATTGGAACCGTTTCTCCCATCCGGCGGTTGCCCAGAAATATGGCCTGGGCTTTCTCGACAACTGGTGGGTCGATGCGGACAAGAACGCCAAGCTGGCCAACAGCCCACGCCGCACGGGACCCTGATATAAAGCTGAACTGAACTGCGTCACCTTGAGGATTGGGGAGGGTCGGGACACCCGCGATGCTGGCCTACATCATCCGCCGCCTGTTGCTGATCATCCCCACCCTGTTCGGGATCATGGTGATCAATTTCCTGATCGTGCAGATCGCCCCCGGCGGCCCGATCGAGCAGATGATCGCCCGTGTCCAGGGCACGGCGGTGGAGGCGACATCGCGCATCGGCGGCAGCGCCGGCGGCGACGCCAACGCCGCCGCCCAGCGCCAGAACCAGACCGGCGGCGACAGCGGCGGCAAGTATCGCGGTGCCCAGGGGCTGGACCCTGCCTTCATCAAGCAGCTGGAGAAGGAGTTCGGCTTCGACAAGCCGCTGCACGAACGCTTCATCCACATGATGTCGAACTACATCGTGTTCGATTTCGGCACCAGCTACTTCCGCGACCGCCGCGTCGTCGATCTGGTGCTGGAGAAGATGCCGGTGTCGATATCGCTCGGCATCTGGACGACGCTGATCGTCTATCTGGTCTCCATCCCGCTCGGTATCGCCAAGGCGGTGCGCGACGGCCAGCCCTTCGACGTCTGGACCTCCGGCGTGGTCATCGTCGGCTACGCCATTCCCAGCTTCCTGTTCGCCGTGCTGCTGATCGTCGTCTTCGCCGGCGGCCGCTATCTCGACTGGTTCCCCCTGCGCGGGCTGGTGTCGGACAATTGGGGCGGCCTGCCCTGGTACCGCCAAGTGCTCGACTATTTCTGGCACATGGCGCTGCCGGTGCTGTCGATGGTGATCGGCGGCTTCGCCGGCCTGACCATGCTGACCAAGAACTCCTTCCTGGAGGAGATCGGCAAGCAGTACGTCATCACCGCCAGGGCCAAGGGCCTGACCGAGAACCGCGTGCTGTACGGCCATGTCTTCCGCAACGCCATGCTGATCGTCATCGCCGGCTTCCCCGGCGCCTTCATCGGCATCCTGTTCACCGGCGCCATGCTGATCGAGGTGATCTTCTCGCTCGACGGTCTGGGGCTGCTCGGCTTCGAGGCGGCGATCAACCGCGACTATCCGGTGATGTTCGGCACGCTCTATTTCTTCACGCTGCTGGGGCTGATCATGAATCTGGTCGGCGACATCACCTATGTGATGGTCGATCCCCGCATCGATTTCGAATCGCGGAGGGTGTGATGACTCCGCTGACCCGGCGCCGGCTGGCCAATTTCAAGGCGAACCGCCGCGGCTTCTGGTCCTTCTGGATCTTCCTGGTGCTGTTCACCGTCTCGCTGGGGGCGGAGTTCATCGCCAACGACAAGCCGCTGCTGATCGAATACGAGAACCACTATTACTGGCCGGTCTTCCACACCTATCCGGAGACCACCTTCGGCGGCGAATTCGAGACCGAGACCGATTACCGCGACCCCTATGTCCGCGACCTGATCCAGGCCAAGGGCTGGATGGTCTGGCCGCCGATCCCCTACAGCTACCGCACCATCAACTACAATCTGCCGGTCCCGGCTCCCGCCCCGCCGTCGGCCGACAACTGGCTCGGCACCGACGACCAGGGGCGCGACGTGGTGGCGCGGCTGATCTACGGCTTCCGCATCTCGGTGCTGTTCGGTCTGGTGCTGACCGCCTTCTCCTCGGTCATCGGCGTCGCGGCCGGCGCGGTCCAGGGCTATTTCGGTGGGCTGACCGACCTCTTGTTCCAGCGCTTCATCGAGATCTGGCAGGGGCTTCCCACCCTGTTCCTGCTGATCATCCTGGCCAGCGTGGTGACGCCGACCTTCTGGTGGCTGCTGGGGCTGCTGCTGCTGTTCTCCTGGACCGCGCTCGTGCATGTGGTGCGGGCGGAGTTCCTGCGGGCGCGCAACCTCGATTACGTGCGCGCCGCCAAGGCGCTGGGCGCCGGCGACGTCACCATCATGCTGCGCCATGTGCTGCCCAACGCCATGGTGGCGACGCTGACCTTCATGCCCTTCATCCTGAACGGCTCGATCACCACCCTGACCGCGCTGGACTTCCTGGGATTCGGCCTGCCGCCCGGCTCGCCGTCGCTGGGCGAGCTGCTGGCCCAGGGCAAGGCCAACCTCCAGGCGCCGTGGCTGGGCCTGACCGCCTTCTTCGTGCTGGCGATCATGCTGAGCCTGCTGATCTTCATCGGCGAGGCGGTGCGCGACGCCTTCGACCCGCGCAAGACCATCGCCCAGATGTCCACCGCGCTACCCGGCGAAGCCGCTGCGGCGACGGCGCGCAAGGAAGCGGCGGAATGACGATGACGACCGTGAAGAACCCGACATGAGCCCGATGCCCCCCAATCCCGACCTGCTGTCCGTGCGGGGCCTGCGCGTCGATTTCCGCTCCGGTGCCGGTGCGACCCAGGCCGTCAAGGGCGTGTCCTTCGACATCCAGAAGGGCGAGACGCTGGCGCTGGTCGGCGAATCCGGCTCCGGCAAATCGGTCACGGCGCTGTCGATCCTGCAGCTGCTGCCCTACCCGATGGCGCACCACCCCGCCGGCTCGATCCGCTTCCGCGACACCGAGCTTCTGGGTGCCGACGAGCGGACGCTGCGGCAGGTGCGCGGCAACCGCATCGCCATGATCTTCCAGGAGCCGATGACCTCGCTGAACCCGCTGCACAGCATCGAGCGGCAGATCAACGAGACCCTGGTCCTGCACAAGCGCCTGTCGTCCGGCGCCGCCCGCGCCCGCACGCTGGAGCTGCTGCGCCTCGTCGGCCTGCCCGACCCGGAAAGGCGGCTGACCGCCTACCCGCACGAGCTGTCGGGCGGCCAGCGCCAGCGCGTGATGATCGCCATGGCGCTTGCCAACGAGCCAGACCTGCTGATCGCCGACGAGCCGACGACAGCGCTGGACGTCACCATCCAGGCGCAGATCCTGGCGCTGCTGAAGGATCTGCAAAGCCGATTCGGCATGGCGCTGCTGCTGATCACCCATGATCTGGGCGTGGTGCGCAAGATGGCCGACCGCGTCTGCGTGATGAACCAGGGCGAGATCGTCGAGCAGGCCAAGGTCGACGACCTGTTCATCCGCCCGCGCCACCCCTACACCCGGAAGCTGCTGTCGGCCGAGCCGCGCGGCAACCCGCTGTCGCCGCCCGACGATGCCGCCGAGGTGATGGCCGCCGACCGGCTGAAGGTTCATTTCCCGATCAAGAAGGGCCTGCTGCGCCGCACCGTCGGCCACATCAAGGCGGTGGACGGCGTCGATGTCGCGGTCCGCCGCGGCCACACGGTGGGCGTCGTCGGCGAATCGGGATCGGGCAAGACGACGCTTGGCCTGGCGCTGCTGCGGCTGCACGCCAGCGAGGGCGCCATCCGCTTCGACGGCACCGACATCCAGGGCTGGCAGCCGAAGCGTCTGCGGGGCTTGCGCCGCGAGATGCAGATCGTCTTCCAGGACCCCTATGGCAGCCTGTCGCCCCGCCTGTCGGTCGGCCAGATCATCGGCGAGGGCCTGGGCATCCACGGCATCGGTGACCGGGCGGAGCGCGAGGCGATGGTCGCCCGCGCGCTGGAGGAGGTCGGCCTGCCGCCCGAGGCGCGCAACCGCTACCCGCACGAGTTCTCCGGCGGCCAGCGCCAGCGTATCGCCATCGCCCGCGCCCTGGTGCTGAAGCCGAAATTCGTCGTGCTGGACGAGCCGACCTCGGCGCTCGACATGTCGGTTCAGGCGCAGATCGTCGACCTGCTGCGCGACATCCAGGCCCGCCACAACCTCGCCTACCTGTTCATCAGCCACGACCTGCGGGTGGTGCGGGCGCTGTCCAGCCACGTCATGGTGATGAAGGACGGCAAGGTGGTCGAGCAGGGGCCGACCCAGCGCATCTTCGAGGAGCCGCGCGAGGCGTACACCCGCGCCCTGCTCGCCGCCGCGCTGAACCTGGAGGCGGTGGAGTCGCCGGCGGTGCGGACGTGAGTGGGCTTTATCCGAATCCGCTCCGCGGGTAGGGTAGCCGTCCCCTCGCACAAGCCGATACCGCCGCCATGACCGACACCGCCCCGCAAGACGCTGCCTGCCTCGCAACCCAACTTGCAGGGGCCGTCCGGTCGGGGGACCGGCGGGCACTGGCCCGCGCGATCACGCTGATCGAATCGACGCGCGCCGACCATCGCGCCACCGCCGACGCGCTGCTGGCGGCGCTGCTGCCCTACACCGGCAACTCGGTGCGACTCGGCATCTCCGGCGTGCCGGGGGTGGGCAAATCGACCTTCATCGAAGCCTTCGGGCTGCATGTCATCGGGCTGGGGCACAAGGTCGCGGTGCTGGCGGTCGATCCGTCGTCGCAGCGCACCGGCGGCTCGATCCTCGGCGACAAGACCCGCATGGTCGATCTGTCGCGCGAGGCGGACGCCTTCATCCGCCCCTCGCCCGCCGGCGCCACTCTGGGCGGGGTGGCGCGGCGCACGCGCGAGGCGATGCTGATCTGCGAGGCCGCCGGCTTCGACGTGATCGTGGTGGAGACGGTCGGTGTCGGCCAGTCGGAAACCGCGGTCGCCGACATGGTCGACCTGTTCATGCTGCTGCTGCTGCCGGCCGGCGGCGACGAACTGCAGGGCATCAAGAAGGGCATCGTCGAGCTGGCCGACCTCGTGGTCGTCAACAAGGCCGACGGCGACCTCGCCGCCACCGCCCGCCACACGGTGGCGGATTACCGCCACGCCCTGGCCCTGCTGCGCCACGGCGACTGGCGGGTGCCGGTGCTCAGCTGCTCCGCCTTCAAGAAGATCGGCATCGACACGGTGTGGGACACAATCGGCGAGCACAAGGCGCTGACCGAGGCCAACGGCGCCCGCGCCACCCGCCGGGCGGAGCAGGCCCGCGCCTGGCTGTGGAGCGAAATCCGCGAGACGCTGATCGACCGCTTCCGCGCCCATCCCGCCGTGCGGGCCGATCTGGCGCGACTCGAGGCGGAGGTCACCGCCGGAACCACCATCCCGACGGCGGCGGCCCACACCCTTCTCGGCCGCTTCCTCAACCGGACGGACAGCGCATAACCCGTTCAGCTTATGTTGCACCGCAACAAATCCGTTGCACCGCACCAACCGTAGGGCTATTCTGCACCGGGCGGGAAAGGGGCGATGTGCGCCGATTCGACTTTGTCGATTCGCCTCCGTCGCTTGGGCCGGGGTGCCCGCGGTCTCCTGGGGTTACGCCGGAGCGGCCTTTCCGTTTCCGCCAATATGCCTTGCTCTACGGGAGACAACGCCATGACCGTTCAGCCGACCCCCGCCAATGTCCTGACCCTGTTCAAGACCAACGCCCAGACCACCGCTGCCAAGTCCGCCCGCGTCGCCACGCTGGTGCAGGACGGTTACCGCCGTTGGTTCGACGGCGTGACCGCCTCGGTCACCGACGCCAGCCGTCTGGCCGCCGGGCTGGGCAAGGCCCGCAACGCCGCCGATCTGGCCGCCCTGCAGCGCGACTGGCTGTCCACCACCCAGGCCCGCGTGACCGAGAGCGTGCAGGGTTTCCTGGACGTCTCCAGCAAGATCGCCGCCGAAATCGCCGCCCTGCCGACTCCGGCTGCCGACATCGCGCCGGTTGCCGCCCCGGTGGCCGCTCCGGCTCCGCAGGCCGAAGCACCGAAGCCCGCGCCGGTGACGGTCGCCGCCCCGAAGGTCGAGGCCGCCCCCGTCGTCGACGCTCCGGAGACCGTTCCGGCCCCGGTTCCGGCCGCCGCTGCCGAGATCGCCCCGATCGCCGCTCCAGTTGCCGACTCGGTCGAGGTTCCGGTGAAGGAACTGGTCGAGACGGTGAAAGCCGAGACGGCAGCCCCCGCCGCGGCAATCGCTGCCGAGGCAAAGGCCGTGGCCAAGCCGGCGCCGCGCCGCGCCGCCAAGCCGGTTGCCGCCAAGCCGGCGTCGAAGACCTCCCCGACCGTGAACTGACACCGGTCGTCACAAGATTGGCGCGGCCCGTCTCTTCGTCAGATCGGACAGGCGGCCGCGCTTCGACTCTCCACAATCCCGCGGCGACTCGGCTTTTTACGGTTTCATCGCGGATCCCGGCTTGAAGACAGGCTTGACGACGGCGCTTTTGTTCGACTATATAGCGGCCTCCTTCGGGCGGCAGGCCGTCCGTTACCGGGTTTCATTTGCTAAAATAAAGGATCAGTCCGATGGCACGTCGGTGCTCCGTGACCGGCAAGGGCACGCAGTTTGGCAACAACGTCAGCCACGCCAACAACAAGAATCGCCGCCGCTTCCAGCCGAACCTCCAGGAAACGTCGCTGCTGAGCGACAGCCTGGGGCAGCTGGTGCGTCTGCGCCTCTCGGTGAACGCGATCCGCTCGATCGAGCACAAGGGCGGCCTCGACGCCTTCCTGCTCGACGCGAAGGACGCCGTGCTGAGCCTCGACGCCCGTCGCATCAAGCGCCGGATCGCCAAGGCCCAGGAGAAGCAGCAGGTTGCGGCCTGATCGCTTCCCGGCATCTGGGGCGCGTTTGGTGTGCTGACGCGGGGCGCTTGCCGCTCCGCTGAAGAAGTTTAGGACGCGTACAGGACGATTCCGACTCCCGGTAAGAGAGCGGCGCGCGACATCCGAAAGGGTGCCGCGCGTTTCGTCGTTTCAGGGCCTGTCGCTTTAGGGGGTGAACGATGGAACATCTCCGAAAAGATGTTCCATGACGTTCCATTGTTCGCGCTCCATCGGCCGACGCCCTACTCCCCCAGCAGCGCGTCCGGGTCCTCGGCATCCACCACCCGCCGGGCGATCTCATAGCCGAAACCGGCCCGCCCCAGCGCCGCCATGTCCTTCTCTCGCTGCGCCGCGCGCTGGTCGGGCCGGCGGTACGGACCCAGCCGCCGCCGCTTCGCCAGGGCCAGCGCCGCCGTCAGATCGAGATCCGGCCCGACATCCTCGCGCAGGCTGTCCAACGCCTTGTCGGCCTCGTCGCGGCCGATGCCCTTGCCGGCCAGCTTCTGGGCGATCAGCCGGGTGGAGGCGCCGCGGCGGTGCAGGCTTTCGCTGCGCATGCGGGCATAGGTCTCGTCGTTCAGCAGGCCGCTGCGGACATAGCGGGCCAGCAGTTCGTCGATCCAGCGGGCGCCCTCTTCGCGGTCGGTGCCGTGGGCCTTGGCCGACAGGTCGACCTTGCGCATCAGCACCCGGCGCAGGTTGGCCGTTGAGCTGGCGAAGCGCTCCAGGTAATGCAGCGCCGCATTCTCCAGATACTGCGGCGTGACCGGCTTCGGCGGCTTTCCTGCCGGCGACCGGGCGGGGGGAACGGAACGCTTGTCGTCGGTGTTCATGGCAGTCCCTTCGGCGGCGGCGGTTGCCCGACGGGCAGGCCCCACGTACAGTCCGTGGCCTTGTACCGGCCGGTTCGCAACAGGCAGCCCGACAGGCAGCCCAACAGGCAGTTTGTGACGCGATGACCCTTCCCCTTCCTCCCATGCCGCGCAATGTCGGTTCCGTCAACTGGATCGGCCTGTGGACGCTCTACGCACGCGAGGTACGGCGCTTCATCAAGGTGCACCAGCAGACCGTCTGGGCGCCGGTGGTGACGACGCTGCTCTATTACGCGGTGTTCGCCCTGTCGCTGGGGGCGGCGGTGCGGATGGTCGGCCCGACGCCTTACCTGGAATTCCTGGCACCGGGCCTGATCATGATGGCGATGGTGCAGAATGCCTTCGCCAACACCTCCTCCTCCGTGGTGATCGCCAAGGTCCAGGGCAACATCGTCGACATCCTGATGCCGCCGCTGTCGCCGATGGAACTGGTCAGCGGCTTCGTCTTCGGCGGCATCACCCGTGGCGTCGTCGTCGGTCTGGTGACCGGCCTCGCCATCTGGGCGGTGATCCCGCTGCACATGCCGCACCCCGGCTTCGTCCTGTTCCATGCGGTGATGGCGTCGATGCTGCTGTCACTGCTGGGGCTGGTCGGCGGCGTCTGGTCGGAGAAGTTCGACAACATCGCCGCCGTCACCAACTTCGTGGTGACGCCGCTGTCCTTCCTGTCCGGCACCTTCTATTCGGTCGACACGCTGCCGCCGGTCTTCTGGTGGGTCGCCCATTTCGATCCGTTCTTCTACATGATCGACGGCTTCCGATACGGCTTCATCGGGGTGGCCGACGGGGCGCGCTGGCTGGGGGTCGCCGTGATGCTGGCGGTGAATGCCGGACTTTGGTGGCTGGCATGGCGCATGTTCAAGACGGGCTACAAGCTGAAGGCGTGAAGACTCTGCAATCGCCGCGCTTTTTCGCCCCTGTCCGTTGACAGAACCCATCAATCCCCGGATATTTGCCGTTCCCGGCGGTCAGGCATGGCCGCCGGATTTTCCATTTTGGAGACCAAAGCCGTGATCCCCGTCGTTATGCCCACATACGCCCGCGCCGATGTCGTGTTCGAGCGCGGTGAAGGTCCGTATCTGTACGCGACCGACGGGCGACGATTCCTGGATTTCGCCGCCGGCGTCGCGGTGAACGCCCTGGGTCACGCGCATCCCTATCTGGTCGAGAAGCTGACCGAGCAGGCGAAGAAGCTGTGGCACACCTCCAACCTGTTCCGGGTCGCCGGGCAGGAGAGCCTTGGCAAGCGCCTGACCGAGGTGACCTTCGCCGACACCGTGTTCTTCACCAACTCCGGTGCCGAGGCCTGGGAATGCGGCGCCAAGGCCGTCCGCAAGTACCATTATGACAGCGGCAACCCGCAGAAGAACCGCATCATCACCTTCGAGCAGGCCTTCCACGGCCGCACGCTGGGCGCCATCTCGGCCGCCAAGCAGGAGAAGCTGATTCACGGCTTCGACCCGCTGCTGGACGGCTTCGATCAGGTGCCGTTCGGCGACCTCGACGCCGTGCGCGCCGCGATCACGCCGCAGACCGGCGGCATCTGCGTCGAGCCGATCCAGGGTGAGGGCGGCATCCGCGCCGGCTCGGTGGAGTTCCTGCGCGGCCTGCGCACCCTGTGCGACGAGCATGGCCTGCTGCTGTTCCTGGACGAGATCCAGTGCGGCATGGGCCGCACCGGCAAGCTGTTCGCCCATGAATGGGCCGGCATCACCCCGGACGTCATGTGCGTCGCCAAGGGCATCGGCGGCGGCTTCCCGCTCGGCGCCTGCCTTGCGACCGAGCGTGCGGCGTCGGGCATGACGGCCGGCACCCATGGCTCGACCTATGGCGGCAACCCGCTGGCGACCGCCGTCGGCAACGCCGTGCTGGACGTCATGCTGGCGCCGGGCTTCCTGGACGAGGTGCAGACGATCTCGGCCTACGCACGCGGCCGCCTGGAGGAGCTGATCGCCAGGCATCCGTCGCTGTTCCTGGAGCTGCGCGGCCAGGGCCTGATGCTGGGCCTCAAGCTGGGCCAGCCGGTGGGCGAGGTGGTGGCGAAGCTGCGCGCCAACGGCCTGCTGGCGGTTCCGGCCGGCGACAATGTGGTGCGGCTGCTGCCGCCGCTGAACATCGGCGAAGCCGAAGTGAATGAAGCCGTCGCGATCCTCGACCGGACGGCGCAGGAGTGCGTGGGATGAGCGGCGACAATAGCAGCGTTCGGCATTTTCTCGACATCGACCGGATGGACGGCGCCACCCTGCGCCGCCTGCTCGACCATGCCGTCCGCATCAAGGCCGACCTGAAGAAGGACCGGCTGGCCCATTCCACCCTGCTGGCCGGCCGCTCGCTGGCCCTGATCTTCGAGAAGCCCTCGACCCGCACCCGCGTGTCGTTCGAGGTCGGCATGCAGCAGTTCGGCGGCAAGGTCGTGGTGCTGAAGCCCGACGACATGCAGCTCGGCCGCGGCGAGACCATCGGCGACACCGCCCGCGTGCTGTCGCGCTTCGTCGATGCGGTGATGGTCCGCACCACCGGCGAGGAGCGGGTGCATGAGCTGGCGGCCCATGCCAGCATCCCGATCATCAACGGCCTGACCGACCAGACCCACCCCTGCCAGATCATGGCCGACCTGATGACCTTCGAGGAGCATCGCGGTCCGATCGGCGGCCGGACCATCGCCTGGATCGGCGACTGCAACAACGTCGCGGTCAGCTGGGCCCATGCCGCCGTCCGCTTCGGCTTCGAGCTGCGTCTGGCCTGCCCGACCGTCTACGGCCCGTCGCCGGAGTTGCTGGCCTGGGCGGAGCGCGAGGGCAACGGCCGTCTGGTCGTCACCGACAGCCCGGAAGAGGCGGTGCGCGGGGCCGAATGCGTCATCACCGACGCCTGGGCCTCCATGCACAACACCGACGTGGACGAGCGTGCGGCGATCCTCGCCCCCTATCAGGTGAACGAGGCGCTGATGGCGCATGCGCATCCCGAGGCGCTGTTCATGCACTGCCTGCCGGCCCACCGGAACGAGGAAGTGACCGACGGCGTGATCGACGGCCGCCATTCGGTGGTCTGGGACGAGGCGGAAAACCGCCTGCACGCCCAGAAGGCCATCCTCGGCTGGTGCATGGGCGTGCTGGACTGACGCTCGGCACCCGATACCGCCTGTCATGCTCCGATTTGGCCCTCTCCCACCCCGGGGGAGGGCCAAACTCGCATGGGTGCCCTGCCGGTCTTGATTCGGCCCCTCCGCACCCCGATCTTCGGCCCTACGCCTGCATCACCGGTCTCTGTCTTAAGGCGCATTAAGCATTCCGCCTGGGGAGTACGGCCGCAAGGTTAAAACTCAAAGGAATTGACGGGGGCCCGCACAAGCGGTGGAGCATGTGGTTTAATTCGAAGCAACGCGCAGAACCTTACCAACCCTTGACATGTCCACTATGGGCTTCAGAGATGAGGTCCTTCGGTTCGGCCGGGTGGAACACAGGTGCTGCATGGCTGTCGTCAGCTCGTGTCGTGAGATGTTGGGTTAAGTCCCGCAACGAGCGCAACCCCTACCGTCAGTTGCCATCATTCAGTTGGGCACTCTGGTGGAACCGCCGGTGACAAGCCGGAGGAAGGCGGGGATGACGTCAAGTCCTCATGGCCCTTATGGGTTGGGCTACACACGTGCTACAATGGCGGTGACAGTGGGAAGCGAAGTCGCGAGATGGAGCCAATCCCCAAAAGCCGTCTCAGTTCGGATTGCACTCTGCAACTCGAGTGCATGAAGTTGGAATCGCTAGTAATCGCGGATCAGCACGCCGCGGTGAATACGTTCCCGGGCCTTGTACACACCGCCCGTCACACCATGGGAGTTGGCTTTACCCGAAGGTGGTGCGCTAACCCGCAAGGGAGGCAGCCAACCACGGTAAGGTCAGCGACTGGGGTGAAGTCGTAACAAGGTAGCCGTAGGGGAACCTGCGGCTGGATCACCTCCTTTCTAAGGAAGCCGACCTCGACGGTCCGGCACCTTCAAGTCCAGCGGACATCTCTGCCGCCGCCGGCGCATCCCTTCTCACGGTTCTCGACGTGCTCCCATGATGGGGCACGGACGGGCTAGTAGCTCAGTTGGTTAGAGCGCGCGCTTGATAAGCGTGAGGTCGGAGGTTCAAATCCTCCCTGGCCCACCATGTTTAGCGATCGTGCGTTTGCCGATCGGGGGCATAGCTCAGTTGGGAGAGCGCCTGCTTTGCAAGCAGGAGGTCGTCGGTTCGATCCCGTCTGCCTCCACCAGTTTCCTGGTGTTGAGCGTGGAAGATCGGCCGCCCGATTTTGAGGACCGTTGGAAGGAACCACAACACGGCAACGTGAACAGCAACGAGCGCGCAGCGCTCGTTGCTGTGTCCCGCAAGGGACGGGATCATGGACAAGTGAAGATGAAGTGCAAGTGACCGAGGACGCTCCTCGGCCGGGCCACAAGCCTGGCTGGGAGTAGCATCGAACGGCGGAAACAGTTGGCCCTGTCGGTCAACTCGCGAGCAGGCTTGTTCCTGCGCGTGGCGCAAGTGTTTTCGTTGGAGTTGAGATCAAGCGTCTGAAGGGCATCTGGTGGATGCCTTGGCACTGAGAGGCGATGAAGGACGTAGCACGTTGCGATAAGCTTCGGGGAGCCGCGAGCAGGCTTTGATCCGAGGATTTCCGAATGGGGAAACCCACCGCTTCGGCGGTATCCCGTACTGAATTCATAGGTACGGGAAGCGAACCCGGCGAACTGAAACATCTAAGTAGCCGGAGGAAAGGACATCAACCGAGACTCCGCTAGTAGTGGCGAGCGAACGCGGACCAGGCCAGTGATTGCTTCTACATAACCGGAACCGTCTGGAAAGTCGGGCCATAGCGG
>NZ_BADK01000615.1 GCF_000333595.1 Azospirillum sp. B506
ATGCCCGGGCGCCAGAACCACCCGGTCGGCCCGGTGCAGCGTTTGGGCCACACGCAACCCGATGGCCCGTCCGCCTTTCACCGCCAGGGCCACCTTGCCGCAGCGCTNGTGCAAGCGGACACCGGCGGCTTCCGCGGCGCGGCGCAGCGCGGCTGCGACCTTGCGGTTGTCGACCTGATGGTCGCCGGCACAGAACAGCGCACCGGCGACGCCCGGCTGCAGGAAGGGCTCGCGCCGCCGCACCTCGGCCCCGCTCAGCCACTCCACCGGCAGGCCCAGGTCGCGCTGGAAGCCGTGCAGGAAGCGGACCTTGGCGGCATCGTCGGCGGTCAGCGCGATGACCATGGTGCCTTCGCCGCGCAGGTCGACGGCCATGCCGCTCGCCGCCTCCAGATCGCGGGCGAAAGCGGGCCACAGCGCCTGCGAGGCACGGGTCAGCGGCAGCAGCCACTCCTCGCCCGGTTCGGTCTCGACACAGGCGGCCAGCATGCCGCCGGCGGCATGGGTGGCGCCGCGCCCGGCCTCGCCCCGCTCGAAGACATCGACCCGGCAGCCGGCCGACGCCAGCCTCCAGGCGATGGAAAGGCCGATGCAGCCGGCACCGATGACGGCAACGGACGGACGGAGTCCGGAAACGGACACTGGATGCGGTTCTGGCGCATGGATCATGCGGCGGCTCCCTTCGCTGGCATTACCCAGACAGGTTCGATGGGTGTGTTCTCAGCCGCGCGACCACCGCACGGCACCCCAGGCCTATGACTTGCCTTATGCCAATGTTTCGCTGGCCCCACAAGCGGAATCGACTCCCGCCCATGCCGTCCCCGCCACCTCTGGCTGCGACGTCGTGCCACAGCCCGGTAAGGAGTCCCCCGGATCACAATCGCCACCAATCGGCAGTCAAACTGTTTGTAAAATGAGTCAGGGAAAAGACTTCCAGCAATAAAAAGCCGAAATCGGCGCGCAGAACGAACAACACTGTCGACCGAGGATTCGCCCGCATGCTGTCATTCTTCCGCTCGGACACCCCGACCGCCACCCAGACCACCATCGGCTTCGGCACTCCGGCTGTGCGATCCGAACCGGCGCCACAGGCAACGGTGTCGGCGGAAGCGCCGATCCGCAGCCTGTGCCTGCCGGCCGGACAACTTGGCGCCGCGACGCTGGACGGGCTGAATTTCGCCGCCGGTGCGCCGGCGCTGGTCGTCGGCTTCGTGTCGCCGCATGTCGACTTCGCCGCCACCGCCCGCGCGGTCCGCTCGGCCCTGCCGCCGGCGACCCAGCTGGTTCTGGTTTCCACCGCGGGCGAGCTGTGCGCGGCCGAAGGCCAACCGCTCTACCGCAAGGCCGGCGAGCGCTGGGACAGCGTGGTCCTGCAATCCTTCAGCCCCCGCCTGTTCGCCGGGATCAGCATCCACACGGTCCCGCTGCATTGCGACGACCTGCGCGGCGGCCGGCCGACCCGCGACGTTCCGGCGCGGGTGGAGGCGATCCGCGGCGAGCTTGACCGCATCCGCGTTCCCTTCGCCGTCGACAGCCACGACACGGTGGCGCTGACCTTCATCGACGGTCTGTCGGCCAGCGAAAGCTGGTTCATGGAGGCGGTCTACCGTTCCGGCCATTTCCCCTGCCTGTTCATCGGCGGCTCGGCCGGCGGCAAGCTCGATTTCCGCAACACCCACCTGTTCGACGGCCAGCGCGTGCTGGAAAATGCGGCGGTGACCATCTTCCTGAAGATGGCGCCCGGCATCCGCTACGGCATCTTCAAGTCACAGAATTTCCGCCCGACCCAGACCCGGTTCTCCGTGGTCGATGCCGATCCGATGCGCCGCGTCGTGCGCGGCGTGATCGACCGCGACGGGTTCGAGGTGGTGAGCTTCATCGATGCGCTGGCCAAGGCGCTGCGCTGCAAACCGCAGGAGCTGCCGGCCAAGCTGGCCAGGAACACCTTCGCCATCGAGATGGAGGGAGAGCTGTTCGTCCGCTCCATCTCCGGCTTCGATTTCGAGAAAGGCGAGGTCGCTTTCTATTGCG
>NZ_BADK01000614.1 GCF_000333595.1 Azospirillum sp. B506
GATGGACGTCGGGCCGGCGAGCGGCGGGTCCGGGTCGGCTATGTCGGGGAGATGCCGCTGTGGAAGGCGACCTACCGGCTCAGCCTTGGGAACGGTCACGCGGAAAAGGGCAGCGGCGCCCTGCAGGGCTGGGCGGTGCTGGAGAATCTCAGCGGCGAGGATTGGAAGGGCGTCGATCTGACTGTGGTGTCGGGCAATCCGGTCACCCTGCGCCAGGCGCTCTACACCCCCTACTTCGTCGAACGGCCGGAGGTGCCGGTGGAGGTGCTCGGCCGGGTGCTGCCCAGCGCCGACGAGGGCGCGGTGACGCTGAACGACACCCGTGCAGCGATGCGGCCGCAGGCGGAGTCCTCCCGCGCCGCGGTGCCGCCCGCCGCGGCGATGGCCGCCCCCCCGCCGCCAATGGCGGCCCCCGCACCGATGGGCGAGCCGCTTGCCAAGGCCGCCCCTTACGGCACCGCCGCCGGAACCCCGGCGATGGCAACGGTGCGCGGTGCCGATGCGGGCGCGGCGGAAGGGGCCCAGGTGCTGTTCCATTACCCGCAGCCGGTCAGCGTTCCGAATGGCGGGACGCTGATGCTGCCGATCGCCGCGCGCAGCCTGCCGGTGGAGCGGGTGGCGCTCTATCAGCCGGCGACCGACGCCCGCCATCCGCTGGCATCGCTGCGGCTGCGCAACGACGGCGACACCGCCCTGCCGCCGGGGCTGCTGACCTTCTATGACCGGACCGCGTCCAGCAGCGCTTATGTCGGCGACGCGCGGATGGCGACCCTGCCGGCGGGCGACAGCCGGCTGCTGTCCTTCGCGGTCGATCAGGCGGTGACCATCGATCGCGAGGAAAAGCCGAGCCGCCGGCTGTCCCGCGCCACCCTGGCCGATGGCGTGCTGACCCTGTCGGTCACCGACCGTCAGAGCACAACCTACACGGTGGCCGGCGCTCCGGACGGGGACCGCAGCGTGGTGATCGAGCATCCGCGACGCGCGGGCTGGGACCTCGCCGAGCCGGCGGATGGCAAGACCGAGGCGACCGCGGGCGCCTACCGCCTGCCGCTGGCGGTTCCGGCCGGCAAGACGGTGACGCTGACCGCCACGCTGGAACGGCCGCGGCAGGAGCGGATCGTCCTGACCGACCTGAGCGCCGACCAGATCGCCGCCCGCGCCTCCGCTCCCGAGCTGCCGCCGGAGGTGCGTCAGGCGCTGACCGCGCTGGCCGGCCTGCGCGCAACCGTCGCCGAGAAGGAGCGCCGCATCGCCGACCTGGAGCGCGAGCGGACGGAGCGCATCGCCGACCAGGACCGCCTGCGCGAAAACCTGAAGGCGCTGCCGGCCGGCAGCGACCTGCACAAGCGCACGCTGGCGAAGATGGCGGAGGCGGAGACCCGCCTGGACGGTCTGGCCCGCGACCTGACCGCCGCCCGCACGGAGGCCGAGACTGCGCGGCAGACGTTGCGCGAGCGGGTGAAGGCGATGACGATCTGAAGGAGGAGGGGGGCGGCGTTCCGCCCCCCTTCGCGGTCCGGCCTTACAGCGTCGCCGCGCTGCAATAGGCCCAATCCTCGCCCTGCAGGCCGAAGAAGGCGGCGACCGGCTTGCCGCTGGAGCGGTCGACGACGACGCGGAAGCGGCTGCCGGTGCAGATGCCCTGGGTCTGCTTGGCGAAGGGCAGCTTGACATGCTTGGACTTCAGGCAGGCGTCCGACATCTTCGGCGGGTTGGCCGGACCGTCCACCTTCTTGCCATTCAGCACCATGTAATAATTGGTGGCCTGCCCGCCCTTGACGTCGGCCTTCACCTCGATCTTGCCGAAGCGCGACTTGTAGAGGCCGGCATCCTGTTCGCCGTCCGGCGCGCCGCTGGGCAGCGAGCGGAAGGAGATGGCGGCGCAGGACGGCGGGTCCTTGGCCTCGGCCGGGGTGGCCGCCAGCGCGGCGATGCCGCCGGCCAGCAGGACAGCGGCGGAAAGCAGACGATGGGACAGAAGACGGTGGGACAGAAGACGGGCAGACAGCATGGAAAAGCCCTTTCGAACCGGTTGAAACGTCATTTCGGCATCACGCAGAAGGCAGTCTGCTGCATCAGGGCGCAGTCCTTCTCGACCCCGCCGTCCAGCATCGACACCTCGACCTGTGTGATGACCAGGGTGCGGCCCGGCTTCACCACGCGGGCGCGGGCGATCATCACCTCGCCCTTGGCCGGGGACATCAGGTTGATCTTGAACTCCACCGCCAGCACCTCCGCCCCGGCGGGCATCAGGCTCAGCGCGGCATAGCCGCCTGCATTGTCGGCCAACGTGCTGACCATGCCGGCATGGAAGAAGCCGTGCTGCTGCGTCAGGTCGGCGCGGAAGGCCAAGCGCATCTCGCAGAAGCCCGGCTCCATCGCCGCCAGTTCGATGCCGAGCGTCCTGCAGATCGGCTGCTGTTCGAAGGACGCAAGGCAGCGCGCCTTCCAGTCGGCGGTGCGGGGTTCGAAGGTGGCGGGCACGGCAGGGATCTCCAGCAGAGGGGCGCCAAGGGCGATTGTGCGCCACAGCCTGCGTCAGCCGCCCCGCCGGATCAAGCGGCCGATTGGAGTGCGCGCCGCCTTGCCCGCAACGGTGCGCTCATCAGCTGCCGATCAGGCCCATCTGCGGGCTGGACGGTTCGGCATGGGCGCGCATCGGCATGCGGCCGGCCAGATGGGCGGCGCGGCCGGCACTGACCGCGTCGCGCATCGCCGCCGCCATCCGCACCGGGTCGCGCGCCTTCGACACCGCGGTGTTCAGCAACACGGCGGCGCAGCCAAGCTCCATCGCCAGCGCCGCGTCGGACGCGGTGCCGATGCCGGCGTCCAGCACCACCGGCACCGGGCTGCGGGCGCAGATCGTCTCGATGGCGTGCGGGTTGCGGATGCCCATGCCCGAGCCGATGAAGGCGCCCAGCGGCATCACCGCCGCCGCCCCGAGATCGGCCAGTTTGCGGCAGGTCACCGGATCGTCGTTGCAATAGGGCAGCACGACGAAGCCGTCATTCACCAGCTCCTCCGTCGCGCGCAGCAGCTCCTCCACATCGGGATAGAGCAACTCGCGGTCGCCGATGACCTCCAGCTTGATCCAGGGGGTGTCCAGCGCCTCACGCGACAGCTGGGCGGTCAGCACGGCTTCCTTGGCGGTCATGCAGCCGGCGGTGTTGGGCAGCAGCCCGACCGGGCCGGCCGGCCGGTGGGCGGTGGCGCGGGCCAGCACATCGACGAGGCTTTCCGAATAGCCGTCCAGGCTGATGCGCCGGATCGCCAGCGTGACCAGCTCGCTGCCGCTGGCCGCCAGCGCGTCGAGCATCACCTGCTGGTTCGGATAGCCGGCGGTGCCGAGGAACAGCCGCGAACCCAGGCTGCGCCCGGCGATGGTGAGGGTGTCGGAGGTGGTTTGGGACATGGGGGAATGCCTTTGCAA
>NZ_BADK01000613.1 GCF_000333595.1 Azospirillum sp. B506
GCATGTGTTAGGCATGCCGCCAGCGTTCGTTCTGAGCCAGGATCAAACTCTCAGGTTCAGATCGTGACCAAAGTCACGACTGACAGGACCGCCGATAGCGATCTCCTGAAACGTCGATACTGTTCACAGTTTCTCTGCTCAAAAGATGCACAGACGATCCTCATTGTGCCGATCCCCAAAAGAACCAACACCACAAGGCCGCAACGGCTACCAACTGCCGCCGCCTGCGCATCCCTTCTCACAACACGGTATGTACTTGTCAAAGAACCCGCAGCACTGAAACGTGCCGCACCGGCTGCTCTTCCGCTTCCCCTTCTTCAGAGGATCGGACCAGAGTAGGCCGGAGGCATTTCGGTCGAAACCGGAAGATTAAACAGCTAAGTCGCTGTTTTCTTTATCCGTTTCTCCTTCAGCGCCGCGCTTCGTTCAGCGCCCCGCCGTCGGTGGAGCGGGTTATAGGCGCCCTCCCCCAAACCATGCAAGCGCTTTTTTCGTTGCCATGAACATTTTTATGTTCGCCAAGCCGACTGATGGTTTCGTCAGAGCAGGCCGAGTTCCCGCAGTTCCGCCGCCATATCGGCCGGCAGTTCATCCCCTGCCCCACCAGCAGCGGAAAGGTCCTGGGGAGCGGCTTCGGCGGTCAGATAGCGCCATCCCTGGAAAGGACGATGCGCGGTCGGCACCGTCTGTACCCGGTCGGCGGCGAGGTACAGGGTGCAGTGGCTCTCCCCCTCCTCGTCGGTGCCGCTGTCGATGGCGAGGATGGGCTGACGCACCAGGACGCTGCCCTTGATGACCCAGTAGATCGATCCACCGGCCAGCAGCTCGTCGCCACGCTTTGGGAGGCGGCGGGTGTAGACTGGAATGCGGGTCCGCCCACCAGCGGTTACGGCCCGGCGGTCCTGCAGTTCCGCCAGATGGTCGAGGTCGCGGACGCCGACGGCGAGCTTGATGAGATGGAGAGGCATGGAGGCTGTGTCGTCTCTGACGGGATGAACGGAAGGGCGCCCAGCATAGCGCGCCTCCTGACATGGTGCGTTATGCCGGATTGTCCCGTGAGCTTCCCAGGGGAATTGCCCTCAGAGCGGATCGTTGCGGTCGGACCGGCTTGTCGGCCGGGCATGGCCGATGATGGCGCTGAAGCCGAACAGCAGGAGCAGCACGCCCATGATGATCTCGATGCCGCAGACCAGACGAACCGGCCCGGACACCGGATGGATGTCGCCATAGCCGACCGTGGCGAAGGTCACGATGGAGAAATAGATCCCCTCGGCGAAGGTGATGTCTCGCCTGACGCCTTCGATCACGAAGTTCGGCTCCGCCATGAAGCGGTCCATGATGGTGTAGATGGCGCCGAACAGGATGATGCAGAGCGAATAGAAGGTTAGAAAGGCGAAGGCCGGCAGGACCAGACGCGCCGATTGCTGGAAAAATCCCTCGAACAGCAGGCCGGCATCGAGCAGGAAGATGGCGATGTCACGCGACACCAGCGCGACGATGGCGGCGATGGCGGACATTGCCAGCAGGAAGATGGCACCGATGGTCTGGGTGTCCATGTCCTGTTCGGGCACCAGGAAGGTCAGGGCGCCGATGCCCCAGACCGGCGCCATCCACAGGAAGACACGGTCGAAATGGCCGCCTTCCCGCAACCGCCGCGACATCACGATCCGCCGGATGTCCTCCGCCCGCCACCAGGCACCACCGAGAAAGGCGACCAGCGGCAGGACGAAGGCGATGGCCTGGATCAGAGGGCTGATGTTGTGGAAGTTGCTTTCGGCGAAAAAGACGAAGATGCAGGCATAGACGCCGATGAAGTTGGTCAGCGCCAGGGTGAAGAACTGGCTTCCCGGGAACAGATAATGGAAGGCGCCGACGACGAGACCGACCGATCCCAGCAGGACGAAGGTCAGATCGCCCGATACCGACCGGATCGATAGCGCGATCAGACCGAGAAGCAGCGCCGTCAGCAACACCCCGCCCAGCCAGGACTTGGACGCCCCCCGGCCCCCATGCGGCCCGCCATGGTTGCCATGCGATCCGCCGGGCGGAGTTGCCGGAGGCGGGCTGGACGTCCGGGGGCGGCGGTCGGGAACGATCTGATCCATGGGGCGGTCAACCGAATCGAGAGCAGGCACCGCGGCCGGCGCCCAACCGAAAGTCTTATCCCACGGTTATAGCGGTTAGAGCGGACCGACCGTCAGCACTTTCCACCCGCCCGGCCGAAGAACCGCCCCCCGCCCCTGCCAGCCGGCCCCTACCAGCCGCCGGTGGCGAGCCAGCGGTCGAGCATGTCGAGCCGGTCCCAGCCCCAGAAGGGCTCGCCATCGGCAATGACGAAGGGGGAACCGAAAACCCCGCGCTCCACCGCATCGTCGGTCTCGGCCCGCAGTCGGTCCTTGACCGTCTGGTCCTGGATGGCGGCGGTCACCGCCGCGCGGTCGATGCCGAGGCTGCCCAGCGTCTTCGCCGCGATCTCGGCCACCGTATCCGAGGGGCCGATGTCCCGCCCCTCGGCGAAATGGGCATGGAACAGCGCATGGGCCAGCAGCTTCGCCTGTTCCGGATGCTCGTCGGTCAGCCAGTAGAACGCACGCGAGGCGGCCACGCCATTGGCCGGAGCCGAGTCGGGAAAGGTGAAGGGCACGCCGGTCAGGCGGGCGATGCGGCCGACATCATGGGTCAGATACTCGCCGCGCAGGGGCTGCTGCAGGTTCGGCTTCATGCCGGTCACCTTGAAGATGGCGCCGAGCAGGACCGGATGCCAGGTGACGGCGCGGCCATGCTTCGCCGCCAGCTCGTCGATGCGCAGGCTGGCGAAATAGCCGTAGGGCGAAGCGAAGTCGAAATAGAAATCGATGGGCTCGGACATGTGCGCTTCCTCTCCGCAAGGCTTTTCCGGAAAGGCTAACGCGGGTATCGGACAGCGTCCAGCAGGGCATCTGGGGCGTCCGGAAAGGGACCGCCCCGCCCCCGTCAGACCGTGCGCACCTTGGCGTCGAAGACGTAGCCGGCGCCGCGTTCGGTCTTGATGATGCGGGGTTCCTTCGGGTTCGCCTCGATCTTGCGGCGCAGGCGCAGGATCAGCACGTCGATGGAGCGGTCGAACACCTCGGCTCCGTCGACACGGGTGAGGTCGAGCAGCTGGTCGCGGGTCAGCACCCGCTGCGGCCGCTTGACGAAGGCAGCCAGCAGGCCGAACTCCGCCTTGGTCAACTCCACCTCGCGCCCCTCCTGCCCGCGCAGGCGCTGGGCGGTGAGGTCGAGTTCCCAATTGGCGAACTGCACCACGGCGCGGAGTTCCTCCGGGCTGCGGGCCGGGCGGGCGTCATTGGAGACACGGCGCAGCACCGCCTTGATGCGGGCCAGCAGTTCGCGCGGGTTGAAGGGTTTGGTCAGGTAATCGTCGGCGCCCAGCTCCAGCCCGACGATGCGGTCGACATCCTGGTCCTTGGAGGAAAGGATGATGACGGGGATCTGAGATTCGGTGCGGATCTGGCGGACAAGGCCGAGCCCATCACCATCGGGCAGGCGCAAATCGCAAACCACGAGATCGACAGGCTCGCCATCCAGCGCCTGCCGGGCCGACGCGGTATCCTGCGCCGTCGTGACCCGGTACCCCTCTCCCGCCAGATATGAGGCCAAAAGCTCCCGAATCGGCTCGTCGTCGTCGACCGCGAGAATATGCATGCCTGTTACCTCCCCAGACCTTCTTATCTCACGCGCGTGCGGCACGCAATGCGTTACAACCCGGTAACAGCCGCGGCCAATTCGCCGGCTGCGTGAGCCGGTTGAAACCACCTGTCCTGCCGGCGACATGAAAATACCCTTCTCCGGACATTAACCAGAAACAGGCTGCGGTTTAAATGCAGACCATCGACCAGGGGACGGTCGCCCGGCCCGGGCACCGGACCAAAGCCGTATGGGGAATGCACCGCCATGTCGAACATCGATCATTGCCTGGAGCGCCTGGCCCTGCTCGACCGCGCCGACCGTCTGCTGAACGAGGTGCGGGTCTATGGACAGCATGGCCCGATCCGCGAAACGCTGGCGCAGCATCGCCTGCTGCTGGGCGAGGCGAAGCGTCACCTCGATTCGGCGCGCTCGGTCGGACAGGCGGGCTGACGGTCTCCGGCAAGAGCGCGATCATGCCCGTCCGTTACGCCCCGGCGACACCAATGCCATCCCAGCGAGCCGCATCCTGCGCCCCGGCCCATCTCCGGACCGCAAGGCGCCTGCCCGCCGACGGCAACCGCCGTCCGGTGACGGAACGCTGCAGCCACCATCCCGGCTGCGCCCCGGCCGCGATAGCGGTCACGGCTCACAATGGCGCACCGCTGTGGCGCACGATGATGGAACGCTGGCTGGCAGCGATACCCTGAAGTTTCCTGGCCGTCCGGTGACGCTCTCCCTATTCCCGCCCGAATTCGCACTTATGCCGATGGCCGGGAGCCACAGAACCGGAGAGACCCACCATGATCCGCGCCATCCTTCTCGCCTCCACCGCCCTGCTGATGGCCGCCCCGGCTGCCCTGGCTGCCGGCTACGGGCCAACCGGCGGGCAACCGGCCGGCGAGCAAATGGTGGGTGGGCCACAGGCGGGCGGGCAACTGGCGCTGACGCGGGTTCTGCTGTCCACCGGCGGCGTCGGCTATTTCGAATATGAGGCGACGGTGAGCGGCGATGCCGAGCTGTCGCTGGAGGTGCGGCGCGATCAGGTCGACGACGTGCTGAAGAGCATCGTCGTCTATGACGACAAGGGCGGCGTCGGCACCATCGGCCTGCCGGGCGCCGAGCCGCTGGACACCGCCTTCCGCGAACTGCCCTTCTCGGCCGGCGACCTCACCTCTCCCGTCGCCCTGCTGAACGCCATGCGCGGGGCGGAGGTGACCTCAGGCGGCTCGCGCCAGCTGACCGGCCGGCTGATGTCGGTGACCGAGGAAACGGTGCGGCTGCCGGGCAACGACGGCGCCACCGCGACCCGTCACCGGGTGACGCTGATGACCGCCGACGGCCTGCCCCAGCTGGTGCTGGAGGAAGGCGATGCGCTG
>NZ_BADK01000612.1 GCF_000333595.1 Azospirillum sp. B506
ACTGGCCGACGCCTGGAGCCCAGGTGATGAATGTGGTGGACGGCGTCGACCGCGCCGCCCAGTCCATGACCGGCACGGCGCAGACGATGACGGCCACCGCGACCCAGACCAGCCAGCAGGCCGGCGTCGTCGCCAACGCCTCCGAGGATGCCAGCAGCAACGTGCAGACCGTCGCCAGCGCCACCGAGGAGCTGTCGGCCTCGATCCAGGAGATCGGTCAGCGCGTCAACCGCTCCGCCCAGATCGCCCGCGAGGCGGTGGAAGCCGCCCAGCAGGCCAACGGCCAGGTGCTCAGCCTGACCGCGGCGGCCGAGAAGATCGGCACGGTGGTGCAGCTGATCCAGGACATCGCCAGCCAGACCAACCTGCTGGCACTGAACGCCACCATCGAGGCCGCCCGCGCCGGAGAGGCCGGCAAGGGCTTCGCCGTGGTGGCGCAGGAGGTGAAGAGCCTCGCCAGCCAGACCGCCAAGGCGACGGAGGACATCGCCGGCCATGTCAGCGGCATGCAGCGCGTGACCGAGGAGACGGCCGGCGCCATCAAGGGCATCGGCGGCATCATCGCCCAGATCGACGAGATCTCCACCGCCATCGCCGCCGCGGTGGAGGAACAGGGGTCCGCCACCGCCGAGATCGCCCGCAATGTCCAGCAGGCCGCCAGCGGCACCCAGGAGGTGACGAAGACCATCGCCGACGTCCGCAGCGCCGCCGTCGAGGCCGGCCAGTCCGCCGAGACCGTCCTGTCGGTCTCCGGCCAGCTCGCCAGCGATGCCGGCCGCCTGCGCAGCGCGGTGAACGGCTTCCTGTCGACCATCCGCGCGGCCTGACCGGCGGACGGACCTCCACAACGGAAAAGGCTCCCCCGCCGGTCGGCGGGGGAGCCTTTTGTCGTTACGGACGCTACAGTCAGCGGATCAGATGTGCAGCGCACGCCCATCAGCCGCCAGCGCCGCTTCCTTGACCGCTTCCGACAGCGTCGGGTGGGCGTGGCAGGTGCGGGCGACATCCTCGGCCGACGCGCTGAACTCCATGGCCAGCACCAGTTCGCCGATCATCTCCGACACGTTCGGGCCGATCATGTGGACGCCCAGCACCTGATCGGTGGTGGCATCCGACAGGATCTTCACGAAGCCGTCGGTGTTGCCGCCGGCACGGGCGCGGCCGTTGGCGGTGAACGGGAACTTGCCGGCCTTGTAGGCGATACCCGCGGCCTTCAGCTGCTCCTCGGTCTTGCCGACGGCGGCGACTTCCGGCCAGGTGTAGACGACGCCGGGAACCAGATCGTGGTTGACGTGGCTCTTCTGGCCGGCGAGATGCTCGGCAAGCGCGACACCCTCCTCCTCGGCCTTGTGGGCCAGCATCGGGCCTTCGACCACATCGCCGATGGCGTAGATG
>NZ_BADK01000611.1 GCF_000333595.1 Azospirillum sp. B506
TGCCCTTTCAGCCGTTGAACTTGGTCAGCCCCTCGCGGTCGAGGTATTTCTTCGCGTAGGTGTAGAAGATCTTGTAATGGCGCAACTCATCGGCCGCGATGTTGCGGCAGATCTCCTTCAGCACCGGCTCGTCGGTCGAATCGCCGATGGCCGCATAGTAGGAACTTGTGCCGGTCTCGACCATGCAGCGGGCGATCATCTCACCGGTGCGCGAGCCACGGACCGAGGCATCCAGGTCGATCGGCACACGATAGCCGGCGCGGAAGCGCTCGACCGCCGCCCGGAAGTCGAAACTGGGATCGACCAGTTCGGCCCAGCGGCCCAGCGCCTCGCCATGCTGGACCTCCTCGATCGCCCAGCCACGGGCGGCCTCCTGGAACTCCGGATCGTCCTTGAAAACGTTGCACAGGTAGGCGGTGTAGTCGTCGGCATTGAACTCCACCAGGGCCGCCGCCTTGATCAGGGGAACCAGATCGGGATCGACCTTGCCGGCATCGAAACGGTCCCAGGGAAGCTCGTCGATCCGCCAATGCGCACGCACCATGATCCGCTCTACCGCCTCATCTTGGGCCGCGCCGTCGGCGGCCGGGTCATATCGGGAAAGATTCGTTCCGGGAAAGGGTTCGTCACCATGTCCCCGCCTTTTGCCGTCGGGTGCGGCGGGGTTCATGGGTCAGGCCTCCGAATGTAATCTGTCTTCGCCGCGATGCAACCAACTCGCAACGCAAACGGGCGGCTTGGATGACCAAGCCGCCCGTTCGACCGAAGAGTTGTATGCCGTTTGCCCTGTCATGCGGGCCGACGGCCGTCTCCGCTCAGTGAGCGGAGGTCTGGGTCAGCGCGTCCAGCTTGGCGCGCGCGACGGCCAGCCTGGACTCGGCGGCGGCGCGCTCGGCGTCCGACTTGCTGTCGTCCAGATCCTCGGACAGATCCTTGATCTGCTTCTCGACCGTGGCACGGTCCAGCTCGGTCAGCGCCACCGCTTCCTCGGCCAGAACGGTGCAGCGGGCCTCGGTGACCTCGGCGAAGCCGCCGGCGACGAAGACTCGGTCGACCACGCGGTCGCCCTCATAGACGTCGATGACACCCGGACGCACGGTCGAGATCATCGGCGAATGACCGGCGAGCACGCCGAAATCGCCTTCCGAACCCGGCACCACGACCATGTCCACGGGCTGCGACTTCAGCAGCTTTTCCGGCGAGACCAGCTCGAATTCGACTTTATCGGCCATGGGTTTCCTGGTGCCTCTTCATAGGAACCCCCTCCCCCGCTGACGGGGGGAGGGGGTGTGCTGATGTCGATTTCCGCCCAGCTTCCTCACGCCTCATCACAAGGCCGAGCAAGCCTGGTCGGAAGGCCGCGATCCCCGATGAGGATCAGGCGGCGGCCAGCTTCTTGGCCTTGGCGATCGCCTCGTCGATGGTGCCGACCATGTAGAAGGCGGCCTCCGGCAGGTGATCGTAGTCGCCGTTCACGATGCCCTTGAAGCCCTTGATGGTCTCCTCGAGCGGGACCAGCACGCCCGGGGTGCCGGTGAACACCTCGGCGACGTGGAACGGCTGCGACAGGAAGCGCTGGATCTTGCGGGCGCGGGCGACGACCAGCTTGTCCTCTTCCGACAGCTCGTCCATGCCCAGGATGGCGATGATGTCCTGCAGCGACTTGTAGGTCTGCAGAACCTTCTGGACCGAACGGGCGACCGAATAGTGCTCCTCACCGACGACGCGCGGGTCGAGGATGCGGCTGGTCGAGTCGAGCGGGTCCACGGCCGGGAAGATGGCCATTTCGGCGATCGAGCGCGACAGCACCGTGTGGCGTCGAGGTGGGCAAGGAGCCGCCGGGGCCGGGTCGGTCAGATCGTCGGCGGGCACGTAAATGGCCTGCACCGAGGTGATCGAGCCCTTCTTGGTCGAGGTGATGCGCTCCTGCAGGGCGCCCATGTCGGTGCCCAGCGTCGGCTGGTAACCCACCGCCGACGGGATGCGGCCCAGCAGAGCCGACACTTCCGAACCGGCCTGGGTGAAGCGGAAGATGTTGTCGACGAAGAACAGCACGTCCTGGCCTTCCTCGTCGCGGAAGTACTCCGCGAGGGTCAGGCCGCTCAGCGCGACGCGGGCGCGGGCGCCCGGCGGCTCGTTCATCTGGCCGTACACCAGGGCCACCTTGGAACCCGGGCCGTCGAGCTTGATGACGCCCGACTCGATCATCTCGTGGTAGAGGTCGTTGCCCTCGCGGGTACGCTCACCCACGCCGGCGAACACCGACACACCGCCGTGCGCCTTGGCGACGTTGTTGATCAGCTCCATGATCGTCACGGTCTTGCCGACGCCGGCGCCGCCGAACAGGCCGATCTTGCCGCCCTTGGCATAAGGGGCCAGCAGGTCGATGACCTTGATGCCGGTGATCAGCACTTCGGCGTCCGTCGACTGGTCGACGAAGTCCGGGGCCTGACGGTGGATCGGCAGCGAGCGGGCGGCGTTGACCGCGCCGCGCTCGTCGATCGGCTCGCCGATGACGTTGATGATGCGGCCGAGCGTCTCCGGGCCGACCGGCACGGCGATCGGCGCGCCGGTGTCCGAGACCTCGGCGCCACGCACCAGACCGTCGGTGCTGTCCATGGCGATGGTGCGGACCGTGCTCTCGCCCAGGTGCTGCGCCACTTCCAGGACGAGGGTCTTGCCGTCGTTCTGGGTGTGCAGCGCGTTCAGGATCGCCGGCAGGTCGCCGTCGAACTGCACGTCCACGACGGCGCCCGTGACCTGCGTGATCTTGCCGACAGAATTGGTGGTGGCCATGGAGTAAAGCTCCCTAGGAACTCGGTAAGTGTCGGTTTGCCGTCGCCGGCGCAAATGGGCTGGGCCCTACGTGACGGATGCGGCCGTTACAGGGCTTCGGCACCGGAGATGATTTCGATCAGCTCCTTGGTGATGTAGGCCTGGCGCGTCCGGTTGTAGGTGATCGTCAGCTTGTTGATCATGTCGCCGGCGTTGCGCGTCGCGTTGTCCATCGCGGTCATCCGCGCGCCCTGCTCGGACGCGGCGCTCTCCAGGAGGGCGCGGTAGATCTGGATGGACAGGTTGCGCGGCAGCAGTTCGGCGAGGATCTGCTCCTCGTCCGGCTCGAACTCATAGAGCGGCTTCACCTCGTCGGTGGCCGCGGCCGCCTCGCCGGGGACGGCGAAGGGAATGAGCTGCTGAACCGTGACGATCTGGGAGATCGCCGACTTGAACTTGTTGAAGATGACCGAGCAGACGTCGAACTCGCCGGCATCGAACATCGCCAGCACCTTCGTCGCCACCATGTCGGCGTCGCTGAAGCCGAGCCGGCGGCGGCCGACATCCTCGTAGCTCTCGACGATCAGCGAAGCGAACTCGCGGCGCAGCTGGTCGCGGCCCTTGCGGCCGACGGTCAGCAGCTTGACGGTCTTGCCCTCGCCCTGCAGGCGGGTGATCTGGCGCTTGGCCTCGCGGACGATGGAGCCGTTGAAGGCGCCGCACAGACCGCGGTCGGAGCTGATGACGACCAGCAGATGCACCTTGTCGGCGCCCGTCCCGGTCATCAGCTTCGGCCCGTTGCCGCTGTCCTGCACATTGGCGGCCAGCGACGACAGCATGCGGCCCATACGCTCCGCGTAGGGACCGCTGGCTTCCGCCTGCTCCTGAGCGCGGCGCAGCTTGGAAGCCGCGACCATCTTCATGGCCGAGGTGATCTTGCGCGTCGACTGGACGCTCGAGATCCGGTTCTTTAGGTCCTTGAGGTTAGGCATGCCGGCCCTTCAATTCCGCTCGAGGTCGTTCCGTGACCGTCTGTGCCAGACGGTGGGGGGCGGTTTCCCGCCCCCGCGCGCGGTCGGTCAGGCGAAGACCTTGGCGAAGCCGTCGAGGAAAGCCTTCAGCTTCTCTTCGGTCGCCGAGGTGATCTGCTTGTCGGTGCGGATCGCCGCCAGGATATCGGCGCCCTTGGCGCGGATTTCCGACAGGAACTTGGCCTCGAAGCGGTTCACGTCCTCGACCTTGATGGCGTCCAGGTAGCCCTTCACGCCGGCGAAGATCGACACGACCTGCTCTTCGACGGGCAGCGGCTGGAACTGGCCCTGCTTCAGCAGCTCGGTCAGACGGGCGCCACGGGCCAGCAGGCGCTGGGTCGAGGCGTCGAGGTCCGAGGCGAACTGGGCGAAGGCGGCCATCTCGCGGTACTGCGCGAGTTCCATCTTGATGGTGCCGGCGACCTGCTTCATCGCCTTGATCTGGGCGGCGGAGCCGACGCGGCTCACCGACAGACCGACGTTGATGGCGGGGCGGATGCCCTTATAGAACAGGCCGGTTTCCAGGAAGATCTGACCGTCGGTGATCGAGATCACGTTGGTCGGGATGTAGGCGGACACGTCGCCGGCCTGGGTTTCGATGACCGGCAGGGCAGTCAGCGAGCCGTTGCCATGGGCGTCGCCCATCTTGGCGGCGCGCTCCAGCAGGCGGCTGTGGAGGTAGAACACGTCGCCCGGATAGGCTTCGCGACCCGGCGGACGGCGGAGCAGCAGCGACATCTGGCGGTAGGCGACGGCCTGCTTGGACAGATCGTCGTACACGATCAGGGCGTGCATGCCGTTGTCGCGGAAATACTCGCCCATCGTGCAGCCGGTGTACGGCGCCAGGAACTGCAGCGGAGCCGGCTCCGACGCGGTGGCGGCGACGACGATGGAGTATTCCATGGCGCCGGCGTCTTCCAGGGTCTTGACGATCTGGGCGACGGTGGAACGCTTCTGGCCGACGGCGACGTAGATGCAGTAGAGCTTCTTGCTCTCGTCGTCGCCCTGGTTGATCGGCTTCTGGTTCAGGAAGGTGTCGATGACGACGGCGGTCTTGCCGGTCTGACGGTCACCGATGATCAGCTCGCGCTGGCCGCGCCCGATCGGAACCAGGCTGTCGACGGCCTTCAGGCCGGTCTGCATCGGCTCATGCACCGACTTGCGCGGGATGATGCCGGGGGCCTTCACCTCGACACGCTTGCGCTCGACATCGACCAGCGGACCCTTGCCGTCGATCGGGTTGCCGAGGCCGTCAACCACGCGGCCCAGCAGGCCACGGCCGACCGGGACGTCGACGATGGTGCCGGTGCGCTTGACGGTATCGCCTTCCTTGATGCCGCGGTCGTCGCCGAAGATCACGATACCGACATTGTCGGTCTCGAGGTTCAGCGCCATGCCCTGCAGGCCACCGGGGAACTCGACCATTTCGCCGGCGCGGACGTTGTCCAGGCCATGCACGCGGGCGACGCCGTCACCCACCGACAGGACCTGACCAACCTCGGCGACATCCGCCTCGGTCCCGAAATTCGCGATCTGCTGCTTGAGGATCGCAGAGATTTCTGCGGCGCGGATATCCATCAGACTGATCCCCCTGAGGCCTTCATGGCGAGTTGCAATTTGTTCAGCTTCGTTCGCACCGAGGTATCGACCATGCGCGAGCCGAACTTAACGATCATGCCGCCGATCAGCTCCGGATCGACGGAGGTGTTCACCAACACCTTGGAACCGATGGACGCCTTGAGCGCGTCGATGACGGCATTGCGCTGGGCATCGCTCAGCGGCTGGGCCGAGGTGACCTGCGCCGTGACTTCGCCGCGGCGACGGGCCAGTTCGGCCAGGAAGCCTTCGATCATCCCGTCGACCGCGAACAGGCGGCGGTTGGCCGCCACCAGCCCGATGAAGCGCTTGGTCAGGTCCGACAGGCCGGCGCTGTCCATGACAGCGGCCATGGCCTTGCCCTGATCGGCGCGGCTGATGACGGGGCTACGGACGAGGCGGCGGAGGTCAGCGCTCTCGGCCAGGATCTGCTTCAGCGTGGTCAGGTCGCTCGCGACCGTGTCCAACGCCTGGTTTTCGTCCGCAAGCTCGAACAGCGCGGTGGAGTAACGCGCGGCGAGTTCGGATACGCCTGTTCCTTCGGATGCCACCTGATCCCTCGAATTGAGTTCGGTAGACGGTGAATTCGGCGGCCTTATAGGGTGTCAACCCGAGGCACAAACACCCCGGCCGCGAAAGCGAGCGGTCCAATATCACAGGAATCGCGCCCACGCAACGGGGTCTGGACAATTTGGCTGCGGCGTTTTGAGCAACTGCGGAATCATTGGTCGCAACTGCGTTCGCCAAGGACTCGGGCGTGACTCGACTGGTCATACCGGCTGTGACTTCGATGTGGCCCTATTGACGGTTTAATTCAAGGTTAACCAATCTGATCCACCGTCGGCGGGAACCGCGCTGGTGGCCGGTCCGCCCCTTGTTTCCCGTCATTTCGCCCCGCCGCCGCCGGTCCAGCGACCAGGGATCCTTCCGCAATGACCATCCTGCCGACGACCGACACCGCCGCGCCCGCCGACGCGAACACCGCTGCCGGCAGCGGCCTGCCGACGGAAGAGCACGCGGCGAACGTCATCCAGTTCTGCCGGGCCCGCTTCACACCGGACGACCTGGATGCCTTCGCCGCGGTGGCCGAACCGAAGATTCGCGACGGCCATTGGGGCGGTGTGCTGCGCGAGTCGGGGCGCGACCATGACCGGCTGCTGGTGCTGCTGCCCGAGGTGGACCGCCCCGTTTTCCGCTTCGAACGCGATGCCAAGGGTCGCTACAGCCTGTCCTTTCAGGACCGGTCGGGCTGGTACGGCATCGGTGCCGGCGACAGCGCCGCGGATTGCCTGTCGATCTGGCGCCCGCGCCGGCCCCGGAGCCGCTGACCCTGTCCGCTCCCGCCGGCCCCCGGATGGACCGGCGGAAGAATTTCACCATGTAAAAAAGAGAAGTGCGGCATCCCGCCGCACCGGTTTCACTTTGCCGTCTTCGACGGCCCGGCGTCTGCGACGGACAGGCCGATCCGCCGCCCTGCCCCCTCTCAGCGATAGACCCCGACCGCCAGCATATAGGGCTTGCCGTTCAGCACCAGGCGGCGGGCGTGGATCGTCTTGCGCGCCACCTGCCCGGTCAGCGGATCGATCCATTGATAGGTGACGTCGGTGCGGCCGTCGCGCGCCACCCCGTCCAGCGCCTGGCGGATGAACGGCTTGCCGTCGACGTCGCGCAGGTCGCTCAGGTTGGAGCCGTTCAGCGTCGCGGTCCAGCCATGGGCGACCATCACGCCCTTGTCGTCCAGCAGCATCGGGTAGAGGTCGCGGTCGGTGAAAGCGCTATCATGGCCGGCAAACGCTTCGGCCGCCGCCTCCGGACCGACCCGCTCCAGCAGCTGCTGGGCACGGTCGATCATCGTCAGCGCCTCTGCGTCGCTGCCACGGGTGCGCGCCGGGGCGCCGGCGGCGAAGGCGATGACCAGCAGGAGAAGAAGGACCGGCAGCACGGTCAGCAGCGTTTGCCGCTGAACGCGCAGTCGAAGCTTGGAGATCATGCCGACCATCAGCCTGAACCTGTGCCTATGGATGTTTGGCTCCGCGGAGCCGCACCCGGGAGGGATGTTTCGATTTGGAACCATCCCGGCCGTGGTAATACCGCGCCCGCTGTCGCGCAATGGACCAATCGTCACAGGTGGCATGTCTGACCGCCTCCGGGACGGCAGGGTGTCAATTCGCCGCAGTCTCGTCCGCCTGCACTAACGGCGGCTAAAGGAAGCTGTAAGGGTCGACATCGATCTGCACGCGGATCGCCGGCGGGATCTCCACCTTGTCCAGCCACTCCGCGATCAGCGGCTGCACCTGGGTGCTGCGCGGCGCCTTCAGCAGCAGTCGGCGGCGGTGCCGCCCACGCAGCAGGGCGAGCGGCGCCGGGGCCGGCCCCAGCACATGAACGGTCTCGCTGCGCGGCGCCGCACGGCCCAGCGCCATCGCCACACGCTCCACCAGCGTCGGATCCTCCCCGGACACGATCAGCGCCGCCAGCCGGCCGAAAGGCGGCATGCCGGCCTCCAGCCGCATCTCCGCCTCCAGCTGATAGAAGCCGTCGCGGTCGCCGGCGGCCAGCGCCTGCATCACCGGATGTTCCGGCATGAAGGTCTGCAGCATCACCCGCCCCGGCCGCTCGCCGCGCCCCGCCCGGCCCGCCACCTGATGGAGAAGCTGGTAGGTGCGCTCCGCCGCCCGCAGGTCGCCGCCGTTCAGCCCCAGATCGGCATCGACCACCCCGACCAGCGTCAGCATCGGGAAATGGTGGCCCTTGGCCATCACCTGGGTGCCGATGATGATGTCCAGCTCGTGCCGGCCGATGCTCTCCACCATCTCCTGGATGGCGCGCGGACCGTGCAGGGTGTCGGATGCCATGATGGCGGCGCGGGCGTCGGGAAACAGTTCCGCCACCTCCTCGGCGATGCGCTCCACACCGGGACCGCAGGCGGCCATGGTGCCCTCCTCGCCGCACTCCGGACAGGCATGGGGCAAAGGCTGCTGCAGACCGCAATGGTGGCATTGCAGCTTGCGGGCGAGCCGGTGCTCGACCAGCCACGCCGTGCAGTTCGGGCATTGCATGCGGTGGCCGCAGGCGCGGCACAGGGTCAGCGGGGCATAACCGCGGCGGTTGAGGAACAGCATCGCCTGCTCGCCGCCGGCCAGCGTGTCGGTCAGAGCCTTGCGCAGGCTGGGCGCCAGCCAGTGCCGGGCGGGCGGACGGTCGCGCCGCAGATCGACCAGCTCGACATCGGGCAGCACGGCGCCGCCATGGCGGGACGGCAGCTCGATCCGGGCATAGCGGTGGCTGTCGGCGTTGACCTTGGTCTCCAGCGACGGCGTGGCGGAGACCAGCACGATCGGCAAGCCACCCAGATGCGCCCGCGCCACCGCCATGTCGCGGGCATGGTAGATCGCCCCCTCCTCCTGCTTGTAGGCGGAATCATGCTCCTCATCGACGACGATGACGCCCAGGTCGGGATAGGGCAGGAACAGCGCCGAGCGCGCCCCCACCACCACCGGCACCTCGCCCTTCGACACCGCGCGCCAGGTGTCGCGGCGCTGCGCCCCGGTCAGTTCGGAATGCCATTCCGCCGGCGGCGCGCCGAAACGCCGGGCGAAGCGGTCGAGCCATTGGGCCGACAGCGCGATCTCCGGCAGCAGAACCAGAGCTTGGCGGCCCTGCTCCAGCGCCGCCGAGATCGCCTCGTAATAGACCTCGGTCTTGCCCGACCCGGTGACGCCGTCGAGCAGCACGGTGGAATAGCGTCCCGACGCCACCCGCTCGCGCAGATCGCCGGCCGCCGCCTGCTGGTTGTCGGACAGTGTGGGTCCGGGCCGGCGCCAGTCGGGGCGGCCGAGCCGCGACGGCTGCAGCATCAGCGGCTCCAGCAGCCCGGCCTCGGCCAGCCCGCGCACCACGGTGACGCCGCAGCCAGCCTCCTCCGCCAGTTCCGCAGGCGTGCGGGGAGGCCCATCCTCCAGCAGCGCCAGGATGCGCTTGCGCGGATCGGTCATCTTGAATCCGGGCGGCGGCTCGGCATCCGGCTTGCGCAGATAGGCCAGCATCGGCTTGGGCGGCTCCAGCGCCGACGGCACGCTGACCGCCATGCGCAGGACGAAGCCCGGCGGCGTCATGGTGTAGGCGGCGACCCATTCGACGAAGCGGCGCCCGACCTCGGTCATCGGCGGCACGTCGAAGCGGCGCACCACCGGCTTCAGCCGGCCGGAGTCCACGGTCCCTGCACCGGGACCCCAGACGACGCCGATCATCCGGCGCGGACCCAGCGGCACCTCGACGAAATCGCCGGGAACCAGCTCCAGGCCGTCGGGCACGCGGTAGTCGTAGGCCTCGCGCAGCGGCAGCGGCAGCAGCACGGCGACGCGGCGGCCGGCCCTGTGAAGCGGCGGCGTCACCGGCAGATCGGCGGAATTGGGCGTGGAATCCCCGTCGGGCTGCCCCGTTTCGGGCACATCCCCAAGAAGATCCCCCTGAAAGCCCGGGGCGGAACTGGCGGAAGTCGAACGCATCGGCTAGAGTGGCCTCATGTCCCGGGCACCGGGCGGGACGGCGCGTCGGTCAGCTTTCCGGCGCGGCCGGTTCCGGTCAACATCAGCAAGCATGGACCCTTCGTCATGAAGTTCTTCGTCGACACCGCCGACATCGCCGAGATCCGCGATCTGGCCGATACCGGTCTGCTGGACGGTGTTACCACCAACCCCTCCCTGATCGCCAAGTCCGGCCGCAAGTTCCTCGACCTCGTGGCCGAGATTTGCGACGTCGTCAACGGTCCGGTCAGCGCCGAGGTGGCGTCCACCGACTTCGAGACCATGCTTGCCGAGGCCCACAAGATCGCCAGGATCTCGCACCGCGTCGCGGTGAAGGTGCCGCTGACCCCGGCCGGCCTGAAGGTCTGCAAGATCATCTCGTCCGAAGGGACGATGGTCAACGTCACGCTGTGCTTCTCCCCCGCCCAGGCGATCCTGGCGGCCAAGGCCGGCGCCAGCTTCGTCTCGCCCTTCGTCGGCCGGCTGGACGACATCGGCCAGGACGGCATGGGCATCATCAAGGACATCTGCGAGATCTATAACAATTACGACGCCTTCAAGACCGAGGTGCTGGTCGCCTCGATCCGCAACCCGATGCACATCGTCAAGGCCGCCCGCCTGGGCGCCCATGTCGTGACCGCGCCGGCCTCGGTGCTGAAGCAGCTGTTCAACCACCCGCTGACCGACAAGGGTCTCGCCCAGTTCGTCGAGGACTGGAAGAAGACCGGCCAGTCGATCCTGTAAGGCGGGCCGGAGCGATCATGGCCGACAGGGGCCGCGAACCGGGCCACCCCGCGCGACAGGCGTCGACGCTCTCTTCGGAGGATGTTCGCGCCTACCTGCGGACCCACCCGGACTTCCTGGCCCAGAATGCCGATCTGGTCCACCACCTCACCCCGCCGTCGCTCGACCGCGGGCGCGGGGTGGTGGACCTCCAGGCCTTCATGGTCGACCGGCTGCGCGCCGAGGTCCGCACCCTCAAGGACCAGCAGCGCGAGCTGATCGGCACCAGCCGGGCCAACCTGAACAGCCAGAACCGCATCCATGCCGCGGTCCTGTTCCTGCTCGACGCCCAGAGCTTCGAGCAGCTGATCCAGACCATCACCACCGACCTCGCAGTCCTGCTCGACCTCGACGTCGCCTGTCTGGTCATCGAATCGAATGGCACCGACATCCCCCATGTCCACCGATCCGGCGTGCGGGTGGTGGAGCCGGGCGCCATCGCCGACCGGCTGGGACGCGCCGACGTGGTGCTGAACACCGACATCCAGGGCGATCCCGAGATCTACGGCCCCGGCGCCGGCCTCGTCCGGTCGGAGGCACTGATCCGCATCCAGGTTTCCAGCGAGACCCCCGACGGGCTGCTCGCCTTCGGCAGCCGCGAACCCGACACCTTCCACAATGGCCAGGGCACCGAGCTGGTCGGCTTCCTCGCCCGCGTCATCGAGCGGGTGATCCGCGGCTGGCTGGAACTGCCGGCGTGACCGAACCGGTTCTGGGTTTTTCCGCCAAGCCCGACGTCCAGGACGCGCTGGCCCATTGGCGGCAATGGCTGGAGAGCGAGAAAGCGGTCTCCCGCCACACCCTGTCGGCCTACACCGCCGACGTCGGCGAATTCCTGCGCTTCCTCACCGAATTCCGCGGCGGCTCGCCGCCCTCGCTGAACGACTTGGGCGACCTGAAGGCGGCGGATTTCCGCGCCTGGATGTCCCGGCAGGCGATGGACGGTCTGGTCGGGGCCAGCCGGGCGCGCAAGCTGGCGGCGGTGCGCAACCTGTTCCGTTGGCTGGACCGCAGCGGCCGCCTGCACAACCCCGCCGTCGCCACGTTGGCCACGCCGAAGGTCAAGCGCCCGGCCCCGCGCCCGCTGACCGAGATCGACGCCGACCGTCTGCTGGAGGAGGCCGAGCGCGACCGCGAGGAGCCCTGGATCGGCAAGCGCGACCGTGCCCTGTTCACCCTGCTCTACGGTTGCGGCCTGCGCATCTCCGAGGCGCTGGGTCTTGCCACCAAGGACGCCCCACTGGGCGACACGCTGCGCGTCACCGGCAAGGGCCGCAAGGACCGCATGATCCCCGTCCTGCCGGCGGTGACGGAGGCGGTGCGCGCCTATATCGACAGTTGCCCCTTCGCGCTGGCACCCGACGGTCCGCTGTTCGTCGGCACCCGCGGCGGCCGGCTGAACGCCAGCGTCGCCCAGCACCAGATGCAGAAGCTGCGCGCCCTGATGGGAATGCCGGACAGCGCCACCCCGCACGCCCTGCGACATAGTTTCGCGACCCATCTTTTGGCGGACGGCGGCGACCTGCGCGCCATCCAGGATCTGCTCGGCCACGCTTCCCTCTCCACAACCCAGCGTTATACGGATGTGGAGAATGAGCAATTGATGAACGTGTATCGCAACGCCCATCCACGGGCACGCAAAGGCTGACCGCAAACGCCTGTGAATACTACAGTATTCAGGCAAAGCCCCTTGGATGCACGGTTCATCACGTTTCGCCGACAGCCCTTATCCCGACATATAATAACAGACAAGCGAAATAAAATTGATATTGCTGTTTTTGCAAATAATCGACATCCCACTTTCAAATCATCCCTCAATATACAACTCTTCTAACACTTAAGGACCATATCGCGGTATGCGACCCTAATTTGTCGTTAAACACTCGTTAATTTTAGAGTTCGACAGTCTTCCCAATCGCACAGCACAAAGCTGGGGGGACTCCTTCATGACAACAAAATCCATCCAATCGAAAATCGCCATGTTGTCGGGCTTGTGCCTGGCGGGCACCGTCGCCGTGCTCGTCGGCTTCGCCGTCCTGTCGACGCGCTCCAGCAACGAGCTCGTCACCGGGAATGTCGAACGCATCCTCGAAGGCAAGACGACGGAGTCCCTGCAGAATCTCGCGGCGACCCAGGCCGGCTTGCTGCGGTCGGAATTCGACACCGCGTTGAACGCGGCGCGGACGATGGCGAACAGCTTCTCCAGCCTTGCCGACGACGGTGCACCCGGCAATGTGCCTGCTGAAAGGCGGCGTGAGGCGTTCAACGGCGTGCTGCTGTCGGTCCTGAAACAGAACCCGCTGTTCAACGGCACCTATTCGGCCTGGGAGCCCAATGCGCTCGACGGCAGCGACGAGGAGTTCCGCAACCGCCGCGAAACCGGCACCGACGCCACCGGCCGCTTCATCCCCTATTGGAACCGCGACCAGAACGGCCGCATCGCCCTGCAGCCGCTGGTCGAATATGACAGCCGAGACCGCCATCCCAACGGCGTCATGAAAGGCGGCTGGTACATCGGCCCGCAGGAGACCGGGCGCGAAAGCGTGCTCGACCCCCTGCCCTACATCGTGCAGGGCAAGCAGGTGTATCTGGCGACCCTGTCGGTGCCGGTTGTCATCGGGGGCAAGTTCCGCGGCGTGGCCGGCGCCGACTTTCACCTCGATTTCGTGCAGCAGCTGTCGACCAAGTCAGCGCCGCCGTGTTCAACGGCCGCAGCCAGGTGGTCATCATCA
>NZ_BADK01000610.1 GCF_000333595.1 Azospirillum sp. B506
CGAAGTCCCATTTACTAGTGTTGGTCTCACCCGCATCGGGTGCCCGGACCTGGCCGGGAACGCGAAATTTCCATCGCCGCGTGGGGGAATGTCAAGCGCGGCGGGGGAAATCAAGCCTGCCGAAAGGCCAACGCTGCATTGACGCCACAACCCGGCATCGGTCCGATGCCGACCTTTCCTTCAACCGTCACTCCGGCTTCCGGCTCAGCCGCGGTTCGCCGAACAGGTAGCCCTGGCCGAAGTCGAAGCCGGTGTCGAGCACGTCGACCAGCTGGTTCTCCGTCTCGATCTTCTCGACGATCAGGTCGATGCCGTCGGCGGCGCAGCGGCGGCGCAGCTCGCGGATGCGCCCGGCGTTGGCAGGATCCAGCACCAGCGCACGGTCCAGCTTGATGCAGCGGAACTCGTGGCGCAGCAGCCGGTCGAGGTCGATGGACAGGTCCGTCACCTGATCCATCGAGAAACGGAAGCCCAGCCGCGCCAGCTGCGACAGGATGCCCATCGTCACCGCCCCGCCAGCGCTGACGGCGTGCTGGCTCAGCTCGAACACCAGCTTGGGCACCAGGGCGTGGTTCTGCGCCATCATGTTCAGGAACTGGCGCATGAACTCCGCGTCCGCCAGCGTCGCGGCGGAGATGTTGGCGAAGAAGCCGATGGCGTGCTGGCGCCGCTCCGTCTCGCGGATCAGCTGGACGCAGCGGACCAGCTGCAGGTTGTCGATGGTGGCGATCAGCCCTTCGCGCTCCGCGATGTCGAGATAGCGGTCGGGCATGATCTGCTGCCCGTCGGCCGCCCGCACGCGCGAAAACACCTCGTAGAAGCGATGCTTGCGCTGAGGCAGGCTGACGATGGGCTGGAGATAGACGTCGATGCGGTCGGCCTTCAGCGCGTCGCGCACAGCCTCCAGAACCGTCGCATCGTCCATCGGAGCCGGCGCGGCGGGAATCGGTGCAGCAGAGGACCCAGCGGACGGCTCAGCGGACGGCCCAGCGGACGGCATTGGGCGACGCTCCGCACTGGCGGCCGGCGGGCGCGGGGCGCGGCGCTCGGTCAGGCGGGCGACCAGCGACTGCAGAAGCTTCACCTCCTGCATCACCGCGTCGTAGCGCCCCCCGCCGTCCGGATCGGCGCCGGACTCGGCAGCAAGCCGCTGCTCCAGCAGCCGGGCCAACTCCTCGACCCGGTCGGTCAGGCGGGCGACGCGGCGGGCGGCCTTGCGCTCGCGCTCCAGCCGGGTCACCACCTCGTGAACCAGCGCGCCGGCCAGCACCACAAGCGCACCGGCCAGCCACGCCACCAGCGGATCGGCCTCCGGACGCAACGCCCACAGGGCCGCGCCGGCGGCAATCCCGGCAATCAGATAGGCCAGCGCATAGACGAGGTGCGTCAGCAGGGTCATTGCAGGAGCCACAATGGTGGGAATGGCCGAGCCCGGCGCGGCGGTTCCGGGACGGAGATCGGCGGTCAGGGCTTTCACGGCGCACAGCCTCCGGAACGAGCATGACGCGGAACCGGGCGGGCGTCCCCACTGTCGGGACGTCCGCTTGACGATCCGTTAATGCTACGCCCCTGTCCGCCGCATCCTGCGCGGCCGGCGCGGTCAGTCCCTCAGCGGCACCCCCTCAGCGATGCCCCTCAACGATGATCCGCCCCCACCGCCTCGGCGACCGAATGGAAGCCGTCGCGACGCAACAGCTCGGCCAGATCGCGGCGGATGCGGTGGACCACCGCCGGCCCGGCATAGACCATCGCCGAATAGAGCTGCACCAGCGAGGCGCCGGCCCGGATCTTGGCATAGGCGTCCGCGCCCGTCGCCACCCCGCCGACACCGACGATCGGCAGCTTGCCGCCGGTCAGCGCGTAGATCTCGCGCAGCACGGAGGTCGACGCCTCGAACAGCGGCGCACCGGACAGGCCGCCGGCCTCGCTGCGCATCGCCGCCGGGATGCTGTCGGGCCGGGCGATGGTGGTGTTGGAGACGATCAGCCCGTCGATGCCGGACTCCAGCGCCACCGCGGCGATGTCGCTCTTATCCTCCACCGTCAGATCGGGGGCGATCTTCAGCAGAAGCGGCGGATTGCGGGTCAGGCCGCAGGACGCCCGCGCCTCCAGCACCCGCTCCAGCAGGGCGCGCAGCGGGTCGCGGCCCTGGAGCGCGCGCAGCCCCGGCGTGTTGGGGGAGGACACATTGACGACCAGATAGTCGGCCAGCGGCGCCAGCCGGCGCACGCCGATCACGTAGTCGTCGGCGGCGTCGACCGTGTCCTTGTTCTTGCCCAGGTTGGCGCCGACGATGCCGGGAGCCTGCTTGCCGGCGGTGCGGCGGCGCTCCAGCCGCTGGGCGAAGGCCTCCAGCCCCTCGTTGTTGAAGCCCATGCGGTTGATCACCGCGCGCTGCTCGACCAGCCGGAACAGACGGGGGCGCGGATTGCCGGGCTGGGGCCGCGGGGTGACGCTGCCGGGTTCGACGAAGCCGAAACCCTGGTTCAGCATGGCGTCGACCACTTCCGCATTCTTGTCGAAGCCGGCGGCAAGCCCGACCGGGTTAGTGAAATCCAGCCCCCAGACGCGGGTGTGCAGCGCCGGGTCGTCCTTGCCGCGGGCCGGCGGGACCAGTCCGGTCTTCAGCGCCTTGATGGTCAGGCCATGCGCGGTCTCGGGGTCGAAGCGGAACAGCACCGGCCCGGCAAGCGGATAGAAGTCGATCACGGAACGAGGTCCTGGAGGGTGAAGGGAAAGCCGGCGGGGAAGACATGGCGCCCGTCGCGGCCCAGCGGCAGCGGGTCGGCGCGCAGCACGGCATCGACCGGCAGCGGCCCGTACAGATGCGGGAACAGCTGCCCGCCGCGCGACGGCTCCCAGCGCAGGGCATCGCCGAGCCGACCGGCGTCCACCGTCAGCAGCAGCAGGCCGTCCTGGCCGGCGCGGTGTTTGGCGGCACTCTCCACCACCTGTGCGGCGGTCGAGAAATGGATGAAGCCGTCCTGGACATCCTGGGACGAGCCGGGATAGCGGCCGGCCGGGCGGGCGGCGTCCCACTCGTCCGCGCGGCACATGTGGTGAATGATGCGGTCGGTCATGACGGCCGGACACTAACCCAATGCGCGGCCAGCGGCCAGAGACCTCGACGCCGCAGTTGCGCCGCGCTCTGACGGCGTACCGTTCTGCCCGCCGCGGCACAACGCAAGATCGACTCCCCGAATGCAATTCCGCCCGCTTTGCGCGTTGCATTTTGCAAAGCACACCCGAAACAATTCGGCATTTTGCGGGTATTTTTGATTTTGGCGGCCGGAAACCGCTGCGGGATCGGCGGCTTTGCCCCCGCAACCCCTGCGATTCCCATGATTTGCGCCGTGGATGGCGGTTGGCACCGCTTTTGCTGTGACGGTTTGAAGTCAACGGAGGACCCGCCATGAACGCGATTTCCATGAGCCTGATGAAGAAGAGCCAGCCCTGCAGCGTGGAACTGGGCACCTCGGTCACCGCCATGGGTGCGCTGTGCGAGCCGGGTCAAACCGCGGTGCCGCTGAAGCCCAGCGCCACCATGCTGGCGGCTGGCGCGCGGGCCGGCGGTGTGTCGGTCGAGATCGCCTGGAAGATCTACCAGGCGATGATCCACCACGCCGACTGACCCGGCCGCTCCCCCGCCGGTCAGCGCCGCCCGCCCTCCACCGGTATGAAGACCGAATCGAGCTTGGTCTCGATCCGCATCAGATGGTCGGTCAGGCGCTGCTCCACATCCTTGAGCGTCGCGAAGGAGACATAGGTCTTCGCGACCTCCAGTTTGTAGGCGGCAAGGCTCTCGCGCACCTGCGCCTGGGCCTCCTCGGCCCGGCTCCGCAGGTCGTCCAGCGCGCTGTCGGCATCCTTGCGCACCCGCGCGATCAGCCAGAACAGCCCGCCCATCGCCGGCAACTCGACGGCGGTGATCCACCAAGCGAGATCCAGGCCTCCGGTCAAGGCATCATGCATCGGGGTCTCCCGTTCGTGTGGTGTGGTGAAAAGCTCAGAGCTCCCAATCCGCCGGCGCCACCACGGCACCGGCACCGCGCCAGTCGGCGCGGCGTTCGGGCGGGGCGGTGCTGCGGTCGAAACGGCAGGGTTCGGCCCCCAGGCAGCCGGCCACCGCGTCCAGCCCGTCATCGGGTCCGCGATAGCGGCCGTCCGGACGCCAGTCGCGCATTTCGCGGATCAGCGGCGTTTCCCAGACCTGCCGATGGGCCAGCAGGCGACGGTCGGCCAGCAGGGCGTCGAAGGCCTTGACGATGCGCTGGGCCTTGGGCGTGCGGCTGTTCTGCTCGACCACCCCGGCGGCCAGCCGGTCGTCGCGCAGCCGTTTGCGCAGCAATCCGGGCAGGAAGCGGCCCAGGCCGTTGATCTCGACGTGGACCGCCGGCAGATGATTGTCGGCCAGGAAGCGGGACACCTGCCGGCATTGCTGGTCGGCCTCGGTCTCCTCCGCCCTGGGATCGACGGCCAGATACTGCACCCGGTGCAGGTAGAAGCGCTCGTTCTCCCCGGCGAACACCGCGGCGACCACGCTGCCGTCGCCGTTCTTCGTCCTGCCGTCCCCTTCCCCCGCCGGCCGTGCGAAGGCCGGGTCCCACCAGCAGGTGGCCGAGACGAGCTTCACCCCATCCAGCGTCAGCACCGCGCGCCCCAGCGCCTCGCGATATTCCAGCTCCGCGTCGTAGCGGCCGAGCTTGCCGACGTCCAGCACCCCGTCGGTGATGCTGACCGGACGCAGCAGCATCTGGCTGGTGAATTTGTTGGGACCGGTGGATTTGCGGATGCGGGCGACATGCGCCTCGCCGAAGCGCTCCTTCCAGGTGTAGATGCGGTTGCCCTGGCCGTCCTCGGTGTAGACCGGCAGCACCAGCCGCTCGAATCCGTCGAGGAAGGGCGGGCTGCCGTCGTCGGTCTCCGCGGCATAGAGGCTGTCCTGCGCATGCGGCGTGCCGACATAGAGCTGCGCCCCGCCCGGCACCAGCACATATTCCAGCTCCGACAGCCGTTCGCGCAGGGCGGCGCGCTTCACCGCGGTGTCGGCGTTGCGCGGAACCTCGACATCGTCGCAGATCACCACGTCGGCGCGGCTGCCGGTGATGTTGCCGCCGATGCCGGCCGCCGCCATCGACGGGTCGCGCAATTCCATCGGCCGCACCACCGTAAAGCGGTCTGCCGCCCATTGGTCGCGCTCCTTGGCAGGCGGCTTCAGGTGGCCGCAGTCGGGATGACGTTCCAGGATGCGTTTGACGTTGCGCACCATCTTCATCGCCAGCTTCAGGTCGGCGGCCAGCACCAGCAGCCGCCGGTTGGGATCGCGCAGCAGCAGCCAGGCCGCGAACAGCCCGACCAGCGTCGATTTGCCCGAGCCGCGGAAGGCCATCAGCAGCATCCGCCGCTCCCGCCCGGCCATATGCTCCTCCAGCCATCCGGCCATCCGCGCGTGGTGGGCCGGCGTCTTCAGCTCCACCATGGCGTTCCAGCCCTGGACGAAGGCGCGGAAGCCATTCTCGTCCTTTCCCGTCATGGATTCCGCCCCAGGATGTGCCAGCCGGCGCCGTTCGACATCGCCGTCACCGCATGGCCCTGCGCGGTCAGCGCGATGGCCTCGCTGTCCGGCCCGCCACCGCCGGCCTGGGTGACGGTGACGCGGTTGCCGCCGGTGTCGGACTTCTTGACGGTGACCGTGCGCCCGACCGCATGGGGGGCCGACGGCGCCGGCAGCCGCACCTCCACCGCCCCGTTCCAGGCGCTGACGAGATAGAGCTGCTGGTTCAGGTCCGGCTCGAACAGGCCGGGAGCCTCGTGATACTGGGCGTTTCCCGGAGGGTTGTTGCCGGCGACGATCCACCAGCCCGCCCCGTTCGACACCAGCGTCACGAAGTCGTACCGGTTGCCGAGCGACAGCAGCCGCCCGTCCGGCCCCGGCCCGCCGGTCTCGCTGACCGTCAGCGGGTTGGCCGAAGCATCGGTGCGCTTGATCGTCACCGCGTGGCCGTTGGCGTCCTCCGCCTTCGGCAGCCGCACCTCCACCGCCCCGGCATAGGCGCTGGCCAGATAGACCGAACTGCTCAGGTCCAGCGCCACCACACCGCCCTTTGCCGGCTCCACATACTCGGTGTCGTAGCGCAGGGCCTCCACCACCAGTTCGGTGACGCGGCTGCGCTGGAGCCGGTTCTTCTCCGGATAGCCGGCATTGACCGCCGTGTATTGCCCGCCGGAGCGGTCGAGGATCGCCGGACCGGCGGCGGCGGAGAACAGGTTGACGACCGCCGTCTCCACCGACCCGGCATCGATTTGCAGGTTCGGCAGCGCCCCCAGCGACTCGGCGTAGAAATTCACGATCAGCGTCTTGTCGGTGACGGTGCCGACGCGGAAGCAGGCCTCGGCCCCCGGCCACAGATTGGCCTCGCAATCGAAGAAGGCGTTGTTGAACCGACCCTGCTCGACGAAGAAGCCGCAACCGCTCATCGGTGCCGACAGCGAATAGACCCGCACCGCGTGGAAGCGGTTGGCGTTCGGCGTGTCGCCCGCCCCCGTCCGCGTCAGCCACACCCCATGCCGCGACGGCCGCGCCACCAGCACGCGGGCGATGTTGTTCCAATAGCAGGGCAGGTTCGGGTCGATATAGCCGTCGAAGACCAGCCCGACCTCCGGTTCCCACAGGGTCAGGTCGGTCAGGCTGTTCTGCACGCAAGGGCCGTCGCGCCCGAACAGCCGCACCCCCGCCTTGCCCTGCTCCAGCCGCAGTCCCGACAGGCTGGCGTAGCCGTCCGGCAGATGAACGAGGTCGAAATCGTTGGACACTCCCCGGATCACCGACGCCTGCCCTGACCCATACAGTGTCTGTCCATGGCCGAGCGTCAGCGTGTTGGCGATGCGGTAGGTGCCCGGCGGCACGAACACCGCGCGGGCGGAGGTCAGCGCCGCCTGCAAGGCAAGCGTGTCATCGACCAGCCCATCGCCGATCGCACCGAAATCCTTCACCGACACAAGGTCGGCCAGCTTGTCGCGCACCGGCCGGGCAGTGGCCCCGGCACCCGGCGGCACATAGGTCGCCAGCGCCTCCTCGTCCACCGGCGGGCGGATTGTGGGATTGCCGGCACTGTCGAAAGCCAGCAGCTTGCCCTGGCGCAAGCCCCGCTCCGGCAGCAGGGGAGAGGCCGGCAGGTCGCTGTCGCCATAGCGCAGCATCAGCTCCTGATCGCCCGCCAGCTGCTGAAGCATCGCCGTCAGCCGGTCCAGCTCGCCATTGAGGGCGGCGGCGGGCAGCGGCCCGCTTTCGCCGAAATCGCTGCGCCGTTCGATCGGCAGCCGGCGGCGCAGCAGCACCACGGTCCCCTCCGGCGGAGCGCTGGCAAAGGTCACGGCCCCGCCTCCGCTGGCACCGGCGCCACCGACCGCATAGCCGGTGCTCTGAAGGGCGGCCCCCAGGAAGACCTGGAGATCCTCGTCGGCGAAGATCGGAAACGGGTAGGTGAAGACCCGCTGCGCGCCGTCGGCAAGATATTGCACGCGCGGGGTGCCGCGCGGGATGGGAAGCGACGTGGACATCGGGAAACTCCGGGCAGGCGGAAGCAAGCAGGCTCAAAAGAACTTGCTCATGTATTCCAGCCGTTGACGGTCGGCGAGTTGCGACAACTCCAGCAGGTTGCGGCGCTTGGCCTCGTCCAGGCTCTGCTGGATGGCGGCGCGCTTCAGCTGATCGGTCGCCTGGGCGTCCTTGCGCTCGGTCTCGCTGGAGTTGGTCAGCCCCAGCAGGATCGCCTCGCCCGAACCGTCCTGCGCGGTGACGCCCCGCGCCCCCAGCCCGGCGCGGGTTTTGCTGACCGCCTGGCGCAAGGCGGCAAGCCGGCGCTGCTCGGCCGCATCCGCCGCCGCTGTCAGCTGGGAAAGCTGGGTCTGCGCGTCGGCCTCCTTGGCGCGCACCGCCTCCTCCTGGCTGGCGCGCAGCTGGGCCAGCGTCTGTTCCTGGCTGGAGCGGTAATCGTCCATCTCCTTGGCCCGCGCCGCGGCAGCGGCAGCCGCCGATGCCTCGTCCTTCTGGCGCTGCAACTCCTGTTCCTGTTGACGCAACTCGGCGTCATGCGTCCACTGGCGGGCCTGCGCCTCGGCCTCCAGCTGGGCCTGCTGCTGGCGGGCGGCGGCGGCGGCCTGGGCGCTGCGTTCGGCCGCCGCGGCTTCCTCGCGGTACTTCTGTTCCAGCGCCGCCTGCGCGGCGGCGGCCTGTGCCGCGTCCTGCTGGCGCTTGTATTCCAGCTCGGCAGCCGCTTGTTGGGCGGCGGCCTGCTGCGCGGCGGCGCTGGACTGGCCGGCACTGGACTGGCCGGCGCTGGCGTTGCGCACGGTGCCGATGACGGAATTCGCCAGCGGCAGTGCCGTGCTCACGAGGGGAGTTATTCCACCCATCAGTCGTTCACCTTCAATTCCATGGTCACGGAAAGCAGCGTGAAAGGCAGCGGCGCATCCTGCTCGATGCGCCAAAGCGGCAGGTCGGTGTCATGGCGCCAGCCGAGCGCCCGCAGCCGGCGGTCGCCGGACACCAGCGGCGGCACCCCGCCGGCCGGTTGCGGTCCCAGCCGGTGAAGCGGAAGTTCCTGCAACCCGCGCCCCAGATCGACGCGCAGCGCCGCCGTCTCCTCCAGCCGGAAGGTGACGGCGACCAGCCGGACGATGTCGGCCCCGGTCGCCTGACCCAGCAGGTTGGGCGGCAACGGCTCGATCCGGTGGGTGTAGGGCAGCCCGATCTCCACCTTGCGGGCCGGCGGGTCGAGCGTGACGCTGCCGGCCTGGACGGTGGCGGGCGTGCGGATCACCCCGTCGGCGACGATGGTGACCGTCCGCCCCTCCAGATGCGCCAGCCCGCCCCAGACGGCGGTTGCCTCCCCCCGCTCCGCCGTGATCGCGGCGTCAAGGTTCAGTCCGTCATCGAACCGCTCGACGGTCCAGACGCCGCGCCGCCCGACCAGCGCATACACCTCGTCCCCCACTGCGGCGACGGAGCGCACCGCCCCGTCGGTTTCCAGCAGGGTCCAGGCGGTGACGTCCTCCGCCCGATAGGCGGTCAGCGCCCCCAGCGTGCCGTCCTCCATCGCCACGAACAGCAGCCGGCGGTTCTGGTCGTAATCCTGGTCGCGCGGGCTCGCCACCAGATGGCGGGCCAGCAGGGCGAGGTCGTTGGCCTGATAGGCAGCCTCGGTGTCGGTGTAGAGGAACTCGCGGATTTCGCGCCGGTTGCGCGGCACGAACAGGGTCGCCCCCTCCACGTCGCGCGGCGGGATGGCGCGGTCCATCGGCGAACCGATGCGCGTCTGCCGGTTGACCTGCATGCTCTGCGGCGTCAACGGATCGCCGGTCACCATATATTCGGCGCCCGAGGTGAAGACCTGCAGATGCCGTCCGGAAAAGACGGCGCGCACCGCGTTCACCTGATCGGACAGGATGCCGAACTCGATGGCCTGATCGTCCAGTCCTTCGCCCAGATCGAAATTCCAGATCTGGGCGGAGCGCGACAGCCACAGCCGGTTGGGCAGATCGCGCGAGCCGCCGATCACCAGCCGGTCCTGATGGAAAGCCGCCGACACCGGCCAGCCGCGAAGGGCGGAGAAGGCCTGCTCGTCCCATTGCGTCGTCGGCTGGGTGTCGGCCAGCGCCTCCTTCACCGTGGCGTTGAGCTGGGTGGCCGACACCACGCCGGTGACTTGCAGCTGCTTGCCCTTGATGCGGAGGCGCGTGCCGTCCTGGCGCGGATCGAACACCGGAGCCGACGCGGTGACGGTGATCGCCCCCGCCGTTCCCGACGGCGTCACCGTCACCGCCGGATCGCCGAAGCGGTGGAAGGGGATGCGCAGCAGCTCACCCTCGACCGCGAAGGCCCAGTCCGATAGCGTCCAGGTCCCATCGTCGCCGCGCGTCAGCTTGCGCGGCGGCAAGTCGGGGTGGCAGACCAGCAACGTGTCGGCGCTCTGCGTCCAGGTGATCTGCGCCAGTTGCGTCAACGTCCAGGGCGCAGCGACCGACGCCAGCTTGGTCCCGCCCTGGAACAGGTCGATCCAACGGTCGGTGAAGACCAGCAGATAGGTCTGTTCGCTGTTGCGCTCGAAGGCCACCAGCCGGCCGTCGCCGCGGGCCAGCGCGGTGAAGCCAAGGCCCGACCGCCGCGTCACCCCGCCGGTCGGGTCGATGAACAGGTTGCGCAGGGCCAGCGCACCGTTGTCATAGGCCTTGAGATCGCCCCGCCCCAACAGGCGGCGCGACACCTCGCCGGCGGTGAAATTGGTCTTCACCTGATGCAGCCGTCCCATCAAGACCTCGCGTCGATCAGGGTGAAGTCCTCGAAGCCGGGCTGGCTGTCCTGCTGGGCGTCGATCTGGCGGGCGCGGCGGAACTCGCTCTCGGCCAGCTGGGCCAGCAGTTCCGCCCGCGTCGAGCTTTCGGTCAGCGGCAGGCAGAATTCGGCGGCCAGCCGGGCGATCAGCGCCTGATCGAAGAAGGCGGGAAACTCCTCTTCCGCCGGACGGCCGATGTAGGACAGGGTGACGGTGCCGGCATCGCACAGCAGGGTGCGGCCATTGATGCGATAGGACAGGCCGCGCGCCCGCCCGTCGCCGCCCGCCCCCAGCGCCCGCAGGAAATCGGCCGGCAGCTGGAAGGCGTTGGCATAATCGGCGACCGGCGGCTCGGCCAGACGCGGCAGCGTGGCCAGCACGCTGGCGAAGCTCCAGCCATTGGCCGACAGCAGCGCGTCGCGCGTGGGGCCATAGAGGGCGGCGGCCACCTCCGCTTCGGCGGTGCCGTCGTCGAAGGAGGCAATGGCGGTGGCGCCGAGCTTGATCAGCGCACGCCCGCACAGGCCGATGGCGGTCAGGGCCATGGACAGGTCTCCCATTGCGGGGTTTCGGAAAGGCGCCGGCGATGCGGCGCCCTCCCTCGGCGGATCAGTCGCTGTTGGCGGTGCCGAACGGTGTCAGGTTGGCGACGTCGACCGCCCCGTTGGCGCTGGCGGAGACCACCAGCACGCCGGTCGCCGGGGTGCTGCCGCCGACCGCGCAGTTGGCCAGCAGCATGTCCCCGACCCGCAGCAGGTCGGCCGCCCCGTTGAAATAGCCGGCGGTGTCGACATCGGTCGCCCCGTCGTGGGTGGTGTAGTGCCAAAGCGTGAAGCCGTTCGCATAGGCGAGCACGCTCAAATCCTTGGACGCATAGGCCATGGATCGAAGACTCCGGATTTTGTGGGGGGATGCGGCAGAGCGGAGGGATCACCCTCCCCCGCTCAGCTCTCCAGGCAGCGCAGGGTCACCACGCCGGTGGTGTCGATCAGCGCGGCGCCCTGGCTCATCATGTTGTTGACGAAATGCGCTGCGCGGTCGCCATGCCAGGTGATGTCGGTCTTCACGTCGGCACCGGCCGCATGGCCGACCGCCGTCTTATGGTACCAATGACAGAGCCGGATATTGCCGTTCAGCGTCAGGCCGGAATGGGGCAGCCACAGCGTGCCGAGCCAGCGCTTGGCCTGGGTGCCGCGCCAGGGCAGCTCGTCGCTGCCGACATAATCGGAACTGGCGAACTCCTCGATGCCCAGCAGCTGGCTCCACTGCTTCCAGCCGACAACCGCATAGCGCTGACCGTCGTCCGGCACGTCGGCCTCGCCCATCATCTCGAAGGCGGTCAGGATCTTGGCCTTGGTCAGCCCGTCGGTGGCGCTGCCGGCGTAATTGACGGACCTGTTCAGCTCGGCGATCAGCAACTCGTCGGTCTTGCGGCCCAGCGCATAGGCGCCGGCATTGGCGATGATCTGCCGTTCGTCGATGTTGGTCTTCAGCTCGTCCAGCCGGTCGACCCAATCGCCGGCATAGAAGTCGTACAGCGCGCAGTCGACCGGCGTGTGGTCCAGATTCATCACCGGAACGGCGCCATGGCGCGACTTGGTGGAGGCGGCGCCCTTGCCCACCTTCTGGAAGACGGTGGAGGCGCCCTGCACGTTGTTCTTGCTGCGCACCGTGTTGCGCAGCTTGGAGCCCATGCGCTGATAGGCCTCGTGGACCTCGCGCTCGAACTGCTTGACGAACGCCTGGGCGATACTGGTCGACATGGGTATTTTTTCCTTTCGCGTTCCTGCGGATCCCGCGGGGAGCATGGCGGGGGACTCGTTCCGCCACCCGGTTGTCGGCGCTGCGTGCGGGACACGGCGCCGGCCGCGGGCGAAACGCGAAAAAGAAAAGGGCCGGCCGGACGTTCAACCGTCTGGCCGGCCCTTTTCGGACCGAAGCGAGGGGGGGGGGGAGCTTAGGTGCTGTCGGGCATAAGGTCCGGAGGCGGACCGGTTGCCTTGACAAGAATGGTTTTAGGACTTTAAGCAGCGATGATCAAGGACTATTTTCATATTTGCGCCGGCCGAAAACGGGCCCATCAATGCCGAAGCGGCCCCGCCACCCAATGGCTGACGATGGTCTCCGCCTGGGCCGGCGGGATCTCGGGATGATGATAGCGATAGACCGTCACCGCCGCTTCCAGCGCATAGCGTTCCGGCTGCCCGCAGCGGCACAGACCGGAGTAGCAACGCTGTACCGCATTGCGGCAGGCAATGGCCTCGGCGACCGGCTGGTCGGCATCGGGAAAACGGGGATCGGTCATGGATGCTCCTCCTCATCCCCGGCGTCATTGACCGCGTCATCCAGCGGGACGCCGTAGATTTCCAGCCGGTGGCCAACGATCTTGTAGCCAAGCTCGCGTGCGATCCGCTCCTTCATCGCCTCCAGCTCCGGGCTGGCGAATTCGATGATCCGGCCGGTGCGGGTGTCGATCAGGTGATGGTGGTGGTCGGCCGTCGCCTCTTCGTACCGCGCGCGGCCGTCGCCCAGATCGACGCGCTCGATCACCTGCGCGTCCTCCAGCAACCGCATGGTGCGGTAGACGGTGGCGATGGAGATCCGCGGGTCGATCTGCACGGCGCGACGATGCACCTCCTCGACATCGGGATGGTCATCCGCCTCTGACAAAACCTGGGAGATGACACGGCGCTGCCCGGTCATCTTCAGCCCCTTCTCCATGCACAACGCTTCCAGACGCGACGTCATAACCCCAACCCTGGTCTTTGCTTGCCGATGCCCCCATCATACTGAAAACCGTTCGCAATCCCAGAGCGGTTTCACAGCGGCGCAACGTCGCGAACCCGCCGGCACCTTTTCCCATGCCGGCCAAGACGCCAACAGCCAATCGGAGGACCCACAGGAATGTCCCGCCCCCTGTCCCTTATCCCGGCCCTGCTGTTCGCCGGCCTGTCGCTGGCGGCCGCTCCGGCACTGGCGCAGCAATCCGCCCCCCCGACAGCGCCGGCGCCGGCGCCGGCCGCCCAGGCCGCCATCGCCGATGCGCAGGGCAAGCCGCTGGGCACGGTCACCTTCACCAAGTTCCCGCATGGCATCCTGGTCCATGGCCAGCTGGAAGGGCTGCCGCCGGGCTGGCATGGCATCCACATCCACGAGAACGGCGCCTGCACCCCCGATTTCAAGGCGGCCGGCGGCCATTTCGCCGCCCCGGGCGCCAAGCACGGGCTGGAGGCCGAGCACATGCATTACGGCGAGCTTCCCAACATCTGGGCCAACGAGGCCGGCAAGGCCGGGTTCGAGGCGATCACCCACATGGTGACCCTGACCGACGGCGCCGATGGCCTGTTCAAGCAGGGCGGAACCTCGATCGTCGTCCACGCCCAGGCCGACGATTACATCAGCCAGCCGGCGGGCAACTCCGGCGACCGCCTCGCCTGTGGCGTCATCAAGAAGCCGTAAGCACCAGCCTGGACCCCGGGTGCGACCCCATGCCGCAGCGACCGCGTCGCGCGGGTCGCACCCCGACCGCTCCCGCCAAGCTGGCGGTCCGATGGCCTTTCCGACCTGCGCACCCCTGCCGCGCACCGAGTTTGCTTGCCAAATCAAGCCACCGGCCCTATCTGTCCGGGGTCGGACGGCGCCCGGCGCCGCGCAAGCCCGCGCAGGCACCTGATCGCCCGCCGCCCGACGGCTCCGCGCCAACCCGCCGCGGAGCGCGCAAGCCCGGCCGCTCCCTCCTGGCGCGGCCCCCATTCTGGTGACCAGGACCATCGCTTCCATGACCGAATTCTCCGGCCTCGGCCTGATCGAGCCTCTTCTGCGCGCCGTCGCGGAGGAGGGATACGCCACGGCCACGCCGATCCAGGCCGGCGCCATCCCGCTTCTGCTGGCCGGCCGCGACGTGCTCGGCCTCGCCCAGACCGGCACCGGCAAGACCGCCGCCTTCACCCTGCCGATCCTGCAGCGGCTGTTCCAGAACAAGAAGCGCGTGGCCGCCAAGTCGCCCCGCGTGCTGATCCTGACGCCGACGCGCGAACTGGCGCTGCAGATCGGCGACAGCTTCACCACCTACGGCCGCCATCTGCCGATCCGCCGCACCGTCATCCACGGCGGCGTCGGCCAGAGCCCGCAGGTCGCCGCCATCGCCCGCGGCGTCGAGGTGCTGATCGCCACCCCCGGCCGCCTGCTCGACCTGATGGCGCAGAACCACGTCAATCTCGGCGCCATCGAGGTATTCGTCCTCGACGAGGCCGACCGCATGCTCGACATGGGCTTCATCCGCGACGTGCGCAAGGTGGTCGCGGTGTTGCCGAAGGAGCGCCAGACCCTGCTGTTCTCCGCCACCATGCCCGACGCGGTGGTGGAGCTCGCCAACAGCATCCTGACCGATGCCGAGCGCATCGAGGTGACGCCGCAGTCGACCACGGTGGAGCGCATCAACCAGCGCGTCCTGTTCGTCGACCGTGCCGACAAGCGCCGCCTGCTGGCCGACCTGCTCGAAGACCAGGCGATGGCCCGCACCATCGTCTTCGCCCGCACCAAGCACGGCGCCGACCGCATCGCCGACCACCTGAAGAAGGCCGGCATCACCGCCGACGCCATCCATGGCGACAAGTCGCAGTCGGCCCGCGTCCGTGCGTTGGAGAGCTTCCGCAACGGCGAGCTGCGGGCACTGGTGGCGACCGACATCGCCGCGCGCGGCATCGACATCGACGGCATCAGCCACGTCATCAATTTCGACCTGCCGAACGAGCCGGAAAGCTACGTCCACCGCATCGGCCGCACCGCGCGCGCCGGCACGGACGGCAGCGCCGTGTCCTTCTGCGACCATGAAGAGGTCGGCTATCTGAAGGACATCGAGAAGACGATCCGCCAACCGATCCCGGCCGACATCACCCATCCCTACCATGCGGTGGAGGTGGCGCAGATCCACGCCTCGTCCAAGCCGCCGCCCCGCCCCAAGGCGCCGGGCAGCAACCGCAACCAGAACAACCGCAACCAGCAGCAGGCCCGCGCTGCCTCGGCTCCGAAGGCTGCGCCCAAGGCCGCTCAGCAGCCTGGTAAGGCGCCGCAAAAGGCCGGTAAGCCGGCCGGCACCCCGCGTCCGGATGCCGCCCGCAACGACCAGAACCGCCACGACCGCCGGCCGGCGCCGCATGCCGTGTCGCACGGCAACGCCCATGGCGCCGGTGGCAGCGGAAAGCAGGCGCCGCGCGCGGCCGGCACCCCCGGCGGCAACACTCCGATGCGCCGCAAGCCCAGCGCCGCCTGATCCCGGCAGCGCTCCAAAGAAAAAGGCCCCGTCTCCAACGAAACGGGGCCTTTTTTTCATCCAGTCGAGCGGCTGTCAGCCCTGGGCCTCGGCCGCATGGGCCGCCTGCACCGCCGGACGGGCGGCGACGCGCTCGGCAAAGGCCGTCAGGTTCGGGAAAGGCGACAGGTCGAAGCCGATGCGCGGCAGCCAGCTCAGCACCGTGTAGGCATAGGCGTCGGCAACGGTGAAGCTGTCGCCGGTCAGATAGAGCTTGCCGTCCAGCTGCTGGTTCAGCACCGCCAGCTTGGCGCCCAGCCCCTTGGCGGCGAAGCCCTTGTAGGTCTCCGACACGACATCCTTCAGCATCGGGAACAGCGGGACGACACCCTTGTGCAG
>NZ_BADK01000609.1 GCF_000333595.1 Azospirillum sp. B506
CGCTGGTCGGCATCACCGCCTCGATCCATGGCAGCCGCATCGCCGCCATGGCCAACCGGCTCGCCCTGTGGCGGGCCGGCGCGTCGTCGGTCCGCATCACCGCCGATGCGCCCTTCCCCATCGACCGCCTGGACGCGCTGGTCGTCGGCGGCGGCGACGACATCGACGCCTCGCTCTACGGCGAATCCGCCCGTCCGCAGATCCGCATCGATCCCGAACGCGACCGGCTGGAGATGAGGGCGCTGGACTGTGCCGCGAAGATCGCGCTGCCGGTGCTGGGCATCTGCCGCGGGTCGCAGATGATCAACGTCCATCGCGGCGGGTCGCTCCACATCGACATCCACGAGGTGTACGAGGAGGCTCCGCACATGCGCACCGTGCTGCCGCGCAAGCGCATCCGGATCGAACCGGACAGCCGGCTCTACCGCATCCTCGGCATCGCCGAATGCCGGGTGAACGCCCTGCACCATCAGTCGGTGGACCGCGTCGGCGACGGCCTGCGCGTCGTCGCCCGCGAACGCGCCGGCGTCGTCCAGGGCATCGAGGCACCGGACGATCCCTTCATGATCGGCGTGCAGTGGCATCCGGAATATCTGGTCGCCGACAGCCGCCAGCAGGCCCTGTTCCGCCGTCTGGTCGCCACCGCCGCCGGCACCGCCCCGCTCGACGATTTCGCGGAAGCGCCGCCGCGCCGCCGCTCGGTCCGCGCACCCGGCTGAAGGCGCGGGCGCAGGCGGCGAAAGGGCTGGCGGCGCGGACAGGTCGCTGCACCGGACACCCTCCCCGCTCCACAAACGACGCGGGCGCCGCCGGAGGGATGGCTCCGGGGCGCCCGTGCTGTTGCCGCAACAGGGGGGTTACTGGCTGCCGCCGTTGTCCGGGCCGCAATTCGGCGTGCCCGGCGGGCAGTGGGTGCCGGTCGCGGTCTGGTTGTCGCGCGGGATGTTGCTGCCGGTGTTGTTGCCCATGCCCGACGGCGCGGTGGTCACGCCCGGCACCGGCGAGGTCGAGGACCCCGACATGGTGCTGCCGGAGGTGCCGGTCGACCCCGACATGCCGTTGGAGTTCAGCGGACCGCCCGTCGTCGAGCCGGCCGACGGCGAGGTCGTGGCGCCCGGCGGGGTGTGGACGATGCCGTCCGGTCCGACATTGGTGGTGCTGCTCGGGGCGGTTTGGTATGCGCCGCTGCCCTTGAGGGTACCGGGGTTGGCTTGCTGAGCGGTCTGGGCCATGGCCGGGGCGGCCATCAGGAGAACTGCCGAAACAGCACCGATCATCAGGTTACGCATCCTCGAACTCCTTCATGGTGGCAACGCCTCGCACTCGGGCGTCTTTGGTCAGGCGTCTTTGGAACGACACGGATGCCGTGTCTGGAGCCGCAACGCGGCGTCCGGCCAGAGCCTCGCGTCTTTCATGGGTAAGAACAGGGGAATCCGGGCATGATCTCGGTCCGCATCAGCGCTTTTTTTCGGAAACCGGCGACAAAAGCGTGCCCGTCCAGGCTGGCTCGACGACCCACCGAGGCCCGCCCGGCGATGCTTTCCCCTTGCGGAAGAGGGACTCTGGCAGTGAGGCCGTTTACCGGGTCTCGGCGACCCGGCCGTCGTCGGAGATGACGATTTCGACGCGGCGGTTCTGCTGGCGGCCGGCATCGGTGCCGTTGCTTGCCACGGGCTGCGCCTCGCCCATGCCCTGGGTGACGATGCGGGCCGGCGAGACCCCGCGCATCGTCAGGGCGTCGCGGACGGAATTGGCGCGGGCCTCCGACAGGCGCAGGTTGGTGGTGTCGCTGCCGGTGCTGTCGGTGTGGCCTTCGATCCGGATGGTACGGCCGGGCTGGGCCTGCAGGAACCGGGCGAGCCGGTCGATGCGCTCATAGGCGCCGGGGGTCAGCTCCGCCCGACCGGTGGCGAACAGGATGTCGCCCAGCGTCATGACCAGACCGCGCTCGGTCCGCTGCGCCTGGAGGTCGCGCAGCTGCTGCTCCAGCTCGGTGTTGCGGGCCTGGAGGCGGTAGGTGTCGGCATTGGCGACCACGGTCTGGGCGCCCTTCACCCCGGCCGTCTCCTGGGCGATCTGCACCCGGCGGCTGGCGATGTAGGCCTGGTGATCCACCTCGGCGGCATCGGCGCCCTGGTCGCGCATCGCCTCGGCCCGGCGCAGGGCCGTCTCGGCGTCGCGCAGCTGCAGCGGAGCGTTGCCGGCGACCTGCGGGTTGGCCGCGGCGAGGCTGTAATCCTGCCGCGCCTGGGTCAGGGCGGCGCTGTCGGTCGGCTGGGTGGCGCAACCGGCCAGACCGAGACCGAGACCGGCCAGCACGAGGACGGTACGGGGAACGAACGCGGTCATTGACGCACCTCCGGATAGCTGTAGCCCCAGCTGTTGCCGCCACTGGTCCCGAGAGAGCCGGCCGGAGCCGGCGGAACGGCGGCCGGCGCCCCGGAGCTGGAGCCGCCATAGCTGGAACCGCTCAGGTCGGACGGCGGCGCCGTCAGGGTCGAGCCGCTGTAGACCGGCGCCGCATTCGGCATGGCGGCCGACCGCGGATTGTTGGGGACCGCGGATTTCACCACCGCGGTCGCGGCCTGCTGGGTCACCGCGCGCTGCGCAGTCACCGTGGCCAGTTCGGCATCGACGCGGGCCTCCTCGGCGAGGCGGCGGGCGCGGGTGCGCTCGTCGGCGCGCATCGCCTTATCGGCGGCGGCCAGCTTGTCGCGGGCGCTTTGCAAGGCCACCGGGGCATACTGAAGGGCATTGGCGCGCTCGGCCTCCTGCACCGCCTGGGAGGCGGCGCCGAGCTGGGCGGTGGGCGGCGGCACATCGGAGGCGCAGGCGGCCATGCCGAGCGCCGCCGACAGCACGGCGGCGGCTCGCCACCGGATCGTCGTTGCGGGTTTGCGGGTCATCTGGTCGGTTCCTTTCGGATCGGGCTTCCCGCCGGAAACGGGGACTGGCCGGAAGGCGATGTTCGTTTGGCGGTATCTGGCGCCTCAAACGCCCCGGCCGGGGCGAAGGTTCCGCGCGTCCTCAGCCACCGCTGCGTGAAATCCCCTCGCGCTCCGCCCGGTGTTCCTCCCTGCGCTCCTCCCTGCGGGTGTCGCGGCGGTGGCGGACCAGCCGCAGCACATAGGTCGCCAGCAGGACGATGAACAGCACCAGCGCCCCCGGCACCATCCAGTCGGCGATCCAGGGGAAGCCGACCCGCACCAGATAGCCGGTGCCGGCCAGCACCAGCGACCACAGCGACGCCCCGGCGGCGGCATAGAGCAGGAACACCCCCATCGGCAGCCCGCAGGCCCCGGCGGGAACGGAGATCAGCGTGCGCAGTCCGGGCAGCGGCTGGCACAGCAGCACGGCGACGCCGCCGCGCCGGGCGAACCATCCGGTGGCGCGGTGGACCTGCTCCGGCTTCACCGTCAACCAATGGCCGTGGCGACGGAGGAAGGCCTCGAACCGCTCGCGCCCCATCCAGTGGGCCGGCAGGTACCACACCAGTTCCCCCACCGCCGACCCCGCCCCGGCGGCCAGCGCCACCAGCAACAGGTTGAACTCGCCGGTCGCAGCTGCCATGCCGGCCAGCGGAATCACCGTCTCCGCCGGCACCGGAGGCAGCACCCGGGCAAGAATCAGCATCAGGAAGATGCCGAGATAGCCGAACTGCTGCACGATCTGGATGATCCACTCGGTCATTGGCTCAACGGGGTCGGGGGAGGAGGAGGGGTCTTACCGTGAACCGCGCCGGCCTTGCCGGCGTTCCCGCGATGCCGGCCCAATCCCGGATGTCTTGACCCCAATCAAGGCGCAGGCCGCCCATCCACGCTTTGGTGTCCGCATCATGACCGCACCCCTCGCCCTCGCCGCCGCCCTGCTGTTCCTCAGCCATGCCCTGCCGTCCTGGCCGGGGGTGCGGCCCGCCCTGATCGCCCGGCTCGGCCGCGGCGGCTTCGCGACGATCCATTCCGTCGGTTCGCTGGCGACGCTGGCCCTCTTCGTGCTGGCCTATCGCGCCGCCGATGGCGGGGAGGTGCTGTTCACGCCCATCGATTGGGCAGCGCCACTGGTGGCGGTGGTGATGCCCATCGTCTTCCTGCTGCTGGTCGCCCGCATCACCACCCGCTTCGGCAGCCAGGGCGCGCCCAACCCGCCGCGCGGCATCTACCGCCTGACCCGGGCACCGGGCAGTCTGGCGCTGCTGCTGTGGGCGCTGGCCCATCTGAACGCCACCGGCGACGGACGCCGCGTTCTGCTGTTCGGCACCATGGCGGCCATCGCCCTGTTCGCGCTGGTGAAGAACGAGATCGTGCTGCGCCGCAGCCCCGCCGGCCGGGCCTTCCAAGGGGAAACCGCGCTGCTGCCGCTGAACGGGCCGCAGGGCTGGCGTGGCGCGCTGCGCGGACTGGCGGAAATGGGACCGGCGCGGCTGGCCGGCGGGCTTGCCGCCTATGGGGGCATGCTAATGCTGCACCCGCTGCTCTTCGGGGTGAATCCCCTCTACTGGATAGGTTGAGCGGGACGGCGGACCGGCGCATCTGTTGGGGGCGGGACAGGAGCAGCGCCCGCCTTTCATCGCGCCCCACCGCCACCGATCCAGGAAGCCCCCGCATGAAAATCCGCGAGATCATGACCCGCGACGTGCAGACGGTACGGCCCGACGACAGCATCCGCCGGGCCGCGCAATTGATGGATCAGTTGAACGTCGGCATCCTGCCCGTCTGCGATGGGCGGGATCTGGTCGGTGTGGTCACCGACCGCGACATCACCATCCGGGCGATCTCCGCCGGCAAGCAGCCCGACCGCTGCAAGGTGTCGGAGGTGATGACCGGCAATCCCCGCTATTGCTACGAGGACGACCCGGTCGGCAGCGTGACCGAACTGATGGCCGGACAGCAGATCCGGCGGGTGCCGGTGGTGGACCGCAACGACCGGCTGACCGGCATCGTCTCTCTGGGGGACCTTGCCACCGATGCCAAGAACGACCGCGCGGTTCAGGACGCGCTGGAACGGATTTCCTCGCCCTCCGAGCCGGACCGGAGCTGACCGGCCGCCCCATACCGCAACAGCAGGAACCGACCATCATGGAACACACCTTGGGTCCGGACGACCCGCGGGTCCGTGACCGGGCCTATCGGATTTGGGAAGACGAAGGGCGGCCCGACCACCGCCATCTCGACCATTGGGCGCAGGCCGCCCGCGAGATCGAGGAGGAGGACCGCCGCAATTCCGGCGGCCCCCCTGGCAGACCCCATGTCAACAGCCCAGAGGCCGGATTGGCCGTCCCCGATGACGCCGCCGCCCGCAACCAGCGGGAAGCGGCGGAGCATCTGGGCCGGTCCTCCGTTCCGTCAGAGGGGTGACGGGACGGCCGAAGCGGTCACTCGACCTTGAGGCTGACCGCTTCCATGCCCTTTTCGGTCTGGCGGACGGTCATGCGCACGCGCTGCCCGTCGTCCAGCCCGCGCAGGCCGGCGCTTTCCAGCGCCCGGGCCGGAATGAAGACGTCGCGCCCGCCGTCGTCCGGCTGGGCGAAGCCATAGCCCTTGCCGCCGTTGAACCACTTCACCGTGGCGCCCATCTCGCTGGTCGGACCGCTGGCAGCCTGCTGCGGCCGACGGGGGCCGCCGCGATCCTGGAAGCCGCGATCCTGGCCGCGATCCGGTCCACGACCCTGGAAGCCGCCCCGATCGCCGAAGTTGCGGTCGCGCGGAGCGCCGCCTTCGCGACGCGCGCCGAAGCCCCGGTCACCGCCCCGGTCGCCAAAGCCCCGGTCACTGCCCCGATCACCGAATCCACGGTCGCCGCGATCCCCGAAGCTGCGCTCGCGCCCCTGCGGGCGGGCCGGCGCGGCGGTGGAAAGGTCGACGGAGTGCAGGACGCTGACCTGCTGGCCCTTGCGGTCCTCGACGATGTCGACGACGACGGTGGCACCGTCCGGCAGGGTGGTGTGGCCGGCGGGCACGACGAGCGAGGCCGGCAGCAGGGCGTCCTTGCCGCTGTCGCCGACCTTGACGAAGCCGTAGCCGCGTTCGGGGTTGAACCATTTCACGGTGGCCGTCACCTGGGTGGCGACGACGTTGGGCTGGCGATAGACGTGGCTGCGGGGCGGCTGATTGTGCATGGGAAACCCGAACTCCGACAAACAGAAGCGGCGCCCTCGCCAGTCCATCTGTGGACCGGTGGACGCCAACCCCTGACACATCGCCCGTCCGGGCGCTCTTGGCAAGTCGGGACCGCTCCGAATGCACCGAATGGGCTATGGAATCGTCGCCGCGCCATCGCGGCCGTGAGATCGCCGGAACGGGATCGGGATGGCCGTCAGCCCATCAGGCGATCCATCAGACGGTCGGGCGCCGGCGGCGGTTCGCGAGGCGGCACGGGGATCGGACCCGGCGGCTCGCCCAGCGGCGGACGCGCCGGATCGCCCGGAACCGGGAGCGGTTCGTCGGGCACCGACGGTTCGCGCGGCGGCGCCGGCGGAAAGGGGCCGAGTTGGAAGGTCATGCAGCGCTCCTCGCGTCTTTGGAGAACCATCAGCCGCCATGGCCGCCGGGGGCGGTTCGCGACAGGCGCCGGGCATCGTTCAGGCTGGTCATGCAGCGCGTCTCGTCGCCATCGCGGGCGGCGCTGCGGGCGGCGGTGACCAGCGAGTCCAGCTGGGCGTTCCGCGCCGCCTGCCCCATCAGCCCGTCACCCCCGCCGGAACCGCCGGGTCCGCTGTCCGGCGTTGCCCGCGCATTGGCCTGCGGCGCGACCGACGGAGCGGTCGGCATGTTGCTGCCGATGGCCGGCGGCTCGACCACCGACCGGTCGCCGACGGCCGGCGGGGTCACCATGCCGCCGGACTGGGCAAGCTGCTCGCTGGAACCGGCCCCCGCCCCCAGCTCGTCGCGCGGGGTGGAACCGGATTGGCCGGGGACGGCGACCGGCGGCGGTTCGGTCGACAGCCCCAGGTCGGCGGCGAACTGCTCCACCATCGCGCCACAGCTTGCCTGCCCCGTTCCAGCCGTCTGCGCCGTTGCCGGCTGGCTGGCGAAAAACCCGACCGCCATGACGACGGCGATGGGGCCAAACCTCGTGAACTCTGTCCGCATCGGTCGCGTGCTCCTCGGATCGGCTATGCATGGCGGCGTGTTCCGACCGATTCAACGGCAGGGGGCGCCGGGCGGTTCCAGCCGACTTGCGGAAGATCGGCCCGGCCATGCGTCATGCTCATTTCGCAGGCAGCGGGGGACGGCTGTAGAGTGCCGGTCCCCGTCCGCAATCCCCCTCCTCAACCAACGGTCCGCAGTTCCATCATGATCGCCAACATGGCCGCGCTGGGCGCGGCGCTGTGCTGGGCCGCGGGCGGCCTGATCGCCATCGGACCGGTCCGGGTGCTCGGCTCCATCGCCTTCAACCGCGTGCGCCTGACCATCGTCGCCACCGCCCTGCTGGTCGCCACCACGCTGATGGGCGGCTGGCAGACGCTGGATGCCGGTGCCGCGCTGACGCTGGCCCTGTCGGGGCTGCTGGGCATCGTGGTGGGGGACATGGCACTGTTCTGGTCGCTCAGCCGGCTGGGGCCGCGCCGCAATGTGGTGATCTACGCCGCCAACGCGCCGCTGACCGCCCTGCTCGCCTACGCCCTGTTGGGGGAGGCGCTGGGTCCCTGGACCATCCTGGGCGTGGCGCTGGTCACGCTGGGGGTGATGCTGGCGGTGGCGCTGCGCTCCGGCTCCACCCACAGTTGGGAGGCGATCCAGGGCAGCCTGCTGGCCGGCGTGTCGGTCTGCCTGCTGGCCGCCGTCGGGCAGGCCGCCGGTTCGATCATCGCCAAGCCGGTGATGGCGGCGGGCGCGGATCCGGTCGCCTCGGCCGCCGTGCGGGTCACCACCGCGGCGCTGATGTTCACGGCCATCGGCGCCCTGTCGGCGATGCGCGGCGGCACTGCCGCGACAGCGGGCGGTGGGCGGTCCGACAGGCTGCTGGCCGGCCTGTTCGTGCCGCGCGGACTGACGCCGAAGCTGATGCTGCAGATCGCCGGCAACGGACTGCTCGGCGTCGGGCTGGGGATGACGCTGCTGCTGGTCGGGCTGGCCCACGGCAATGCCGGGGTGGTCGCCACCCTGTCGGCCCTCAGCCCGGTTCTGATCCTGCCGATGATTTGGCTGCTGACCGGCCAGCGCCCGTCTCTGGGCGCCTGGGCCGGTGCCGCGGTCGCCGTCGCCGGCGTCGCCCTGATCGTAAACCGGTGATCCTCAACCGGTAAGGGGCCGTCTCATCGCGCCGTCTCCACCGCCGCGCCCAGGGTGGGCAGCGCCGCCTGGAGCGCGGTGGTGGCGCGGTTGACGGCGTCGCGCAGCTCTGACTTCAGCGCCGGAACGTCGGGCCGCTGCTGCTCGCAGGCGTGCTGCAGGCTGCGGGCGGTGCGCGACAGTTCCAGCAGGCCGACATTGCCGGCCAGCGACACCATGGCATGGGCGTCGGCCGCCACGGTTTTCGACGAGTCCGCAGCGCCGATGCGGTCGGCGCGAACCGCGAGTTCGGACAATGTGCCGGCGATGAAGCGCGGCAGCACGTCGGCCCCCAGCGTTTCTGCCAGCGTATCCAGCGTGGCACGGTTCAGCACCGGGACGCTGTCGGAGACCGGGGCCACACCGGCCAGCACCGTCGCCTCTTCCATGCCGTCCCCCTCCGGGCCGCTCCCGGCGCCGGCGTCGAGCCAGCGGTCGACCGCCGACAGCAGCGTGTCGCGCTCGATCGGTTTGGTCACATGGTCGTTCATGCCGACATCCAGACAAAGCTGCAGCTGATCGGTCAGCGCGTTTGCGGTCAGCGCGATGATCGGCACGGCGCCCCGCCGTCCGCCAAGCTGGCGGATCGCCGCAGTCGCCTGCAGGCCGTCCATCCGCGGCATCTGCATGTCCATCAGCACAAGGTCGAACTCGCCCCTGCGCATCGCCTCCACCGCCAGCACGCCGTCCTCGGCCACCTCGACGGTGTGGCCCGCCTTGCAGAGGATCGAGGAGGTGACGATCTGGTTCATCGGCACGTCTTCGGCCAGCAGGATGCGGGCGCTGCGCGCTGCCGCGCCATCCTTGCCGCCGCTCGCCGATCCGGATGCGGCAAGTCCGGGCGCGGCGGCGACCGGCAGCGGCAGCTCGAACCAGAAGGTGCTGCCGACGCCGGGGCTGCTCTGCACGCCGATGCGCCCGCCCATCAGTTCCGACAGCTGTTTGGAGATGATCAGGCCCAACCCGGTGCCGCCATAGCGCCGGGTGGTGGAGCGGTCGCCCTGGCTGAAACGCTGGAACAGGTTGGCCTGATCGGCCGCAGGGATGCCGGGGCCGGTGTCGCTGACGGAAAAGCGCAGCAGGGCCGGCGCCCCGCCATCCCGGCCATCGTCACGGCCGGTGTCCCGGCCGTCCGCCACCCCCGACAGCAGACCGGCCGATACCAGCACCGAGCCGCGTTCGGTGAACTTGACCGCATTGCCGACGAGGTTCAGCAGGATCTGGCGGATGCGCGCCTCGTCGCCACGGACGAAGCGCGGCACGGTGCCGCCCAGCGACAGTTGCAGCAGCAGCCCCTTCTGCGAGGCGGCATTGCTCATCAGGTCGCGGCAATCGCGCAGCAGCCGATGCAGATCGAAGGAGCGCTCCTCCAGCTCCAGCTTGCCGGCCTCGATCTTTGAGTAATCCAGAATGTCGCCGATGATCGCCAGCAGCCCGCGCCCGGCTTCGCGCTGGAGCGCCACATACTGACGCTGTTCCGCCGACAGGTCGGTGCCCAGCAGCAGGTCGGCGAAGCCGATGACGCCGTTCAGCGGCGTGCGGATCTCGTGGCTCATCGAGGCGAGGAATTCCGACTTCACGCGATTGGCCGCCTCCGCCTCGGCGCGGGCGGCGGACAGCGCCTCCTCGTAGCGCTTGCGCTCGGTCACGTCGCGGACGACGCCGACCACCACGAAGCCGCCCTCCGACCCCACCGTCGGACGCATGCTGGATTCGACCCACAGGTAATGGCCGTCGCGGTGGCGCAGCCGGTGGGTAAAGGTGACGGGGGGCGACCCGGGCCGCATCCCGGCAAAGGCCATCGCCGCACTTTCCAGGTCGTCGGGATGCAGCAGGTTGGCCGGGGCGCATCCGACGATCTCCCCCGGATCATGACCCAGGATGTCGCGCACCGACGGCGACAGGTAATGCACCGACCCGTCGGCCTTCATCTCCAGGATCATGTCGGTGGCGTTGTCGGCCAGCAGACGGTAACGGGCCTCGCTCTCCCCCAACTGCCGCTCGGCATCGTGATGGCGCTGCTCGCGCAGCAGCAGACCGCCCAGGAACAGGGTGCCGAGCGGGACGATCGCCAGCAGCGGCGGCGCCGTGCGCAGGCCGACCTGCAGCGCAAGATCCAGCGAGGGCAACAGCAGCAGGGTGAACAGCGACACCAGCGTCAGCAGCAACCCGAATCCCAGCAACGGGCCGACGCCCAGCGCCACCCCGCGCCGCTTCACCCACAGCGCGAAGCCGACACCGGTCAGGAAGGACAGCAGCGCGTTGGCAGCGCCGGCTTCCATCCCCGCCCCGCCCAGGAAGATGCGGTAACCGGCGACCGTCGCGGCGGTGATGGCGGCGGAGAGCGGACCGCCGAACAGGGCGCTCAGACCGATCAGCGGCGCCCGCGCGTCGATGAAGATGCCCGGCCCGATGTGGATCGGATGGACCATCGAAAAGACGGCGGTCAGCGCCATCACGGCGCCGAAGACGATCTGGCGGGTGTTCAGGCTCCAGCCGCCGGACCGGCGGATCAGGAAGGTATAGGCCAGGACGACGAAGGCGCTCGCCGCGATGTTCTCGGCAAGGTCGTACGCCATCGAAGAAAAATTGTCCAACATGACCCGGCCGCCGTCCCCACCCGATCTCCCGTTACCTCTATACCACGGAAGGGTGTCGCGAAACCGCTAACACCAACGCGCGGACCGCGGATTGGCGGGGACAAAAGCCGGACTTCCGGCCGCTCTCACGCCTCCGCGTCGGGCTGGAGGTCGGGAAAGGCGGCGGCGAAGGCCGGCAGGGCGCAACAGGCCTCGTCGATGCGCCGCAGGGTGGGATAGGCCTCCAGCGGGCAGCCGAACCGGCGGGCGTTCAGCATCTGCGGCACCAGCAGGATGTCGGCCAGGCCCGGCTCGTCGCCATGGCAGAAGCGGCCGGTGCGCGGATCGCCGGCCAGCCGCGCCTCCAGCGCGGTCAGCCCGACGGCGATCCAATGCCGGTACCAGCCATCGACCTCCTCCTGGCCGTGGCCCATCGTCTTCAGATGGTTCAGCACCCGCAGATTGTTCAACGGATGGACGTCGCAGGCCACCGCCAGCGCCAGCGCCCGCACCCGCGCCCGGCCCAGCGCATCGGCCGGCAGCAGCGCCGGGGTGGGATGCGTCTCGTCGAGATATTCGATGATGGCGACCGACTGGGTCAGCACATGGTGCCCGTCCGGCCCATCTTCCGGCCCGTCGACCTCCAGCGCCGGCACCAGATGTTCCGGGTTGAGGTCGGAATAGGGCGGCCTGGCCTGTTCGCCCTTGCGCAGATGAACGAAGGCCTGATCCGGCGCCAGCCCCTTCAGGTTCAGGGCGATGCGCACGCGGTAGGCGGCGGAGGAGCGGAAGTAGGTGTGGAGTTTCAAGGGATTGGATCCATTTTTGCGGTGCGGCGGCAATCTGGAATCGAACGCTATCACAGCCCCAGATAAGCCTGCCGCACCCGTTCGTTGCTGAGAAGCGCGGCGCCGCTGTCGCTCAGCACGATCTCGCCGGTCTCGATCACATAGCCGCGGTCGGCGATGGCGAGGGCCGCATGGGCGTTCTGCTCGACCAGCAGGATGGTGGTGCCCTCGCGCTTCAGCCGCTGCACCGCATCGAAGATCTCGGTCACCAGCAGCGGCGCCAGCCCCATGCTTGGCTCGTCGAGCAGAAGCAGGCGCGGCTTCGCCATCAGCGCGCGGCCCAGCGCCACGATCTGCTGCTGGCCGCCCGACAGGGTGCCGGCGGGCTGATCGCGTTTGACCTTCAGCACCGGAAACATCTCGTACAGGCGGTCGATGTCGTCGTCCGGCTTGCCGCTGCCGCGGCGGTAGGCGCCGAGGCGGAGGTTGTCCTCGACCGTCTGCGGGCCGAACAGCTGCCGCCCCTCCGGCACCTGCACCACCCCTTCGGCGACGCGGCGCGACGCCTTCATCCTTGTGATGTCGCAGCCGTCGAAGGTGATGCGCCCGCTGCTGGCGGGGTGGACGCCGGACAGGGTGCGCAGCAGCGTCGTCTTGCCGGCGCCGTTGGCGCCGACCAGCGCCACCAGCTCGCCCTCGCGCACGGTCAGGCTGGCCGATTTCAGCGCGTGGATGCGGCCGTAATGGCTGTTGAGTCCCTCGATCTCCAGAAGCATGGGAGGCCCTCCTTACGGTGCCGCGCCGAGATAGGCGGCGATGACGTCCGGGTTGGCCGCCACCTCCTGCGGCGTGCCTTCGGCCAGCATGCGGCCCTGGTTCAGCGCGGTGATCCGGTGCGAGATGCCCATCACCATCTTCATGTCATGCTCCACCAGCACGATGGTGACGCCGGTCGCCGCCACCCTCTTGATCACCGCGTCGATCTCGCGGCTTTCGGTGGCGTTCAGGCCGGCCGCCGGCTCGTCCAGCAGCAGCAGCTTCGGTTCCGACGCCAGCGCGCGGGCGATTTCCAGCCGCTTCAACGCGCCGTAGGGCATCGAGGCGGCGTCGGCGTCGATGTATTTCTCCAGCCCGACCTCGGTCATCAACCGCGCCGCCCGCTCCTTCGCCTCGCGGTCCTTGCGCACCAGGGAGGGGAAGCGGAACAGCGCCGGCAGCAGCCGGGTGTTCAGGTGCAGGTGCCGCCCGACCATGACGTTCTCCAGCGCCGTCATGTTGAAGAAGATCTGCAGGTTCTGGAAGGTGCGCGACATGCCGCGGGCCGCCAGCCTGTAGGGCGCCATGCCCGACACGTCGGCCCCGTCGAACAGCACCCGGCCGCCCGACGGCTTGTAGACACCGGTCACCAGGTTGAACAGGGTGGTCTTGCCGGCACCGTTCGGCCCGATGATCGAATGGATGTCGCCGGCGGCGATGGTGAAACTGAGATCACCGATGGCGAGCACGCCGCCGAACTCGCGGCTGAGATGCTCCACCGTCAGGATCGGCGGGCCAACGCGGCGGGCCTGCGCCGTGGTGTCGGGAGACAGCTCTGTGGTCGCCAGCATCTTCATGCCCGCCTCCGCGCCGGGAGCAGCGCCGCCAGGGTGGGAAGCAGCCCCTTGGGCATGAACACCATCGTCGCCATCAGGATGCCGCCCAGCACGATCTGCTGGTAGTCCTGGAAGACCGTCAGCGCCTGCGGCAGCAGCGTCAGCACCACGGCCCCGACGACGGCGCCGAAGGTCGAGGCCATGCCGCCGAACACCACCATCGTCACCAATTCGATGGACTTGAAGAAGTCGGCCTTGGCCGGGGTGATCAGGCCGGCGTAATGGGCGAACAGGCTGCCGGCCACGCTGGCGAACACCGCCGACAGGACGAAGACCAGCACCTTGAAGCGCGCGGTGTCGACGCCGACCACCTCCGCCGCCACCTCCGATCCGTGGACGGCGCGGAGCGCCCGGCCCATCGGGCTGTCGATCAGGTTCAGCGACAGCCAGACCACACCGACCAGCAGCACGCCGACCACCCAGTACCAGACCTTCTCGCCATACAGCTCGACGCCGAAGATCCTGAACGGCTCGACCATCATGCCGTCGGGACCGCCGGTCAGGCCGCTTTCGGTGCGCAGCACGATGGACACGATGATGCCGATGCCGAGAGTCGCCATGGCGAGGTAATGGCCCTTCAGCCGCAGGATCGGCTTGGCGACCAGGAAGGCCAGCAGACCGACGAACAGCGCGCCGGCCAGCAGCGCCAGCAGCGGCGGCCAGCCATAGGCACCGACCAGCACACCGGACGCATAGGCGCCGATGCCGAAGAAGCCGGCATGGCCCAGGCTGATCTGCCCGGCATAACCGATCAGCAGGTTCAGCCCGACGCAGACGACGGCGTTGAAGCCGGCCAGGATGGCGATGTCCAGATAGAAGTTGTTGGGCAGGACGGCCGGCAGGACCGCGATCACCGCGCCCAGCGCCAGAAGCCCGGTCAGCCGCCCGTGAAGGAGTGCGTTCATCGGCTATAAGTCCTTACACCCGTTCGGTGCCGCGCTTGCCGAACAGCCCGTTCGGCATGAAGAGAAGGACGGCCAGGATGATGACGAAGGCCACCGCATCCTTGTAGGCCGAGGAGATGTAGCCGGCGCCCAGCGCCTCGGCGATGCCGACGATCAGCCCGCCGGCCACGGCGCCCGGCCCATGGCCCAGCCCGCCCAGCACCGCGGCGGTGAAGCCCTTCAGCCCCAGCATGATGCCCATCTCGGTGTAGGAGAAGGTGATGGGCGCCACCACCGCGCCACCGACCGCCCCCAGCGCCGCCGACAGCGCGAAGGAGGCCAGCACCACCCGCTTCACGTCGATTCCGACCAGTTGGGCGGCCAGCCGGTTGTGCGAGGTGGCAAGGATCGCCTTGCCGGTCAGCGTCTTCGCGAAGAACAGGCCGATGGCGACGATCAGCACGCCGGCCGTGCCCACCACCCACAGCGACTGCGGCTGCATCGAGGCGCCAAGGATCTGGATCGGCGTCTCGCCCGAGAAGGCGTCCAGCCGCTTGAAATCCTTGCCCCAGACCAGCTCGGCAACCCCGCGCAGGAAGATCGACGCGCCGATGGTGATGATGATGAGGGTGACGGTGGAGGCGTTGCGGGCGCGTTCGACCGCGAATTTCGCCACCAGCACGCCGACCAGCATGGCGCCGCCGCAGCCGATCAGGATCGCCAGCGGCAGCGGCACGCCCGACGCCGTCAGGGTGGCCGACGCCATGCCGCCGATCATGATGAACTCGCCCTGGGCGAAATTGATGACGTGGCTGGCGTTGTAGATGATCGAGAAGCCGAGACCCGCCAGCGCATAGATTGCGCCGATGGTCAGCCCCGACAGCAGATATTGCAGCAGTTCCGCGAACATCGTTGGGTTCCTGATGTTCCTCTCCCGCGCACATCTCCCCCTCTCCCCCCCGGGGAGAGGGTCGGGGTGAGGGGGATGCAGAGGGTGGATTGGGGAAGATGCGAAGCGCATGCCGGCAGATGAACCCGCGCCATGCATCCCCCTCACCCTAACCCTCTCCCCGCTTTCGGCGGACCGAAGATCCGCCTGTCGCGTCAGCGCAAACAAAGTTTGCGCGTGAGCGGGGGGGAGAGGGGATCCGGGCCGCGCTCGTCACTTCACCAGTGCCCAGTCGCCTTGGCGAACCTCCACCATGTGGAAGGCGTCCAGCGTCAGGCCCATATGGTCCTTGGCGCTCATGGTCACGGTGCCGCCGGTGCCGACATAGCCCTTGGTCTGCTCGATGGCGTCGCGCAGCTTGGCCTTGTCGGTGCCGCCGGCCCGCTTCACTGCGTCCAGCGCGATCATCAGCCCGTCATAGGCGTGGCCGGCGAAGGTCGACACCTCGGTGTTGAAGCTGTCCTCATAGACCTTGGTGAAGTCGGTCACGACCTTCTTCTGCGGGTCGCTGTCGGCCAGTTGCGCCGCGACGACCAGACCGGCGGCCGGCAGGCGGACGCCCTCGGCGGCTCCGCCGGCCAGCCGGATATATTCCTTCGACGCCACGCCATGCGACTGGTAGAGCGGCAGCGCGATGCCGAGCTGGCGGTAATTCTTGGTCACCACCGCCGGGCCCTGGCCCAGGCCGAACACCAGCACCGCCTGGGCGGAAGCGTTGTTCTTGATCTTGGTCAGCTGGGCGGTGACGTCGGTGTCCTTGGCGCCGTAGGTCTCGTCGGCGACCAGCTCGATCCCGCGCTCCTTGGCGACGGCGACGGTCTGCTCGCGGCCGGACTTGCCGAAGCCGCTATCCTCGGACAGCAGCGCCAGCTTGGTCAGCCCGCGCTTCCTCATGTCCTCCATCACTTTTTCCGCGGCCATGCGGTCGGTGTGCGGGGTCTTGAACACCCACTTCTTCACCGGTTCGACGATCACCACGGCACCGGCCAGCGAGATGAAGGGCACGCCCGCCCGCTCCACCAGCGGCACCGCCGCCATGGTCGCCGCGGTCGTGGTGCCGCCGACGATCACGTCGACGCCGTCGCTCTCGATCAGGCGCTTGGTGAAGGACGCCGCCTTGTCAGCGGCGCCGCCATCGTCATAGACCGTCAGTTGCAGCGGACGGCCATCGACCCCGCCCGCCTTGTTGATGCGGTCGGCATACAGCTCCAGCACCTTCTTCTCCGGATCGCCGAGGAAGGAGGCCGGGCCGGTGGCCGAGACGATGGCGCCGACCTTGATCGGGTCCGCCGCCTGGGCGGCCGCGGACATCAGGCCGGGCACCGCCGTCACCGCGGCTACGGCGGTGAAAGCGGCGGTGAAAGCGAAGGTGGCGAGCAGGCGTTTGCGCATGATGTCCTCCCAACTGCTGCCCCGCTTGTCGCCGGACCGGGCGGTGGCCCGTCCCCGGCGCTGCGGGATGATTTGTCTCGCATAATGTTGCAAACGAAATTGTTTCGGAAGAAAAATTTCCTTGCGCTCAACCACAATCGAAGTGCGGATGTTGCCGCCCGCCCCCCTTTCCCTTTGCGATCTCTCCGGCCAAGCCCGGGGGCTCGTCATTTCGCTTTATGACACATATTTCCTTTATGATTCCAACCTAGTGTATCATATTAATGATTGTCAAACGGAAAGTCCGTGCCGCCTCATATCCGGCGCCGGCCGGCCGCTCCGCGCTGTCGTGGCACTGGCCCAACCGGCCCCGGTTTTCGTATACAACTCCGTCGCGCCACCCGACTGCGCACCATCGGCATCGCAATCCGCATCGATAAGGACTCCCCCACCGCATGGCCCGCCCGCGCCGCCCCGAAGACCTTGCCGCCCAGTTGACCGAGGCGATCGCGCCGCGGGCGAAGTCGCTGATCATCACCCTCTATGGCGACGCGGTACTGCCGCATGGCGGATCGCTGTGGCTGGGCAGCCTGATCGAGCTGATGGGTCAGTTCGGGATGAGCGAGCGGATCGTCCGCACCTCGGTCTTCCGGCTGTGCAAGGACGACTGGCTGACCAACACCCAGATCGGCCGGCGCAGCTTCTACCGGGTCACCGACAGCGGGAAGGAACGTTTCGCCGCGGCGGAGCGACGGATCTATGCACCGCTGGCCCGCGAATGGGACCGCGGCTGGGACCTGCTGATGGTGCCGCCCAACGCACTGGATGCCGAGACGCGCGACGCCCTGCGGCGGGAGCTGATCTGGCAGGGATTCGGCGCCGCGTCGGCCACCGTCTACGCCCATCCCAACTGCGACGAGGCGGCGATGCACCGCTCGTTGGCCGAACTGGGGGTGGCGGACAAGATCGTCCACATGAAGGCCAGCCTGGACCGGGCCGAAGGGTTCGGGGCATTGCGCGATCTGGTGCGCGGCTGCTGGGACATCGATCAGCTTGAACACGACTATGCGGCCTTTCTGGATCACTTCCGTCCGGTCTGGGCGGCGGTCGATGCCGCCGATGCGCCCGACCCGGCCGCCTGCTTCGTCCTGCGCACACTGATGATCCATGATTTCCGCCGCATCCTGCTGCGCGACCCGATGCTGCCGCCCGATCTGCTGCCGGCGGACTGGCCGGGCCAGGAAGCGCGGATGCTGACGCGGAATCTCTACCGCCGCCTCGCCGGCCCGTCGGACTCCTTTCTGATGCAGGCGGCGACCACCGCCAATGGCCCCCTGCCCGACGCCCAGCCCTCCTTCCACGGCCGCTTCGGCGGTCTGGAGAGCGTCCCGGCCGGCTGACGTCCGGGCTTTCGATACGCAGCGCCAGGAAAAACTCCGCTTTGCGAACGAATTGATCTGGATCAATTCGGCGTATTCTTGCGTATTTCTTTTTGAATCAATCGATTAGAGGCGACCCTCACGCGGATTAAATGATACAGATATCGTTGATAGTGAGCATATTCTGTGTCATATAAAAACCATAGGGCGCCGATGGAAATGTGAGCGCCCGCGGAATGCTCCCGGAGGAAACGCCCCATGTCCAAGGACTACACCCCCATCGCCAATACGATGGAGCTGCCCCCCGCCACGCCGCAGCCGAACGTCTATCCGCTGTCCTGGGTGTCGCAGACCAAGAAGCTGGAAGAGGTCTACACCGCCGCCCAGCGCGAGAACTGGGACCCGGCCAAGCTGCCCTGGGACAGCTTCGACGTGTCGCGCTACAGCTGGGAGGAGCGGGAGGCCATCGCCTATTGGTGGACCATCCTGTCGGTGTTCGACGCCTCCGCCCCGCCGGTCTTCGCCCATGCGCTGATCAAGACCTACGAGGTGCATGAGGAGGACCCGGTCCGCCGCTGCTTCTTCTCCGTCACCCGCGACGAGCAGAACCACGAGCAGATGTGCGGCCTCGCCATCACCAGACTGCTGGAGGCCACCAGCCCGCTGACCTACGAGCCGAGGACCGATCTCGGCCGCCGGCTGCGGAAGAACGCCCACTGGCTCTACTACAATGGCGGGCGCTATTGGGACGGCTACAAGAAGGCGGTTCCGAAATACTCGCTGGCCGTTCTGTTCAGTTCCTTCCTGATGGGCGAGATCGCGGCGGCGACCATCTTCCACCAGATGGCGGCCGGCTGCAGCGAGCCGGTGTTCAAGGAGGCCTTCCGCAACATCGGCCGCGACGAGGGCCGCCACATGGCGATCTGCATGTCGGTGATGGAGCGCGACTATCCTCATCTGGCGGTGGAGGACCGGTCGATCATCACCAAGCAGATCCGGGCCGGCTACCTGTTCCTGTCCGCCGTGCTGTTCGAGCCGCCGCCCCAGTTCTGGGACCTGCCCGACGACTTCATCGCCACCCAGCGCGAGGCCGAGGCCATCGCCCGCAACGCCGGTTTCCACATCCCGGATTACGAGACGAAGAAGGAGAACTGGCGCAACGCCATGCTGAACCTGAAGGGTGTGCTGGACCGCTACGGCATCCCCTTCCCGGCGATCCCGGAGGTCGGCATCACCGGCGAGGAAGTCCGGGACGTCGACATGGACGAGATCATTCCGGTGTTCTGAACAACTCCGTCCGACCTTTCCTGTCTCCCCCTCCCTCCCCCTCTTCGTGGGGCAGGGAGGGGACATTGCGTCCCCACGTCTCCAATCCCGCCCAAGGATCCCCCCGGTGAGCCGCATCCGCCTCCACCCCTCGGGCCGCACGGTCGAGTGCCGTGACGGCGAGACCGTCCTGTCGGCGCTGGAACAGGCCGGCTACGCCCTGCCCAACAACTGCCGCGCCGGCGCCTGCGGCGAATGCAAGGTCAAGGTCCTCAGCGGCCAGTTCGACCAGGGCATGGTGCTGGACATGGCGCTGTCCCAGCCCGAGCGGAAGGACGGCTATGGCCTGATGTGCATGGCCAAGCCGATCTCCGACGAGCTGGTCATCGAATACGGCACCGCCGACGCCCAGCCCAAGCTGTTCCCGCCGCGCGAGAATGTGCTGTTCATCGTCACCGACCGCATCCCGCGCACGCCCCGCATCGTGGAACTGCGTCTGCGCCCGCTGGGACAGCCGCTGCGCTACTGGCCGGGCCAGTATGTGATGCTGGGCGATGCCGCCGCCGGTGCGCCGCCGCGCTGCTATTCCATCGCCAACGCTCCCCGTCCGGACGGCGAGATCGCGCTGCAGGTGACCCGCGTCGACGGCGGCCCGACCAGCAGTTGGATCCACGACCGGCTCGCGGTCGGCGACATGGTGAAGCTGTCCGGCCCCTACGGTACCTTCATCGGCGACCCGTCGGTCGACAGCCCGGTGCTTTGCATGGCGGCCGGCTCCGGCCTCGCTCCCATTGTGGCGCTGACCGACGCGGCGCTGCGCCGCGGCTACCGGCCGCCGGTGACGCTGCTGGTCTCCGCCCGCACGACGGCCGATGTCTATCAGCAGGGTCTGCTGAGCTACTGGCAGGCCAAATACCGCAATTTCAAGGTCAAGGTGACCCTGACGCGGGAAGAATCTCCCAACCACTTGAAGGGCCGCATCCCGGCGATCCTGCCCGGCCTGTTCCCCGACCTCTCCGGCCATTCCGTCTTCACCGCCGGCAGCCCCGGTTTTGTCGAGGCCTGCGTCGCCGCCGCCCGCGCGCTGGGCGCGCAGGACGAGCGGATCCACAGCGAAGGTTACGTCTCCCAGCACATCCCGGAAACGGTGCCGGCCGACCGTCTCATGGCGATGACTGTGGGGGCCGCAGGGTAACGGCTCCCACGATCCTCACGCCCGGCGCACCCCCGCGATGAAGCCGTCGATCTCGCGGGTGAGGTCCTTCGACTGGCTGGCCAGCGCGGCGGCGGCGGCGAGAAGCTGATCGGCCGCCACCCCGGTTTCCCCGGCACCGGTCCTGATCTCGCCCATCCCGCCGCTGACCTCCTGCGCGCCGTCGGCGGCCTGGATCACGCTGCGGGCAATCTCCTGGGTCGCCGCCGCCTGCTGGTCGACCGCCGCGGCAATGCCCGACGCGATGCGGCTGACCTGGGCGATGGTCTCGCTGATGCCATGGACGGCGGTCACCGCCTCCTGCGTGGCGTCGCGGATACCCTTGATCTGCGCGACGATGTCCTCGGTCGCCTTGGCGGTCTGGTTGGCAAGGCTCTTCACCTCCGACGCCACCACGGCGAAGCCCTTTCCGGCCTCTCCCGCGCGGGCCGCCTCGATGGTGGCATTGAGCGCCAGCAGATTGGTCTGGCCGGCGATGGAGTTGATGAGTTCCACCACGGCACCGATCCGCTCCGCACTGTCCGCCAGGACGGCCACCGCCTCGTCGGCCCGCTTGACGTCGGACACCGCGGCGTCGGCGATGCGGGCGGATTCGCCGACCTGCCGGCCGATGTCCTGGACCGAGGCCGACAGCTCCTCCGTCGCGGCGGCGGCCGTCTGCACATTCTCCGCCGCGGCGCGGGCGGAGGAGGCCACCTGCTCCGACCGGCCGAGGCTCTGGTCGGCGATGCCGGTCAGGCCGCGGGCGGTCGATTCCAACTGCTGGGCGGCAGACGCCAGCGCCCCGGTCAGCCCGCCGACGCGCTCCTCGAACCCCGTCTGCAGCCTGGCGAGCGCCGCGGCACGCTCCTCCTTGGCCTGCCAGTCGGCCTTCTGCTGGCGGTCCAGCTCACGGGCACGGACCAGCCCCTCCTTGAACACCTCCACAGCGCGGGCCATGCCGCCGGCCTCGTCGTCGCGGCCGGCCCCGGGCACCGCGGTTTCCAGATCGCCGGCCGCCAGCCGGGTCATCGCCCCGGTCAGCGACGCCACCGGACGGGCGATGCCGTCGCCGACCTTCCACGCCACCAGACAGCCGAGCGCGACGCAGCCCAGGCTGACCAGCACCGTCAGCAAGGTCAGCCGGTTGGCGTCGGCCATCACGCTGGACTGCGGCGCCGCCACCAGGAAGGACCAGACCCCGTCGGCGCCGGCAAAGCGGATCGGCGCCAGCCGCAGGTAATGCGGCCCGCCGTTCAGCGGCACGATCCCGTCGAAGGCCCGCCCTTCCGCCACGGCGCGGCGGGCGGCCTCCGGCAGGTCGTCGGCAGCCTTGGACAGCCGGCTGCCGTCGGGATGGGCGACATAGAGGCCGGAGCCGGTCAGCACCGCGGCGTAACCGTCGCCATAGGGCTTCACCGCGCGCACCAGATCGGTCAGGCCGGTCAGCGCCATATCGACGCCGGCCACGCCGATGACGCGCCCCTCCCTGCCGCCGTCCATCACCGGGGCGGCGGCGCTGGTCATCAGCCGCTTGGTGAAATCGTCGAGATAGGGTTCGGTCAGCACCGCCGTCCGCGCGGCGGCCGCCGCCTTGTAGTAATCCTTCTCCTGCACGTCCGCGAAGGCATAGCCCTCGCTGTCGTCGGCCTGAACGCCCTTATCGCCCACGCCCTTATCGCCCGGCAGCCACAGCAGGCTCATCCGGCCGGTCTTCGGCAGACCCAGGATCTCGACGCTGCGGTCATGCTCGGCGAACTCCCGGTCGCGGCCGTCGAAGCCGTCGTCGGCCATGTCCACCCACACGCCGGCATAGAGCGGATTGGCCTCCGCCGTCCGGCGCAGGAAGCGGTTGACCGTCTCGCGCCGCGGGCTTCCGGTGGAGCGTTCCACCTCGACCAGCGCCGCGCTGGCGCTGGCGGCGTTGAGCGCGGTGGACAGGTCGGCGGCAACCCGGGCGCCCTGCCGGTCCGCCGTCTCGGCGGCAAGCAGAACCGCCGCATTGTGGGCGGCATCGCGCGTCAGAACCAGCGACACCGCGGTAACCGCCGCAGCCCCCGCCGCCAGCACGGCCGCCACACCGATGATGATCTTCGTCCTGAACCTGGCCTTCATCGCGACACCGTCGTCCGGTCCGCCCAAAGTTCCGGGATCAGCGGAAAGGCGGCACCAAATGGGGAAAAGGGGGCCACCTTATATTCGATAACGATCGGCCTGCATGTCGATTCTTGCGATTTGATGACAGAGCGTTCAATCGGGAGGGGGCCTATGGACTCAGCCCCCGCCGACGACCCCTTGCCTTCCACTCCCGCTTCATGCGCCCTCGTAGCGCACCACCTGCTGGTCGATGGCGCCGAACACGCTGGCGCCGGCCGCGTCGAACAGCTCGATCCGCACGCGGTCGCCGAAGCGCAGGAAGGGGGTCTTCGGCGCGCCATGCTCGATGGTCTCGATCATCCTCAACTCGGCAAGGCAGGAATAGCCGACGCCGCCGGCCGCGACCGGCTTGCCGGGACCGCCGTCCAGCTTGTTCGACACCGTGCCCGAGCCGACGATGCTGCCGGCCGCCAGATGGCGGGTCCTGGCGGCATGCGCGATCAGCGTTGGAAAGTCGAAGGTCATGTCGACCCCGGCATCCGGGCAGCCGAAGGCTTCGCCGTTCAGCGTCGTCACCAGCGGACGGTGCAGCTTGCCGCCGTCCCAGGCGCCGCCCAGCTCGTCCGGCGTCACCGCGACGGGGGAGAAGCTGGAGGCCGGCTTGGACTGGAAGAAGCCGAAGCCCTTGCCCAGTTCCGCCGGGATCAGGTTGCGCAAGCTGACGTCGTTGACCAGCATCAGCAGCCGGATCTGCCCGCGCGCCGCTTCGGCCGAAACGCCCATCGGCACGTCGCCGGTGACGACGGCGATCTCCGCCTCGAAATCGATGCCCCAGGCTTCGGTCGCCGCCGGGATCGGGTCGGTGGGGGCGAGGAAGCCGTCGGAACAGCCCTGATACATCAACGGGTCGGTCCAGAAGCTGGGCGGCATCTCGGCACCGCGCGCCTTGCGGACCAGCTCCACATGATTGACGTAGGCAGACCCGTCCGCCCACTGGTAAGCGCGCGGCAGCGGCGATGCCGCCGCGGCCGGATCGAAGGGTTGGCCAGCCGCCGGATCGGCGTTCAGCGCGCGGTAGACCTCCTCCAGCTTCGGCGCCAGCGCCGTCCAGTCGTCCAGCGCCGCCTGCAGGGTGCGGGCGATCTCCGGCACCGGGGTGGCGCGGGTCAGGTCGCGCGACACCACCACCAGACTGCCGTCGCGCCCGCCCGCCTTCAAACTTGCCAGCTTCATTGGTCTCTTCCCTTCCTACAGGATCTGGGTTCGGCGACCTTAAGGCCGCTCATTTCGCCTTCCAGCTGTCGGCGTAGCCGCCCCACTCGACACCCTCCATCGCCGGATAGACGTCGAGCGGGTCGCGGGTGTCGATCATCACCGCGACCTCATCGGTCTCCTTGCGCTCGAACCTCTGCGCCACCTCGTAGGCTTTCGGGTGCGGTCCGTGCGGGAAGCCCGAGGGATGGTAGGTGACCATGCCGGGATGGATGTTGTCCCGCGAGAAGAACTGGCCGCGGTGATAGAACAGCACCTCGTCGAAATCCTCGTTGGAATGATAGTAGGGCAGCTTCAACGCCTCCGGGTCCGACTCGATGGGCCGCGGCACGAAGGTGCAGACGATGAAACGTCCGGCGATCCAGGTGCTGTGCGCCGACGGCGGCAGATGGTAGCGGTGGCTCATCAGCGGCCGGATGTCGCGCCAGTTCAGCCGCACCGGGGCGAGGTCGCCATGCCAGCCCACGGCATCCAGCGGGTTGAACGGATAGGTCATGGCGCAGAGCTGCCCGCGCTTCTTCACCCGGACCAGCGTCTCACGCTCGTGCTTCTGCGCCTGGAAGGCGTCGTCCAGCGCCGGCACGTCCAGCACCGCCGGATCGAAGATGGCGTGAGTGCCGACCAGCCCCTTGTGCGGCAGCTTGTAGGCGTCGCCGGTGGCCTCGACCATCAGCACCATCGCCGCCTCGTCGGTTTCCAGCCGCCAACAGGTGTTGCGCGGCAGCACGACATAGTCGCCCTCCCGCACCTCCAGATGGCCGTAGTCGCAGAACAGATGGCCGCCGCCCTGATGGAAGAACAGCAGGTCGTCGCCGTCGGCGTTGCGGACGAGATGATCCATCCTGCCCTTGAACCGCCACAGCCGGACCTGGGTCGCCCCATTGCCCATCAGGGCCGGCGCCTCCAGGGGGCAACCGGGCATGTGATCGAGATGGTTCAGGTCGAAGGCGCGCGGGCGCAGCGGCCCGTCGAAGCTGGTCCAGCCGGTCGGCGGATGGGCATGGTGCATCTGGGTCGCCGGGCCGAAGAAGCCCTCGCGCCCCATCTCGCGCTCGTAAGTCCCGGCCGGGAGCCGGACATGGGCCTGGCGCGACGCGGTGCCCTCGATTTTCGGAAACGAAATCCAGTTCTTCATGGCGCTTCCCCTGCATGCCGCCGGCCATTCCGCAGCGGGCGCCGGCAGGCTTGTTCAGTCGCCGCCATTTTAGTTTCGTTTGAAACTGTTGCAAGGACCAAATTCCAGCGCAGGATGGGGGCATCGCAGTTCCCCACACAGACGATGCCCCGCCGATGCCGCCCGCCCGCCGTTCCCGAAAAGCCTCAGCCACGTCCACCTCCAGCCCGGCGGAGCTGCCGGCGCTGCACCTGACGCGCTTCCTGCCCTACCGGCTGTCGGTCCTGGCCAATACGGTCAGCCACACGCTGGCCAAGCTGTATGAGAAGCGGTTCGGCATCACGATCCCGGAATGGCGGATCATCGCCATCCTCGGCAGCGGCGAGACGATGAGCGCCGGCGAGATTGCGCAGCGCACGGCGATGGACAAGGTGCAGGTCAGCCGCGCCATCAGCCGCATGCTCGAGTCCGCGCTGATCCTGCGCGAATCGGGCGACACCGACCGGCGCAAGGCGCTGCTGACCCTGACGCCCAAGGCGCTGGCGATCTATGCGGAGATCGTGCCGATGGCCCTGACCTATCAAGAGGAGGTCACCGACGCCCTGTCGATCGACGAACGCGGGCAACTCGACACCCTGCTGTCCAAGCTGCAGGCCCGCGCCGACCAGCTGGTCACCCGCCCGGCGCCAGTTGCCGTGCAGACGGAGCAGGCGGAAGGGTAGGACCGTTCAGCCCCCCTTCACCTTGTGCAGCGGCTGGCCGGTGCCGGCATCGACCCTGCCGCGGCCGGGTTCCTCCGCCTCCAAGGGCGAACAGGCAACCATGGTGGCGAGCGACCGGCGGGCGAGCCGCTGGTATTCGTCCGTTCCCTCCGACTTCCAGGCGATCTCGTCGGGGTGCAGGTCGCGCACGACTTTCCCCGGCAGGCCGGCGACCAGCGTGCGCGGCGGCACGACGAAACCGGCCTTGACGAAGGCCATCGCCGCGACCACCGACTCCTCGCCGATCTCCGCCCCATCCATCACCACCACATTCATGCCCACCAGCGCGTTGCGGCGGACGATGCAGCCGTGCAGCACCGCGCCATGGCCGACATGCCCATCCTCCTCGACGATGGCGTCATGGCCGGGGAAGGCATGGAGCGTGCAATTGTCCTGCACGTTGCTGCCCCTGTGCAGGACGATCCGGCCGAAATCGCCGCGCAGGCTGGCGCAGGGCCCGACATAGCAGTCCGGCCCGACCACCACATCGCCGATCAGCACGGCGGAGGGGTGGACGAAGGCGGTGGGATCGATCACCGGGATCACGCTGTCGATGGCGTAGACGGTGGGGCGCGGCAGGGCGGGAGCGACTGTGGAAGCGGTCATGATCGGGCGGTCCTCGGCGTCTCTGTTCGGTCTTTTGCCGCAAGGCTACACCGCCGCACCCTGTACGCGATACTGATTTTCAGCTATAGTAACCATGCCCTGTATCGCTTCTCCGGCGCCCTTGCCGGGAACGATGCAGAGGCTTGATTGGTATCAAATGAAACTGTATCGTTGGCAACAATAACAATCCGGCCAACGCGCCCGATCCGGTTTTGCCGGTCCTGGTTTCCTGGGGAGGAAACGCCCAATGCACGCGACCTTCAGCTATCCGAAATACAGCTTCATACCCTCCGACGAACAGCGCACCGGCACCATCCGGCGCCATCCGGTGGTGGTCATCGGCGCCGGCCCGGTCGGGCTGACCGCGGCACTCGACTTCGCCCGCAAGGGTGTGCCGGTGGTGGTGCTGGATGCCGAGGACACCGTCAGCGTCGGCAGCCGCGCCGTCTGCTATGCCAAGCGCGCGTTGGAGGTGTGGGACCGGCTGGGCGTCGGCCGGCGCATGATCGACAAGGGTGTCGTCTGGAAGATCGGCAAGGTCTTCAACGGCGACCGCATGGTCTACCAGTTCGACCTGCTGCCGGAGCCGGACCACAAGATCCCCGCCTTCATCAACCTCCAGCAATATCACCTGGAGGATTTCCTGGTCACGGAAGCCCTGAAGAGCGACCTGATCGACCTGCGCTGGCTTTCGCGCGTCGTCTCCGCCCGGCAGGAGGCCGACCATGTCGTGCTTCAGGTGGAAACGCCGGACGGCGTCCATGCGGTCGAGGCCGATTGGGTCATCGCCTGCGACGGCGCCAAGTCGTCGGTGCGCAAGATGCTGGGGCTGGAGTTCCAGGGCGAGGTGTTCAAGGACCGCTTCCTGATCGCCGATGTGGTGATGAAGGCCGATTTCCCGGCGGAGCGCTGGTTCTGGTTCGACCCGCCCTTCCACCGCAAACAGTCGGCCCTGCTGCACATGCAGCCCGACAATGTCTGGCGCCTGGATTTCCAACTGGGATGGGACGCCGACCCGGAGGAGGAGAAGAGGCCGGAGCGCGTCATCCCGCGCGTCCAGGCGATGCTGGGCGCCGACACGCCGTTCGAGCTGGAATGGGTGTCGGTCTACACCTTCCAATGCCGGCGGCTGGAGCGGTTCCGCCATGGCCGCATCCTGTTCGCCGGCGATTCGGCGCATCAGGTCTCGCCCTTCGGCGCCCGCGGCGCCAACAGCGGCGTGCCCGACGCCGACAATCTGGTGTGGAAGCTGGCCCTGGTGCTGGACGGCAAGGCGCCGGAGTGGCTGCTCGACAGCTACAGCGACGAACGGGTGGCGGCGGCCAGGGAAAACATCCTGAACTCCACCCGCTCCACCGACTTCATCACGCCGAAGAGCGAGATGAGCCGCATCTTCCGCGACGCCGTGCTGGAACTGGCGGTCGACCATCCCTTCGCCCGCGCGCTGGTCAATTCCGGCCGGCTGTCCACCCCCACCACCTACACCGACAGCCCGCTGAACACGCCGGACGGCGACGCCTTCGCCGGCCGGATGGTGCCGGGCGCTCCGGCCACCGACGCGCCGGTGGAGCGCGACGGCCAACCCGGCTGGCTGATGGAGGCGCTGGACGGCCGCTTCACCGTGCTCTACGCCGCCGGTGACGGGGCGGTTCCGGCGGAGGTGGCGGAAGCGTTGGACGCTCTCGCCGCCGGACCGCTGCCGTTGGTCTGGTACGCCGTGACCGGGCGCCGCCGTGGCATCGCCGGAGAGCTGGTGGATTGCGCCGGGCGCCTGCGCGAGCGCTACGACCTGACGCCCGGCAGCGTCTATCTGATCCGCCCCGACCAGCACGTCGCCGCGCGCTGGCGCCGCTTCGACGACGCCGCCCTGTCCGCCGCGCTGAACCGTGCTGTCGGCCGCTGACCCCCCTGTATCGGAGCCTCCCATGGCCAAACTGATGACCGAGCAGCGCTTCGCCAGCCCGGACGATGTCTACCAGCTGCTGATCGACGGCCACCGCGAGCTGACGCCCGACCAGAGCACCCGCCTGAACGCCAAGCTGATCCTGCTGCTCGCCAACCACATCGGCGATGCCGAGGTGCTGGCGGAGGCGCTGCGGGTCGCGCGGCAGGGGGTGGACTAGGGAATCCCCCCATTCCCTCCCCCCCTGACGCCAAGCCCAGGATGACGTACAAAGGCGCAGTCCCTTCCCGTCGCGGAGACTGCGCCAACCATGACACTGCACCGCCTGTTCGCCTTGCTGTTCATGCTGCTGTGCTGCGGCCCCGCCTTGGCGGAAGGGCTGACGCAGGCGGCGCTGTCGATCCCCGCCCACTTCCCCGACGGCAGCACCGCCACGCTGGAGGCGATGCTGCTGCGGCCGGACGGCCCCGGGCCATACCCCGTCGCCATCCTCAGCCACGGCACGCCGCGCGACGCGGCGGAACGGGCACAGATGACGCCGCTGCGCTATCTGCCGGAAGCGCGGGAATTCGCGCGGCGCGGCTGGGCGGTGGTGGCGGTGATGCGGCGCGGCTATGGCGGATCGGACGGCCCCTACAGCGAGACGACCGGGTCCTGCAACAACCCGGACTATCTGCGCTCCGCCCGCCAGAGCGCCGAGGATCTGCGTCAGGCCATCCGCTATGTCTCGGGCCAGCCCTTCGCCGACGCCAGCCGCATCCTGGCGGTGGGCGTATCGGCCGGCGGGCTTGCCAGCATCGCGCTCAGCGCCGATCCGCCACCGGGGCTGAAGGCGGTCATCAGCTTCGCCGGCGGCCGCGGCTCGGTCGCCGACAACCAGGTCTGCCAGGAGGATCGGCTGATCGGCGCCTTCGGCACGATGGGCCGCACGTCGCGCGTTCCCTCCCTGTGGATCTATGCCGAGAACGACCTGTTCTTCGGCCCCGACCTCGCCCGGCGGCTGTGGCAGGCCTTCACCCAGGCGGGTGGACGGGCGGAGTTCATCGCCGCCCCGCCCGACGGCAAGGACGGGCATTTCTTCTTCAGTGCCGCCATTGCGCAATGGACGCCGATGGTCGACGGCTTCCTGGCGAAGAACGGGCTGGTGCTGCGCGACATGCCGATCGCCGTGTCGCTGCCGCAGCTGCCGCCGCCGGCCGAATTGTCCGCCGCCAACCGCGCCAAGTTTCCCGCCTATGTCGCGGCCGGAGGCAACAAGGCCTTCGCCGTTTCCCCCGATGGCGCCTATAGCTGGAAGTCCGGCCTGCGCAGCCTGGACGAGGCGCAGAGGACGGCGCTCGAAAGCTGCGCCACGCACACGCAGAAGGGCTGCCGCATCGCCTATCTCAACGACCGCCCGGCTGGCGGCGCCAGCGATCAGACCGCAGCGGCGGCCCCTCCGCGCAACACGCGCGTCAGGCTGGAACCGCCGCCGGAACTGTCGGCCGCCGGACGCGAAAAGTTCGACGCCTATGTCTCGGCGACCGGACGCAAGGCCTTCGCCGTGTCGCAGGACGGCGCCTTCGGCTGGAAATCGGGCGTGCCCAGCGAGGATGCCGCCCGCCGCGGCGCGCTCGACAACTGCGCCAAATACACCCGCCACACCTGCTATGTCGTGATCGTCGACGACCGGCCGCTGCGTTGACCGAGCGGGCGGACAGAACGGCGACATGAAAAAGGCCCGTCCGGATCCCGGACGGGCCTTTTCCGTAACGTCACCCCGGCGTCAGCGCGGAGCCAGAACCATGACCATCTGGCGGCCTTCGAGCTTCGGCATCTGCTCGACCTTCGCCAGCGCCTCCAGCTCGTCGCGGACGCGGACCAGCACATTCATGCCCAGGTCCTGGTGCGCCATTTCACGGCCGCGGAAGCGCAGGGTCACCTTGACCTTGTCGCCTTCCTCAAGGAAGCGGCGTGCGGAGCGCATCTTCACGTCATAGTCGTTGTCATCGATGTTCGGCCGGAGCTTGATCTCCTTGACCTCGATGATCTTCTGCTTCTTGCGGGCCTCGTTCGCCTTCTTCTGCGCCTCGTACTTGAACTTGCCATAGTCGAGGATTTTGCAGACGGGCGGTTCGGCCTGAGGGGCGATCTCGACCAGATCGAGACCGGCATCCTCGGCGGCCAGCAGAGCATCGCGCAACGACACCACCCCGATCATCTCGCCGTCGGCACCGACGAGACGAACGGAACGAGCCGAGATCTCCCGGTTAACCCGCGGTCCATCGCGGGTCGGGGCGGCTTCGGACGGGATCCTGGCTATGGACGCTTCTCCATGGTCTGAAACCACGCGGAAACCGGCCGTCCAGAGGAGCGGCCGGCGGCGTCACGCGGTCGGTTAAAACGGCGAATCGGTTGCGACCTCGCCCGCCGGCGATTTCGCATCCTCAACCAGTTTAGCAACCGCCGCGTCGAGGGCAAGAATTTCCTGATCCTTGCCGCCCAGCACGCGGAGCGCGACCGTCCGTTCGTCCGCCTCCCGCTTTCCGACAACCAGCATCAGCGGCACCTTCTGCAGGCTGTGCTCGCGGACCTTCAGGTTGATCTTCTCGTTGCGGGTGTCGAGTTCGACGCGCAGGCCCTTGCGCTTCAGCAGGGCGGCGACTTCCTCGGCATAACCGTCGGCCTCGCTGGTGATGGTGGCGACGGTCACCTGGACCGGCGACAACCAAAGCGGGAACTTGCCGGCATAATGCTCGATCAGCATGCCGATGAAGCGCTCCATCGACCCCAGGATCGCGCGGTGCAGCATGATCGGGCGATGGCGGGCGCCATCCTCGCCGATATAGCTGGCATCGAGCCGTTCCGGCAGGTTCGGATCATACTGCAGGGTGCCGCACTGCCAGGTCCGGCCGATGGCGTCGGTCAGGTGGAACTCCACCTTCGGGCCGTAGAAGGCACCCTCGCCCGGCAGCTCTTCATACTCCAGCCCGGCATCGCGCAGCGCCTGGGCCAGCGCGCCCTCGGCCCGGTCCCACAGCTCGTCGGCACCGGTGCGGACATCCGGACGCAACGCCAGCTTCACCGAGATCTTGTCGAAGCCCAGATCCTTGTAGACGCCGAGCTGCAGCTTGAAATACTCGGCCGCCTCGCTCTGCACCTGATCCTCGGTGCAGAAGATGTGGGCGTCGTCCTGGGTGAAGGCACGCACGCGCATGATGCCGTGCAGGGCGCCCGACGGCTCGTTGCGATGGCAGGCGCCGAACTCCGCCATGCGGATCGGCAGGTCGCGGTAGGATCGCAGGCCGTGGCGGAAGATCTGGACATGGCCGGGGCAGTTCATCGGCTTGATGCCCAGCAGCTTCTCGCCGCCGTCGGCCTCCACCTTGAACATGTTGTCGCCATACATGTCCCAGTGGCCCGACGCCTTGAACAGCGAGCTGTCGATCAGCTGCGGCGTCTTCACCTCGACATAGCCGGCGGCCTTCAGCTTGGTGCGGATGTAGTTTTCCAGCGTCCGGTAGAGGGTCCAGCCCTTCGGATGCCAGAAGACCGAGCCGACCGCCTCTTCCTGGACATGGAACAGGTCCAGCTCCTTGCCCAGCTTGCGATGGTCGCGCTTCTCCGCCTCCTCGATCTGGTGCAGGTAGGCCTTCAGCTCCTTCTCGTCGCGCCAGGCGGTGCCGTAGATGCGCTGGAGCATGGGGTTGCGGCTGTCGCCGCGCCAGTAGGCGCCGGCCACCTTCATCAGCTTGAAGCCCTGGCCGACCTTGCCGGTGGTCATGGCGTGGGGACCGCGGCACAGATCCAGCCAGTCGCCCTGGCGGTAGATCGACACCGGCTCGCCCTGCGGGATCGCCTCGATCAGCTCGGCCTTGTAATGCTCGCCGAGATTCTTGAAGTAGGCGACCGCCTCGTCGCGGTCCCAGACCTCGCGGACGATCGGGATGTCGGCCCCGACGATCTCGCGCATCTTCGCCTCGATCTTCTCCAGATCCTCGGGCGTGAACGGCTCGTCGCGCGCGAAGTCATAGTAGAAACCGGTGGCGATCGACGGGCCGATGGTGACCTGCGTGCCGGGATAGAGCTTCTGCACCGCATCGGCCAGCACATGGGCGGCGTCGTGGCGGATGACGTCGAGGGCGTCGGCGTGGGTGCGCGTGACGATCTCGATCTTGGCGTTGGTAGTGACGGTGGTGGTGAGGTCCTTCACCGTGCCGTCGATCTTGACGGCAAGCGCATCTTTGGCCAGGCGCGAACCGATGGACTGGGCAATCTCAAGCCCCGTCACCGGCCGGTCGAACTCCCGCACGCTGCCGTCGGGCAGCGTGATGGCGATGTTGA
>NZ_BADK01000608.1 GCF_000333595.1 Azospirillum sp. B506
CATCGGAGGGCGATGGTCGAAAGGGGTATTCCCCTGCCTCTTGCTTGATTTCCTGCCGTTGCGCCGTTCCGCGACTTCCTGTCCGACCCGGTTTTCCGTCGTGCGGCCGATGGAACAGCCTGGAAGGGTCGGCTGTTGAAGCCATGCAATGACCACACCCTTCCTCCTCCCCCCGCTCCGCACCACGTCCCAGGGCACGCCGCGCCGCGTGGGGGTGGAACTCGAATTCGCCGACCTGGACGCGCCATCGGCCGCCGCCTGCGTGCATCGATTGTTCGGTGGCAGCGTCACCGTCGAGAACCCGCACAGATGTCTGGTGACGGACACCCGGCTCGGCGATTTCACGGTGGAGCTGGACATGCGCTCCGCCCACAAGGGCAAGGGAGGAAAGGCGATCCTCGACCCGCTGCGGCCGCTGTGGGGCAACATCGGCAGTCTGGTGATGCCCTTCGAGATCGCCGCCCCCCCCGTGACGGTGGAGCAGATGCCGGAGCTGGAGGAGATGGTCGCCCGCCTGCGCGCGCTGGGCGCCGCCGGGACGGAGGCCAGCCCGCTGTTCGCCTTCGGCCTGCATTTCAATCCGGAGGTGGCGCGGACCGACGACGAGTATCTTCTGGACACACTGAAGGCCTTCCTGCTGCTGGCGCCCTGGCTGCGGCGGGAGATCCGCGTCGATGTGACCCGGCGCCTGTCCGGCTTCATCGCCGCTTTCCCGACCGCCTATGCCGCCAAGGTGGTCGATCCGGCTTACCGCCCCGACCTTGGCGGGCTGATCGACGATTACCTGGCCGACAACCCCACCCGCAACCGCGAGCTGGACCTGTTCCCGCTGTTCGCCCATCTCGCCCCCGACCGGCTGGCCGCGGCGATGGAGGATCCGCATGTCCGTCCGCGTCCCACCTTCCATTACCGCCTGCCGAACGCACGGCTGAGCGATCCCGGCTGGTCGCTCGCCGCCGACTGGAACCGCTGGGTGGCGGTGGAGCGGCTGGCCGCAGACCGCGCCCTGCGG
>NZ_BADK01000607.1 GCF_000333595.1 Azospirillum sp. B506
GAACCATGGCGGCCATGCTGCCCATTCCCGTCGGGAGCGTCTGGACAGGACGCCGCAGATTTGAATGCTGTACGGGTTCGACACCGACCGATCTGCGGAATCCGAAAAAAACTGCGCCAGCTTTCGCCGGCCGTTCCGTGGATAGCCACAGAACGAACGGGGCGGCGCCAACCCGCCGCCCATCCCGCAGAGACATCGGCCTGAACCGCCGCGAAATCCCGCCCGGATTCCGCGAACGGGCCGCGATTGGGTGGAGAAGGCGATGCTGGTCGATTCTGTCACGTCCACAGCGTCAACGACCTCGACGAAATCCACATCCTCGTCGAGCACGTCGTCAACCACGTCCACGAGCGATACCTACAAAACCTTCCTGACCTTGCTGACGAAACAGCTGGAGAACCAGGATCCGACCGATCCGATGGACACCACCACCTTCACCAATCAGCTCGTCCAGATGTCGTCGCTGGAACAGCAGATGTCGATCAACGACAAGCTCGATACGCTGAACAGCTCGGTGACGGACCTGTCAAGCACGGTCGCATCGGCGCTCGGGACCAGCAGCGGGTCCGTCAACTACTACGGCAAGACGGTCGAGGCCGAAGGGTCCACGACGCCGTTGCAGGACGGCGAGGCGACCTGGGAATACGACCTCGATTCCGCCGCGTCCTCGGTCAAGCTGACCATCACCGACTCAAGCGGCAACACCGTCTACAGCGACGTCAGCTCCTCCACCGCCGCCGGCACGCACGAGGTGACCTGGGATGGCGTCGGCACCAACGGCAAGAGCTACAGCAGCGGCACCTACACCCTGTCGGTGACCGCGCTCGACTCCAGCGGCAAGGCCATCGACACCACCACCCGCTTCAAGGGCACGGTGACTTCGGTCGACAGCTCGTCCGGCACGTCGGTGCTGAATGTCGGCGGCGTCAGCCTGTCGGCCGACAAGGTGCTGACCGTTTCCTGACCCCTTCCCGGACAACTTGAAAGACAGGTGCCGCCATGAGCCTCACCAGCGCAATGTACAGCGCCACGTCCGGGCTGACAGCCCAGAGCAAGGCGCTCGCCAGTATCTCCAGCAACATCGCGAACTCCAGCACCACCGGCTTCAAGGGCACGCAGACCGACTTCACCTCCTACATCAACAAGAACACCACGGTGGACGAGCAGGTCGGCGGCGTCATCGCGTCGAACACCCGCACGTCAGCCACCAGGGCGAGATCCAGTCCTCCACGACCGCCACCATATGGCCGTG
>NZ_BADK01000606.1 GCF_000333595.1 Azospirillum sp. B506
AAAATGTGGTCGATTCTGATCGCGCTATCGCGGCTATGAATCATGGTCCGTGGACAATGATATACGCGCCCGGAAATCTGGGCAAACGTACAACCAGCTGCCCTTCCTTGCAGACCGACCTCCGCAAAGCGGGAGCAATGTGTGTCGAATATCAGTCTGTGTCAGAGCACGGGGTGGTCACATGGCGCAAAACGGATGACATTCGGGCATTCTGCCGCAAAATGATCGAGGAATTCTGCGAAGGCCGCCATGGTGGCCATCGTCACGCGGCGGAGTAGGCGGGCGCAGGATTCTCGTGGCGCTAGACTCCCACCTGTCCTCCCCCGCCCAGCGGGGGAGGGTTAGGGTGGGGGCGTCGTCGGCCGACGCCTTCTCAACATGCCAAATCTACGCCGACACCAGCGGCGATAACCCGTTCTGGATCGCCCATACCGCCGCCTGTGTGCGGTTCTGCGCGTTGATCTTCCGCATCACATTCTTGAAATGCATCTTCACCGTCGATTCGGTGATGTGCAGATTGCGGGCGATGGCCTTGTTCGACTGGCCGGCCAGCAGGCAGCGCAGAATCTGCACCTCGCGCTTCGACAGGTCGCCGCTGGGTGGTATGGCGATGTGGGGCGGGCTGTGCTGCGGGCGTTCGTTGGCGGCGGCCATCAGCAGGCCGGCGACATGGGTGGGATAGACCACCTCGCCCAGCATCACCAGCCGAAGTGAGCGCAGCAGGCTCTCGCTCGACATGCTCTTGTTCAGATAAGCGTCGGCACCGGCCTTCAGCGACTGTGACAGGCTGCGGTCGGCAATGGTATCGGCCAGCACGGCGATCCGGGCGGAGGTACCGTCGCGCAGCCGCCGGATGCCGGCAATCTCCTCCGGCATGCCGTCCTGGAGTGCCAGCACGATCAGGTCGGGTTCCTCGCCGTCGGCAATCAGGTCGAGCGCGTCGTCGGCGCTGGCCGCGTGGGCGCTGACCCGGAAGGGACCGCCGCCGATCAGCGTCGCCAGAGCCGCCGAAAACAGCCGGTCATGGTCAACCAGCATCACATTCCATATCGTCATCGATCATCCTCCGCTGAGCCGTCCTTCGCCGGACGGCGGCGATCCCCCCCTTTTGCTCCGCGCCTGAAGATCCAGGAAAAGGACCGGACCGGTCGGCCCGGGCCGCGCGGACTCCGAACATAGAAAATTAGAACAATATTGTTCGGAACAGCGGGCTTTACGCTTCATGCCGGGATGATTTATACGGTTCATTAACCAACAGCGCAAGGTGAGACCAGGAAAGTCACAGCCAATAGATCGGAATTGGCGGGAAAATGAACGCAGATCCATTCATTCGATATTTAGGGGTAGCTGCGCCATGGAGCGGCGCGAATGAACCGCTTTCCCATTGGGGTTTTTTGGTGTTCTTGGCCCTATTGAGGAGCGGTCCGCTGAGAATAAGGGGACACGATGGAGTTCGAGCTTCAAGCGCGCGATGGTTCGCGTAGCGCGGGCAATCCCACGCGGATTTTTCTGGTGGTCGACGAGCAGCCGATGGTCCGCCATGGCTTCGCGCTGTCCATCGGCGAGATCTGCCCCGGGACGCGCGTGCTGGAGGCCGGGTCGTTGGATGAAGCGCTGACCATCGGCCGGCAGACTCCCGAACTGGCCCTGGTCCTGTACGATCCGGGGCCGCCGCGGGGGGACGAGGATGATGCGGGCGGCGGCGCCATCGCCGGGCTGCGCCAGCTGAAGGAAACGCTGGGCGACGTGCCGGTCCTGATCCTGACCAATTCGGACGAGGTGGCCGACATCGTCGACAGCGTCCGCATGGGCGCCCGCGGCTATGTGCTGAAGACCAGCCCCCCGGAGGTGCTGGAGCATGCCATCTCGCTGGCGCTCAGCGGCGACATCTTCCTGCCGCTGCCGCGCGCGGTGCTGAGCGGGGCGCTGGCAGAGGGACCGCGCGGCAACGAGGACATCCTGCATCGCCTGACCGACCGCCAGCGCGACGTGTTCGAGCTGCTTCTGGCCGGCCACTCCAACAAGGAGATCGCCCGCGGCCTGGGCGTGCTGGAAGGTACGGTGAAGGTGCATGTGCGCGCCATCATGCAGAAGCTGGGCGTGCGCAACCGCACCCAGGTCGCGGTGGTCGCCGCCCGCAACGGCTGCTTCACCGGCGACGGCTGAACAGGTCAAGGCTTCGTCCGCATTGCCTGAACGGCACCGCTTCCGGCAGACTGGCGCCCTTGTGATCCAGTGGGGAGCGGGCGCTTGGTTCAGGTGGCGGTGGCCGGCAGGCCGGAATATTCGACGAGTGGGGAAAAGGCGCGCGAGGAGAAGAAGGTCGCTGTCCATGGCGCCGCGACCGTCCGTTTCGACCATCGCCATGGCGAGACCCGGCTGGCGACGCTTTATCATCATGACCCGCTGCGGGTGCTGATGCCGACGCCGCGTCGCGACGACCTTCCCATCGCGGTGCTCGCCACCACCTCGGGCGGCATGGTCGGTGGCGACCGGCTGGACATCGACCTGTCGGCCGGGCCGGGCGCCAGGGCGCTGATCACCACCCAGGCGGCCGAGAAGGTCTACCGCTCCACCGGCGCCGACTGCCGCATCGACACCAGGCTGGCGGTGGAGGAGGGGGGCTGGCTGGAATGGATGCCGCAGGAAGCCATCGTCTTCGAAGGCTCCCGCCTGCGCCGCCTGACCCGGATCGAGCTGTCCGGCGATGCTCGGGTGGTCGCCGGCGAGATGCTGGTCTTCGGCCGCGCCGCCTTCGGCGAGACCGTCACCCGCGGCCTGATCCGCGATGCCTGGGAGGTCGCCCGCGACGGCCGCCTGGTGTGGGCCGACGCCCTGCATCTGGACGACGACATCGCCGAGGCTCTTGTCCATCCCGCCGGTTTCGGCGGTGCCGCCGCCTGCGCCACCCTGCTGCATGCCGCTCCCGATGCCTCGCGCCATCTCGACGCCGTCCGCGTGCTGGCGGAACCTTTGGAGGGTGCCCGCATCGGCGCCACCGCGCTGGACGGCCTGCTGATCGTCCGCATTCTCGGCGGCGAGGCCCGTGCGGTGCGCCGCGCCTATGCCGCTCTGTGGTCCGGCCTGCGTGCCGAAGCGGCGGGGCTGCCCACCCGTCTGCCGCGGCTGTGGGAGGTCTGACGGCGGCGTTCAAGCCTTGCCGCAAGCACTTTCAATCCCCTACGTCATACGACGCACTTGGCGAGCCGCGCCGGCGTGGCATAATCGCCGACAACGAACAGGGTGGCGAAAGGGCAATCCCCCGATGAACCTGACAGGGCGCGAGAAGGACAAGCTGCTCGTCGCGATGGCGGCGATGGTGGCGCGGCGGCGGCTGGAGCGCGGCATCAAGCTGAACCATCCCGAGGCGGTGGCCCTCATCACCGATTACGTGGTCGAGGGCGCGCGCGACGGCCGCACGGTCGCCGAGCTGATGCGCGACGGCGCCACCGTGCTGACCCGCGATCAGGTGATGGACGGCATCCCCGAGATGATCCACGACATCCAGGTCGAGGCGACCTTCCCCGACGGCACCAAGCTCGTCACCGTCCACCAGCCGATCCGTTGAGGGGGCACCCATGAAACCCGGTGAAATCTTCCCGGCGGCCGGCGAGATCGTGCTGAACGACGGCCGTGAGACCGTCGAACTGGACGTCGCCAATGCCGGCGACCGGCCGATCCAGGTCGGCTCGCACTTCCATTTCTACGAGACCAACAGCGCGCTGACCTTCGACCGCGAGAAGGCGCGCGGCTTCCGGCTGGACATTCCCGCCGGGACGGCGGTGCGCTTCGAGCCCGGCCAGACCCGTCCTGTCAAGCTCGTCGCCTATGGCGGCGACCGGGTGGTGATCGGTTTCAACCGCAAGGTCAACGGCGCCCTCTGACGGGCCGACAGGAAGGGCGAAGAACCATGGCGCACCGCATCGACCGGGCCGAATATGCGGCTCTCTACGGCCCGACCACCGGCGACCGCATCCGGCTGGCCGACACCGACCTGATCGTCGAGGTCGAACGCGACCACACCGTCTATGGCGAAGAGGTGAAGTTCGGCGGCGGCAAGGTGATCCGCGACGGCATGGGGCAGTCCCAGCGTTCGCGCCACCAGGGGGCGGTCGACACCGTCATCACCAATGCGCTGATCATCGACCATTGGGGCATCGTCAAGGCCGACATCGGCATCACCGGCGGGCGCATCGCCGCCATCGGCAAGGCCGGCAACCCCGACATCCAGCCCGGCGTCGACATCATCGTCGGTCCGGGCACCGAGGTGATCGCCGGCGAGGGCAAGATCGTCACCGCCGGCGGCATCGACGCCCATATCCACTTCATCTGCCCGCAGCAGGTGGACGAGGCGCTGAACAGCGGCGTCACCACCATGCTGGGCGGCGGCACCGGCCCGGCCGCCGGCACCTCGGCGACCACCTGCACGCCCGGTCCCTGGCATATGGAGCGGATGCTCCAGGCCGCCGAAGGGCTGCCGATCAACCTGGGCTTTTTCGGCAAGGGCAACACCAGCCGTCCCGACGCGCTGCTGGAGCAGATCGCCGCCGGCGCCTGCGGGCTGAAGCTGCACGAGGATTGGGGCACCACGCCGGACGCCATCGACACCTGCCTGACGGTGGCCGACCAGCTCGACGTCCAGGTGGCGATCCACACTGACACGCTGAACGAATCGGGCTTCGTCGAGGACACCATCGCGGCGTTCAAGGGCCGCACCATCCACACCTTCCACACCGAAGGGGCGGGTGGCGGCCATGCGCCGGACATCATCCGGGTGGCCAGCCTCGCCAATGTGCTGCCCAGCTCGACCAACCCGACGCGGCCCTTCACCATCAACACGGTGGACGAGCATCTCGACATGCTGATGGTGTGCCACCACCTCAGCCCGCGCATCCCCGAGGACGTCGCCTTCGCCGAAAGCCGCATCCGGCGCGAGACCATCGCGGCGGAGGACATCCTGCACGATCTGGGCGTCTTCTCGATGATCTCTTCGGACAGCCAGGCGATGGGCCGGCTGGGCGAGGTGGTGATCCGCACCTGGCAGACCGCGCACAAGATGAAGCTGCAGCGCGGGCGGCTGCCGCAGGAGACCGGCGACAACGACAATTTCCGGGTCAAGCGCTACATCGCCAAATACACCATCAACCCGGCGCTGTCGCACGGCATCGGCCATGTCGTCGGCTCGGTCGAGGTCGGCAAGCTGGCCGATCTGGTGGTGTGGTCGCCGGCCTTCTTCGGCGTGAAGCCGGACATGGTCATCAAGTGCGGCACCATCGCCGCCGCCCTGATGGGCGATCCCAACGCCTCGATCCCGACGCCGCAGCCGGTGCATTACCGGCCGATGTTCGGTGCCTTCGGCCGGGCGATGCAGGCCAGCAGCGTGACCTTCGTCAGCGCCAAGGCGCTGGAACTGGAGGTCGGCCGCCAGCTTGGCCTGCACCGGGAGCTGATCGCCGTCCGGGGCACCCGCAGCGTCGGCAAGAGGGACATGATCCACAACGACGCCACCCCGCACATCGAGGTCGATCCGGAGACCTACGAGGTGCGGGCGGACGGACAGCTGCTGACCTGCGAACCGGCGGACGTCCTGCCGATGGCGCAGCGCTATTTCCTGTTCTGAGCTGCTTTTTTTATCCCCTCTCCCCCCTGGGGAGAGGGTTAGGGTGAGGGGGATGCGCTTCGAGGATTTCTTCGGCTGCGCCGAACCCCCTCATCCCAAC
>NZ_BADK01000605.1 GCF_000333595.1 Azospirillum sp. B506
GGCGGGCTGTCAGCCTGGATTGGCGAAAACGGACTGCGGGATGCACCGATCATCGTCATCCCGCCCATCCTCCTCGGGTTCCCGACTCAGCCCCAGATCAGATGATACAGCGTTGGCAGCAGCAGCGCCGTCGCCAGCCCGTTCAACCCCATGCCCAGCCCGGCGAAGGCGCCCGCCACCTCATTGACCTGCAAGGCGCGGGCGGTGCCGATGCCATGGGCGGCCACCCCCATGCCGAATCCGCGGGCGCGCCAATCCTTCACCCGTACGAGATTCAACACCCAGGTGCCCAGGCTGGCGGCGACGATGCCGGTGATGATGACGAACACCGCGGTCAGCGACGGCAGGCCGCCGATCTGCTCCGACACGCCCATCGCGATGGGGGAGGTGACCGATTTTGGCGCGATCGACAGCAGTGTCATCGACGATCCGCCGAAGGCCCAGGCAAGCGCAACCGCGCTCAGTGCCGCGGCCGTCGAGCCGACGAGCAGCGCCACCACCAGCGCCAGCGCCGTGCGGCGAATCTCCTCGAACTGGTTGTAGAGCGGCACGGCCAGCGCCACGGTTGCCGGACCCAGCAGGAAATGGACGAACTGTGCGCCGTCGAAATAGGTGCGGTAGTCGATGCCCGACAGGCTGAGCACGATGGCGATCAGGACGACAGCGATCAGCACCGGGTTCAGCACCGGGCGCCGGCCCAGCTTCTCGAAAATCCACAGGCCGATCTGGTAGGCGACCAGCGTCAGCGTCAGTCCGGCCAGCGGGCTAGCCGAGAGATAAACCCAGATCTGATGAAGGTCGGCGCTCATGCCGGTTCTCCCTTGGCGTTCTCTCCCTTCGCCTGCTCTCCCCCGACCGGCTCTTCCTCCAGCCGTGGGTCGGTGCGGCTCAGCAGGAAAGCCATCAGCTTCGCCGTCACCGCGATCCCGATCAGGGTGCTGCCGAACAGGGCGACGATGATCGGAAGCGCCTCCGTCTCCAACCGGGTGACATGGACCATCACGCCGACGCCCGCCGGGACGAACAGAAGGGACAGATGGCGCAACAGCCCGACCGCGGTGTCCTGGACGGCAGCGGGAACACCGCCCCGCAGCAGCAGGCCGGCGAACAGCAGCAGCATGCCCAGCACCGGACCGGGAACCGGCAGATGCAGCAGACGGGCGGCCAGTTCACCGGCCAATTGGCAGAGCAGCAGGAGTGTCAGGGTTCCGAGCATCGCGGACTCCGGTGGAAGGGGCGCTGTGCGTCCGTTCTACCGCAGTTGCGAAACCGCCGGGCTGCATTCCGCGAATGCGAGCGTCGCGAATCGGCGATGAGAGTGAGCTAGTGGGGGGAGTGGTTACTGCAGCTTGCTGCGCACATGCTGTCCGCGGCGGACGATGGATTGCGCTTCCACCGTCACTTCCTTCTTGCCGAACAGGCGCATGAAGATGGCGTTGACGGTGGCATGGGCGCTGACCGTCAGAGTGCCGGCAGCGGCATCCTCGGCGATGGTCAGGGGCGACAGGTTCGACCCCAGGAAGCCGTTCGGGAATGCCTTGTCGAAGAAGCTGCGGATGTGACCGTCACGTTGCGAGTCGAACATCACGCGCCCGCCAGCCAGCGCGGCGGCATCGACCGCCTGTGACAGCCGGGCTTCGACCGCATAGCTGCGCAGGGCATCGACGGTGCAGCCGGCACCCAGCGCGGTCGGAATGGCGAGGATCAGGGCGACCACCAGAAGCAGATGGCGTCCCGTCCGCCGGTCTTCGTGCCCGCCATACGGCATGGGACGATAGACCAAAGTCATTGCCGGCCTCCCAAGCAATTTCCTATGCGGAAAGGAGTGTTTTCATTGGATGCATTACTCTTAGCATCATCCGACAAGCAGGCAAACCAGGAAATGCAGCAGAGCTACAGCAAAAATCGAAACTGAAGTTGTCATGTATTTTATGCAAAGGCGGTAATCCAAATTCGCGGAGACGGTAACAAACAATCAAGCCTGCCAACGGCGGCGGAACGCATGGTCAGGACTTGAAAACCACGGCGATTCGAAGGTCTTCAGGACAAAAATGGATCATCCGGCAGCGCCGACGGGTGCATTAACGGCTTGTTGGTCCTGATTATCCGCAAGCTGGCGCATGTCCGTTCCCATCCGTCCCGGGGTCGTCGTAGATGTCCTTCTTCCCATCCCCTTTCCTGGGCAGTTCGACCGGCCGTTGGCTGAAGCGTTCGTGTCTCGACCACGCGCTGGCGGTTGCGGTGGTGGCGCTTTTGCTGGTCGGCCTGTCGGGCGAGGTGCGTGGCGCGCTGGCCGATCTGATGGCGCTGGTGGAAGGCGCACAGGCTGCGGTCATGACGCGCTGAACACGCACGCGCCTTCTCCGTTTTCCATCCGCCCGCTAAAGTTCGGACGCAACGACGGGGAGACGGCCCGATGAAGGGCGGCGTTTGGCGCGTGGTGATGCTGGGGTTGACGGTGGCGGCCGCGGCGCTGGTCTTTCTCGGCGTGGAGATCACACAGCTGGCGGCCGCGGATCGAACCGCCTTCACCCGCGGTCTGGCGATCTGCGGTCTTGGCCTGTTGGCGGTCTGGTTCGTCTTCTCCCGACTGTCGCGCCATTTCCGCGACATCGACCGCCTGTCCGACCGCCTGTCGGGCACCCGTGGCGGGATAGACCTGGAACCCCTGTCTGGCGGACACGGTGGCGAGCTGGCGCGGCTGGCCGAGGCCGTACGCCTCGTCCGTGGCGGTGAGTGTGGCCCAGGCATCGGATTGCCGGGTGACGGACCGCTGGGGAGCGGACGCATGGGGCGTGCCCTGCGGGCATCGCTGGCCCTGTCGGACGATCCTCTGCTGATTGTCGACGAGCAGGGGCGGGTGGAGCAGCTGAATGCCGCCGCCGTCCGCCTGCTGGGCCTGGAGGAGGGCGGCGACGTCGGCAAAGCCCTGTTCCGTGACGATCTGGCCCGTGCCATGGAGCGGGCGCGCGGCAGTGGTGCCCCCGTCACCGCGGTGCTGCGCCGGACGGAAGATGGCGAGCTGTCGGCGCGGGTCGCCGATCTCGGACTCGGTGCCGGGGCGCTGCTGTCCTTCCCTGTCCGCGGCATGGCCCACGCCGCCGGGCTGAGCGGCAAGCGGACGCTCAGCCTGCGTCCGGCCCAGCCGACCACGCCGCTCGGTGACGACGAGCCGCTGGCCGCATTGCCTTTCGTGGCGCTTTGGGTGGCGACGGCGGGGGTGGAGCCGGACGGCGGTCCGGTGATCGCGGTCGGCACTGTCCGGCTGGTGGGGAGCCGCATCTTCCCGACCGTGTCGCTCGCCCTGCTGATCGATCCCATCGATCCCGTTCCGGCCGAGGCGACCGCCCGTCATGGCATCGGCACCGAAATGGTGGCCGGCGAGCGCCCCTTCGCCGCGGTGTGGCCGGCCATCCGGGAGGCTCTGCACAATTGTATTGCGGTCGGGATCGGTGTCGACGCCGCTCTTGCCGCTCTGGCGCGGTCGGCCGCCCAGGCGGGCATCGCCGATCCGGCGTTGTCGCCGTCGCTCGATCTCGGCATTTTGGCGGGCGCGCTGGACCCGGCCCTGGCGGGGGCGTCGCCGGAGCGATTGGCGGAGGTTTTCGCCTTGCCCCATCACCGCGGCAATGCGTCCCGCGGCGGCCCCCAGAGTGAGGCGCTGGCTCAGGCCGAACTGGCCGTGGCCCTGCTGTCACGCCTGACCGAACGCGGTGTCGTCACCCAGGGACAGGCGCGGGCGCTGATCGCCGGGGAAAGTGCTGCGGCGTCCCTCAGGCATCCTCCGCAAGCCTGAACCCACTCATCGACAGCCGGGCCTCCGGGCGCAGATAATGTCGGGTCCAAGGGCCGGCATGGTCGAACGGAGTGAGGCAACTGCCGCCGCGCAGCACCATGCGGTTGCTGGCGAGCCGGCCGTTCACCGCCTCGTCCTGCAGGGACTTCCCCGACCCGTGGGGGCGGCGGTAGCCCGGATATGTGGTGAAGGCGTTGCCGGTCCATTCCCACACGTCGCCGCACATCTGCCAGGGGCCGGTGCCGTGGCAGGTGCCGGCGCGCGGGTGGCGGTGACCGGTTCCCAGCAGGTTGCCCATGCTGCCGCAGCCGGCGGCGACCGTTTCCCATTCCGCTTCCAGCGGCAGACGTTTGCCGGCCCAGCGGGCGAAGGCGTCGGCCTCGTACCAGCTGACATGGCAGACCGGTTCGTCGGGGTCGAGCGGCTGCATGCCGTAAAGCGTGAAGATCTGCCAGCCCTTGTCCCGACCATGGCCGCCGCGCTCCCAATAGAGCGGGGCGGTCCAGCCTTCGGTGCGCGCGGTCTCCCAGCCATCTGACAGCCAGAGGGAGCGGTCGCCATAGCCGCCGGCCTCGATGAAGGCCAGATAGTCGCCGCAGGTGACCGGACGGGCGGCCAATCGGTAGGGGTTCAGCCAGACGCGGTGACGGGGGCTTTCATGGTCGAAACCGGGCAATGGCGCCGGGCGCCCGACCTCGACAAGCCCGCCGGGCTGCTCCAGCCAGCCGTCGGGTGGGGCGCCCAGATGCGGATGGTCGGGTGGCTGCTCGTAGGCCGGCCGCAGGGGATTGCACCACAGCGCATGCTTGATGTGCAGGAGCATGCGTTCCTGGTGGCGGCGTTCGTGGGCAATGGCCATCATCAGCGTCGACTCGGCGGCGTCCCACAATGCCTCGTCGAGCTGGTCGATCAGATGCAGCACTGCGGCGTTGATCTGATCGCGGTGGCGCATGACCTCGGACGCCGACGGGCGCGACAGCAGACGGGACGGTGGAGCACGCCCATCGCTTTGCGCGGCGAACAGGTCGAGGAAGACCGGCTCGGCGGGACGGTAGCCAGGGCTGAAGGGGATCAGCACCGCGACCTCGAACAGCCAGCTGGTGTGGGCGAGATGCCATTTCGTCGGGGCGCCATCCGGCACGCTCTGCACCATCAGGTCTTCCGGTGACAAGGTGGCGACAAGCTCGGCGGTGCGGGCGCGCGCCTTCTGGAAGCGGGTGGCGAGGGCTTGCCGGCGCTCGGAGACGGACAGCGTGGCGGTCGGGCCGGCGCTCGGGATTGGATGTGAGTCGGGCACGGGTGGTCCCTCCGAAATCCGGATCTCTTCGGAGAGTGTCCACCCAGAGCGCCCCTTTTGGAATGCATGCATCCGGGGTGTGGATGTCACCGCAAATAGCGGCTGCGACCGGACGCCGCATCGGCAAGCGCATGGAGGGAACAAGGGCTTAAAAACGAAAAGGCCGCCCGAAAGGCGGCCTTGTTCATCGAAGCACAGCTCAGTGTCGGACAAGACTTACTTGATCTTGGCTTCCTTGAACTCGACGTGCTTGCGTGCCACCGGGTCGTACTTGCGGAACGACAGCTTCTCGGTGGTCTTCTTCGGGTTCTTCTTCTTGACGTAGAAGAAACCGGTGTCTGCCGTGCTCACCAGCTTGATGAGGACGGTGTTCTGCTTGGCCATGATCTCGATCCCGACAAAAAATCCGTGCCCCGCCGGCCCGGCGGGGCGGCGTCGTAGCGGCGGAAAATACCGTCTGACGCCGCAATGTCAAGCCCTATGGGCGATGAAATCGGTGTCCGGCGGCGTTTGCCACAGCGACGCCCCGGCAAACGCGGTTCAGCGCTCCGCCACAGTGTTGACCACGGCGGTGGCGACGGCGCGCTGGTACAGCCCGGGCTCCGCCAGCAGGCGCATGGCGACCTTCAGGTCCAACTCCGGCTCATGCTCCTTCCATGGGCAGGCCTCGCGCAGGGCGTTCAGCGCATGCTCGTCGTCGGCCGCCTTGGACCGCCAGCTGGCCACCTGAGCCGGGCGCAGACGGCCTTCACGCAGGTCGGACAACAGCGCCTCCGGATCGGTCTGGCCGGCCCGGCTGGTGCAGACGGTGGGCTGGACGCCCTGGCGGTGCAGGGTATAGCCGGCCGGGGTGTAGATGCGGCTCCAGGTCAGGAACAGCTCGCCATCGTTGGGAAGACGGTTGACGGTCTGAACACTGCCCTTGCCATAGCTGGACGCCCCCACCACCACCGCGCGGCCCGAGTCCTGCAGTGCCGCCGCCACCACCTCCGCCGACGAGGCGGAGCGGCCGTCGACCAGCACGACCAGCGGCAGCCCGTCCAGCAGATCGTCGGGGTTGGCGTCGAAGCGCTGGCGGCTTTCGGGGTTGCGTCCTTCGGTGGAGATGATCCTGCCGCGGCGGATGAACAGGTCGGCCACCGCCACCGCCTGGTCCAGCAGCCCGCCCGGATTGCCGCGCAGGTCGAGAACCATTCCCTGCAGTGTCGGGCCGGCCGCCTGCCGGATGGAGGTCACCGCCGACCGCAGGCTGGAGGCGGTGGTGGCGTTGAACCGGTCGAGCTTGACGATGCCGACATCGCCGGACATCGAATAGGTGACGGTGTTCGGCACCACCCGCTCACGGCGCAGCGGCAGCCGGCGGGGAGCGCCATTGTCACGGGCGACGGTCAGCGTGACCAGCGTGCCGGTGGGGCCGCGCAGCCGCTCGCGCAGATCCGCCGCGGTCATCCGCGTCGTCAGGTCGCCATCGATGGCCAGGAGTTGATCGCCGTTGACGATGCCGGCCCGTTCGGCCGGGCTGTGCGGCATCACATCATGCACGGTGATACGGCCGTTGGCGGCAGTGTCGAGCGACAGTCCGATGCCGCCATACCCTTCGCGCTGGGCGCGTTCATTGCTGGCGCGCTGGACACCGGTGTAGCGGGAATAGCCGTCCAGGTCGGCGGTGACGCCGTCGAACACCACCTGATACAGCCGTTCCGGCGTTGCTTTTGCGAGAATGGGGGAATAGCTGCGGGCACGGTCGATGAAGCGGGTGGTCAGAACCGCCCAGCCAGCAGCGTCGCTGTCGCCGGCGGCACCGTACTCCGCTGCCAGCGCGCCGGACACGTACAGACGTACGGTGCTGCCGGCATGTTCGACCGTAACCGACGGGTCGAGCGCGGTCAGTCCCTTCAGCCCGTCCATTCCCAGGCGGTTGAAGGACACCGGCTCCAGATAGACCTCGGCGATCTTGGCGAAACCGACGGAGAAGACCTGTTCGGCCACCGGCGGTTGCGCGACGGTTGCTGTCTGCGGCGTTCCGGCGAGAGCCGTCGTGGCAAGAAGGGCTGCGGTGGAAAGCTGGAAGGCCAGATGGCGGAACGAACGGCGGAAGAGGCGCGCCACGCCCGACATCAGGGAGATCGGAAAAGACGGCACGTGGGACTGTGCATCCTGATCGCACACGCTGTGATCGAACTGGGCCATGGGGCTAACCGCGGCCTCCCTTTCCTGCAGCCGGACCGGACGAGGATGTTGCCGATCCCGGATGGGTGATAGATACACCTTCGTTTAGGAGGGCGGGCGGGACAAAATTGCGGGCCTCACCGCAATGTTGCCGATTGTCCCGACCTGTGTCGCCAAGGTCACGCTGGTATGGCGGAGCTGTGGACAAACCGTGACCTGGCCACGAGTCGGTCGTCTGTCACCTTGCGAACTCAGGCGTTGCCATTGCGCAACGGTGTGGTGGCGGCCAGTTTCTCACGCCGGGTCGGCCAGCCGGAAAAGCGTGCTGCCGCTGACCGGATCGGCCTCCACCAGCACCAGCTTGACCGGGCTGCCGAGGCGGTACACCCGTCCCGTACGCTGCCCGACCAGAGTGTGTGCGGCCTCGTCATGCTCGTACCGGTCGTCGGGCAGGCTGCTCGCGGGAACCAGTCCGTCGGCGCCGCTCTCGTCAAGACGGACGAACAGGCCGAAGCGGCTGACGCCGGAGATGCGGCCGCTGAAGCGTTCCCCCAGCCGGTCGGCGAGGAAGGAGGCGGTGTACCGGTCGACCGAATCGCGTTCCGCGGTGGCGGCCCGGCGTTCGGTGCCGGACAGATGCTCGCCGACCTCCGCCAGCCGGCCCAGCGTCTCGTCGTCCAACCCGCCGACACCCAGCCCCAGGGTGCGGATCAGTGCCCGGTGAACGATCAGGTCGGCATAGCGGCGGATCGGCGAGGTGAAATGGGCGTAGCGGTGCAGCGCCAGCCCGAAATGACCGATATTGTCCGGACTGTAGGCGGCCTGCGCCTGGGCGCGCAGGATCACCTCGCTGATCAGCGGCGCGTGCGAGGTGCCCTCGACCTTGCGCAGGATGCGGGTGAAGTGGTCCGGCGTCAGCTCGGCGCTCCTGGTCAAGGGGTGGCCGATCTCGGCCAGGAAGCCGCGCAGCGCTTCCATCTTCTCCATCGACGGGCGGTCATGGATGCGGAAGAGGCCGGGCATGGTCCGCCGCTCCAGCACCTCCGCCGCCGCGACGTTGGCGGCGATCATGAACTCCTCGATCAGCCGGTGACTGTCGTGGCGTTGGCGTCGGGCGATTTCGGCGACCCGGCCGCGCTCGTCGATATGGACCCGGCGCTCCGGCAGGTCGAGTTCCAGCGTACCGCGCTTGGCGCGGGCGGCGGCGAGCCGGGCATAGGCACCGAACAGCGGGGCGATCACGCTGTCGGCCAGCGGCGCCGTCCCCTCGTCTGGCCGGCCGTCGTGGCAATTCTGCACCTGTTCATAGGTCAGCCGCGCCACCGACCGCATCAGGCCGCGGACCAGCCGATGCCGGATCAGCACACCGTTGCGGTCGATCCACAGGTGGAAGGCCAGACAGGCGCGATCCTCCCCCGGCCGCAGCGAGCACAGCCCGTTGGACAGTGCTTCCGGCAGCATCGGCACGACGCGGTCGGGGAAGTATACGGAGTTGCCGCGCTCGTAGGCCGCCCGGTCGAGCGTCGATCCGGGGCGCACATAATAGGAGACGTCGGCGATGGCGACGATCAGGTGCCAACCGTCCGGGTTCTCCGGATCGCCGTCCGGTTCCGCCCACACCGCGTCGTCGAAATCGCGGGCATCCGCACCGTCGATGGTCACCAGAGGGATGTCGCGCAGATCCTCGCGCTGCATCAACGCGGGCACCGCCGCCAGTTCCGCCTCGCGCAGGGCTGCGTGCGGAAAGACGGTGGGGATGCCGTGCGCATGGATGGCGATCAGGCTGAAGGCGCGCGGCTCGTCGGTGGAGCCCAGACGTTCCACCACGCGGGCCTGCGGCTGGCCGGCACGCCCGGCCGGCAGGATGTCTGCGAAGACGAGGTCACCCGCTTCGGCATCGCCGCGATTCGGCGGCAGCACCAGGAATTCGGTCTTGTGGCGGCGGTCGGTCGGGTGGATGCGTCCGCCGTCGGCGCTCGGCCGGTAGACGCCGAGGATGCGCCCCTCGCGCTCGCCCCCATCTCCATTGCCGATGCGGCGGATGACGCGGGCCTCATACAGGCGGTCGTTGATGCGGGCGAGCTTCGCCAGCAGCGTGTCGCCGACCGCCAGCGGCTTGTCCTCCCCCTGCGACTTCTTTTCCGGCAGCAGGAAGATGCGCGGCGGGTTGCCTTCGCCGGTCCAGGTCAGCGGGCGGGCCGACAACTCGCCATCGGCATCGACGCCGGTGACCAGCAGAACCGCGACGGCGGGCAGGGCCTGCGGCGGGGCCATGCGCTTGTTGCGCCCGCGCTCCACCGTGCCCTCCGCCTCCAGGTCGCGCAGAAGGTCCTTCAGCATCTCGCGGTGGGTCGATCCGGACAGCTTGAAGGCGCGGGCGATCTCGCGCTTGCCGACGGGGGTGGTGCTGGACCGGATGAAGGCGAGGATGGTGTCCTTGCTGGGGAAATGGCTGTCGGTCACTGGGCAGGGAGTCCGTCGGTTCTTGTCGCTGATATCCCTATATAGGGATCGGTCCGCTTGTAAATTAATCCGGGCTGGGGCTCGTCGCCCAAGGCCGGCCGGCCATCGCCCGCACCGCCTCGCTGCGCTCCACCGCCTCGCGGAAGCCGGCGAGGGGGAAGCGCACCTCCGTCTTCCCGCCTGCCGGCGATTGCCCGACGATGGAAACCTCCGGCGCCGGGGCGATCTTCTCCACCATGCGGCGGTTGATGTCGGGATCGGTCACCGCGCAGGTGTTGGTCTCGAACCGGAAGGACTTGCAGGGGGAATCGGGTTTGAACACCGCCCGGTCGGCCCAGACCCGCACCAGCCTGTCGAGATCGAGGGACTCGGCGGACACACGGAAGCGCAGCCCTTCACGCCAGCGGTCGGTCGAGCGCAGCCAGACCAGACGGGCGGTGCGGTCGTTGACGCCGCGGGTTGACAGTTCGCACTCCACCTGCCGGGTGCCGGTCCAGAGCTGGCAGTAGAGCTTCCAGCTTTTGAAGGTCTCGTCGAACTCCCGGAAGGGCCTGTCGTCCGCCATGGCCGCCGGCGCCGCGGCAGCGGCGGCGGCCAGCATCGCCAGGGCGAGGATCAGGCGCTGTCCACGGCGGAGAGCGGACATCGGCCGGTCACTCCCGCCGCTCGGCCCGCCGACGCAGCAGGTGGTCGGCCAGCACGCAGGCCATCATCGCCTCGCCGACCGGCACGGCCCGGATGCCGACACAGGGATCGTGGCGGCCCTTGGTCAGGATGTCGGTGTCGTTGCCGGCGGTGTCCACCGTCTGGCGCGGCGTCAGGATCGAGCTGGTCGGCTTCACCGCGAAGCGGACGACGATGTCCTGCCCGGTGGAGATGCCGCCCAGGATGCCGCCGGCGTGGTTGGACAGGAACTGCGGCTGGCCGTCGGCGCCCATGCGCATCTGGTCGGCGTTCTCCTCGCCGGTCAGTTCGGCGGCGGCGAAGCCGTTGCCGATCTCGACCCCCTTCACCGCATTGATCGTCATCATCGCGCAGGCGAGGTCGCTGTCCAGCTTGTCATAGAGCGGGTCGCCCAGCCCGACGGGCACGCCGGACGCCACCAGCTCCACCACCGCGCCCACCGAGGAGCCGCTCTTGCGGATGCCGTCGAGATACTCGGCCCACTGGGTGGCGGCGACCCGGTCGGGGCAGAAGAAGGGGTTGTTGTCGATCTCCGCCCAGTCCCAGCGGCTGCGGTCGATCCTGTGCGGACCGACCTGCACCAGGGCGCCCCGCACCTGGATGGCGGAGCCGAGCACCTTGCGCGCCACCGCCCCGGCGGCGACCCGGCAGGCGGTTTCGCGTGCCGAGGAGCGGCCGCCGCCGCGGTAATCGCGGATGCCGTATTTCTGCCAGTAGGTGTAGTCGGCATGGCCGGGGCGGAATTTGCCGGCGATGTCGCTGTAGTCCTTGGAGCGCTGGTCGGTGTTCTCGATCAGCAGCGAGATCGGGGTGCCGGTCGTCTTGCCCTCGAACACGCCGGACAGGATCTTCACCTGATCGGGTTCCTGGCGCTGGGTGGTGTAGCGCGACTGGCCGGGGCGGCGCTTGTCCATCCAGGGCTGGATGTCGGTTTCCGCAACGAGGCCGATCAGCGACGGGCAGCCGTCGACGACGACGCCGATGGCCGGACCGTGGCTTTCGCCCCAGGTGGTGAAGCGGAAAAGCGTGCCGAAGCTGTTGCCGGCCATGGTGACATCCTCCCGAAACGAACCCGCGCCTGCGACTTCACAACAATGATAACGCGCGGATTTCTTGCGGCCTTTCGGCGGCAAGGTCAAGGAAGCGATGAGCCGATTTTAAGGGGGGAGTTTTTAAAAGAGGGAATGGTGCTGCCAGAGAGGATTGAACTCTCGACCTCTCCCTTACCAAGGGAGTGCTCTACCACTGAGCTACGGCAGCGCCAGATGCAGGCGCCAGATGGCAAGATCGGAGGAATGGTGCTGCCAGAGAGGATTGAACTCTCGACCTCTCCCTTACCAAGGGAGTGCTCTACCACTGAGCTACGGCAGCCCCGATAACCGATCATCGCCGGGGCGATGCGTCCGGGTGAGGCGTTCAGGCTTGACCGCCCCCCGAAGTGGCGCGGGTTATGCCACAGGCCTTTTGGGGATGCAAGCGCTTAAAATCACCCCACGACCCACTTTTTTTCGCCCCCGCAACAATCCCCTGAATTACGCCTGCGTCGCGGCCGGCGGCAGCACCGCCTCGGCGCGGAAATCGGGCACGATCGTGCCCATGATCGACAGAACCCGCTCACCGTCGCCAGCCCGCGCAGCCCCCTCCAACTCGCCCACCGCGCGGTTGATCAGCGCATAATCGATAAGCCGGGGCGAGGCGAGGAAGACGCCGTCGGCCTCGGTGCGGCTGGGGGCCTCCGCCGCGGTCAGGATTTCCTCGAACAGCTTCTCGCCGGGCCGCAGGCCGGTATAGGCGATCTCGATGTCGACGCCGGGGCGGTAGCCGGCCAGCCGGATCATCTGGCGGGCGAGGTCGGCGATCTTCACCGGCTCGCCCATGTCCAGCACCAGGATCTTGCCACGGTCCTCGGTCCGGGTGACGCCGTGGGCAGAGGCTTGCAGCACCAGCTCCACCGCCTCGCGCACCGTCATGAAATAGCGGCGCATGTCGGGATGGGTGACGGTCAGCGGGCCGCCCTTCGCCAGTTGCCGGGTGAACAGCGGCACCACCGACCCCGACGAACCCAGCACATTGCCGAAGCGCACGGTCATGTAGCGGGTCGCATGCTCGATTCCGTCGCGTGGCGGCAGGATGTCGAGCGCCTGGCAATAGGTCTCGGCGAAGCGCTTGGCCGCCCCCATCACGCTGGTCGGACGGATCGCCTTGTCGGTGGAGATCAGGACCATGGCGAGGCAGCCGGCGGCGCGTGCCGCATCGGCGACGTTGCGGGTGCCGATGACATTGGTCAGCGCGCCCTCGCACGGGTTGGCCTCCACCAGCGGCACATGCTTCAGCGCCGCGGCGTGGAAGACCAGGGCGGGGCGCTCCTCCTGGAACAGGCGCATGATGCGGTCGCGGTCGCGCACGTCGGCGATGACCGGGCGGGGATCGAGGCCGGGGAATCTCTCCCGCACTTCCATCTCGATGCTGTAGAGGTTGAACTCCCCGGCATCGAGCAGGATCAGCCGTTCCGGCCCCAGCGCAGCGATCTGGCGGACCAGTTCGCTGCCGATGGTGCCGCCGGCGCCGGTGACGATCACCCGCCGCCCACCGACCAGCCCGGAAATGGCGCCGCGGTCCAGCACCGCCTGCGGACGGCCGAGCAGATCCTCCAGTGCGATGGGGCGCACCTCGATGCCCTTGCCTTCGCCCAGAGCCGATTTGAATTCCGTCAGGCTGGGCAGGCGGGACAGGACCAGCCCCAGCGCCTCCGCCCGGTCGAGCAGGCTGCGCAGGGTCGAACCCTTCAGCTCGGCATCGCCCTTGGTGACGATCAGCCGCTGTGGCCGCTCATGCTTGCGGTCCAGCGTCTGGACCACCTGTTCCAGATCGTCGGGACCGCCCAGAACCGGGACACCGCGCACGGCATGGCCGACGCGCCGGCCCTTGTCGTCGAGGATGCCGACGACGCGATAGGCCGACTGGCCCGGCTGGTCGAGCGAGCGGATGAACAGCTCCGCCGCGTCGCCGACGCCCAGCAGCAGGACGGGGATGCGCGGCACGCCGTCCACCGCCTCGGCCCAGCTGAAACGGCGGTCCTTCAGGAAGCGGTAGGCGAAGCGCGGCCCGCCGAGCAGAAGCATCTGCACCAGCCACAGGATCGGCGGCAGCGAGCGCGGCAGCAGCTCTGCGCGGGTCAGCAGGAACATCGCCAGGACGAAGCACAGGACCGCCACCGTCACGGCGCGGACCACCTGCATCAGGTCGGGGATGGAGGCATAGCGCCAGATGCCGCGGTACAGCCCGAACAGCAGGAAGACGGCCGCCGAAACGGCGATCAGCACCGGCAGCGCGATGGTCAGCGCGTCGAAGTAGAGGCCGAAGGCGGAGCCGCCCACCCGCAGGTAGAGGGCCACGACCAGGGCGATTCCGGTCATGACCAGATCGTGCAGGAACACCAGGGATGCCCGTGCGGACGGGATGCGCATGCCGCTAAACCTTGTTCATTCGTCCGGCTTGTTTCGCCGTCGCGATCAGCCGCGGGAAGCTTTGAACCATTCCGCGGTGGCGCGCAACCCGGACGCAAGGTCATGGGGCGGGCGCCAGCCGAGCCTTTCGCGGATGGGACCGTCATCCACCGTCAGCGTGCCGGCCAGCCGGTCGAACACGGCGCGGGTGCCGGTCAGCGCCGCCCCCAGCGCCATCAGGCCGCGCGGTACCGGGACAAGCCGCGCCGGGCGGCCCAATGCCGCGGCGATGGCGCGCACCAGACCGGCGGTGGAGACCGGTTCGCCATCCTGGACCAGAAAGGTCTGGCCGGCGGCGTCGGGATGTTCCAGCACCGTCACCACCGCGTCGGCGAGGTTGCCGACATAGATCAGGCTGCGACGGTTGTGGATGCCTCCGAGCGGCAGTGGCAGGCCGGTCGCCACCAGCTTCACCAGGGCCCGCATGTTGCCGGCGGCACCGGGGCCGTAGACCAGCGGCGGCCGGATCACCGCCACCTCCATCCCGGTGCGGGCGGAGATCGCCGCCAGCGCCCTCTCGGCCTCCAGCTTGGAAATGCCGTAGGGGCTGTGGGGATCGGGTGCGGTCGCCTCGTCCAGCGGGGTGAGGCGGCTTTCGTCCACCATCGCCTTGATGCTGCTGAGAAAGACGAAGCGCCTCACCCCGGCCGCGGCCGCCTGCTCCGCCAACCGGATCGTGCCGGCGGTGTTGACCCGGCGGAATTCCGCCAACGGGTCGACGGCGGTGTCGCGCATCACATGGACGCGGGCCGCCATATGGATCACCGCATCGACGCCGGTCAACGCCGCGGTCCAGTCGGTTTCGGGGCCGATGTCGCCGACCGGCGCCGGCTCCCACGGTCCATTCTTCGGGCTGCGTAGGGCGGCGCGCACCTCATGTCCGCGGGTGGCCAGCAGCGGGACGGTGTGGCGGCCGACAAAGCCGGTGGCGCCGGTCAGGAGAACACGCATGTGCGGGATGATCCGGACTGGAGTCGTTGGGGGGATCGAAGCGTGACTTAGTATCCGGTTTGGCCGAGTGGCGCCATGGCGCAAAGCCCCACGACCCTTTTCCAGCTTTCGGTCATGGGTGGGAATGGCTATAAGCTGGGAAGGGACGCGTGAATGAGGACGCTACCAAGACATGTCACACATCGTCGACGGTGCAAATGATCGGCACAGCCGGATCATCATCGTCAGCTTTAATTGCGCCGACTTCGTCAACCGCGTCGTTGGCTGTCTGCTTGACCAGACCGATCCCGCCTTCGAGGTGGTGATCGTCGACAATGCCTCGAAGGACGTCGACGGCATCGTCCTGCCCGCCGATCCGCGTTTCCGTATGGTCCGGATGGACAGCAACGTCGGCTTCGCCAAGGCCAACAATGTCGGCGCCGCCGGTGCCACCGTTCCCTGGATCGTCACGCTGAATCCCGACGCCTTCCCGCGCCGCGACTGGATGGAGCGGCTGCAGGCCGCCGCCAAGGCGCAGCCCGACGTGGCGATGTTCGGCTCGACCCAGCTGTTTTCGCATGATCCGCGCATGATCGACGGCGAGGGCGACCAGTATTCCATCTTCGGCTTCGCCTGGCGGGTCAATTACCGCCGTGTGCTGAAGCCGCCCTATTACACCGGCGCCGTCTTCTCGCCCTGCGCCGCAGCGGCCATGTACCGCCGCGACTATTTCGAGGCGGTCGGCGGCTTCGACGAGGATTTCTTCTGCTATTGCGAGGATGTCGACCTCGGCTTCCGCATCCGGCTCAACGGCGGACCTGCGGTGCAGGTCGGCGACGCGGTGGTGGAGCATGTCAGCAGCGGCGTGTCCAAGCAGTACGGCACCTTCGCCCAGTATCACGGCGTCCGCAATCTGGTGTGGACGATGGTGAAGAACATGCCGCTGCCGCTGCTGCCGCTGGCCTTCGCCGGCCATTCCCTGTTGGTTGTCTATCTGGTGTTCCGCAGCCTTGGCAGCGGGCGCACCGGCGCCATCGGTCGCGGCATCCGCGATGCGCTGCGCGGACTGCCCCACATGATCGCCAAGCGCCGCACCATTCAGCGGGAGCGCAAGGTGACGCTGGGGCAGGTCGCCAGCATGATCGCCTGGAACCCCCTGCTGCTGAAGACTCGCGGCCGGCCGGGCTGCCGGCTGTCGCGCCACTCAGACCAGCCGCCAGCCGTGGGTGTTGAAAAAGCGTAGGGCGGAGCGGGCGAACATGCGGATGTGCGCGCCGCCCTTGCGCGCCGCCTTGCCGCCGAAATGCACCATGCGCACGTCCGGCACATAGGCGATCTCGCCCAGCGCCATCGCCCGGCGCGACAGGTCGAAATCCTCGAAATACAGGAAATAGCCGTCGTCGAAGCCGTCCAGCCGGGCCAGAGCCTCACGCCGGAACAGCATGAAGGCACCGCTGACCTGCTCCAGCCCGGTGACGACGGCATCGCCGGTCACGTCGCGCATCTCGTAGCGGGCGAGCCGCTTCGCGAACAGCCGCTTCACCGCAGCGGGCGCGAAGGCGCGCAGGCCCAGATCCAGCACGGTCGGCTGCCGCTTGCACAGGAATTCCTGCTCTCCCGCCGGGCCGAACACCTTGGGCGTCAGCAGCACAGTGCGCGGGTGGGCCTCCATGTACCGCCAGCCGGCCAGCAGCGCGTCCGCTTCCAGCAGGATGTCGTAGTTCAGGATCAGGTGATAGGGCGCGTCGCCCTGCCGGATCGCCAGATTGTGCCCGGCGCCATAGCCGACATTGCCATGCCCGGCGATCAGCGTCACCGCCGGCCGGCCGGCCGCCGCATAGCGGTCCAGCAGCGGCCGGAACGGATTGGATGCCGCGTCGCTGCCCTTTGGTGCTCCATTGTCGACGATCCACAGCCGGGTCTGTACGCCGGTTCCCTCCGCCAACCGGTCGGCGGCGGCACCGATGGTGTCGAGCGAGCGGGCCAGCAGGGCCGGATCGGGAAGATAGAGGACGACGGACAGGTCGAGGAACGCGGTGGTCATGCGGATCAGGCTTTCGACATGCGGGTCAGCGTCGCCAGCAGAAGCGCGACGGTGACGGCACCGGGTACGAGCGTCCAGGCGCCGAAGCTTCCGGCGGCGAGCGCGGCCAGGACCAGGACGAGGCTGTAGGCGACGATGGTCAGCACCACGCGGTCATGCCGGCCGACGCCTTTGGCGGCTTTCTGGTAGAAATGCTCGCGGTGGGCCTGCCAGATCTTTTCGCCGCGCAGCAGGCGGCGCAGCAGCGTGATGGTGGCGTCGGTCAGGTAATAGGCGGGCAGGATCAGCGCCGCCGCCCAGTCGCCGCGCGCCGCGAGCGAAGCGAGCAGGAAGGCCAGGATATGGCCGAGCGGGATGCTGCCGACATCGCCCATGAACATGCGGGCCGGCCGCCAGTTGTGGGTCAGGAACCCCGCCGCCGCTCCGGCCAGCGCCGCCCCGGCGACTCCGGTCAGTTCGAAATCGCCCATGACCAGCGACACCAGCGCAATGCCGCCGCCGATCAGGATGGTTTCGCTGCCGGCCAGCCCGTCGATTCCGTCCATGAAATTGTAGAGGTTGACGAACCACAGCCACAGGAAGGCGGTCGCCGCGCGGTCCAGCCCCCAGGGCAGCCAGCCCTGCCAGACCAGCTGGTCCGCCGGCAGGGCCAGCAGCCCGAAGGCCACCGCCAGCGCCTGCACCACCAGCCGCAGCAGCGGCGACAGGGTGCGCCGGTCGTCCATCCACGACACCCCCATCAGCCCCAGCGTGCCCAGCAGCACCGCCCCGGTTTCCAGCGGCCGGTTGAAGGCGATCCCGGCCACGGCGAAGACCGGCACCACCGTCAGCATCACCGCCCAGCCGCCGCCGCGCGGGGTGGGGGCCAGATGGCTCGACCGCTCGTTCGGGATGTCCATGATGCTGCTGGCGAGCAGATAGCGCAGCACCCGCGTCGACAGGTACCAGCCGGTGGCCAGACACAGCAGGAAGACGGCGATCAACGCGGACGAATAGGCGGTGACGGTCATGGTGACTCGGCTGGTGGAGGGGAGGGAAAAGTCAGAGTTTGTGATAGTCCTTGTACCACTCCACGAAGCGGGGCAGGCCGGTCTCGATCGGTGTCTTCGGTTCGAAGCCCAAGATCTGCCGGCTCAGCTCGATGTCGGCAGCGGTCTCTTGCACGTCGCCGGCCTGCATCGGCTCCATCACCTTGATGGCCTCGCGACCCAGGGCCTGCTCCAGCACGCCGATGAAGCGCATCAGCTCCTCGCAGCGGTTGTTGCCGAGGTTGAAGACACGGTGGGGAGCGCCGGTCTCCGCATCGACCGGGGCGGGGCGGTCCAGGGCGGCCAGCACGCCGGCGACGATGTCGTCGATATAGGTGAAGTCGCGCTTCATCTTGCCGCCATTGAAGACACGGATCGGCCGGCCGGCGGTGATGGCGTCGGCGAACAGCCAGGTTGCCATGTCCGGGCGGCTCCATGGGCCGTAGACCGTGAAGAAGCGCAGGCCGGTCATCGGCATGCGGTAGAGGTGGCTGTAGGTGAAGGCCAGCATCTCCGCCGCCTTCTTGGTGGCGGCGTAGACCGACACCGGGCTGTCCACCCGATCCTCCACCGAGAACGGCATCTTGCGGTTGGCGCCATACACCGACGAGGTCGAGGCGTAGACGAAATGCCGCAGATCGGGCATGCGCCGCGCCGCCTCCAGCAGCGTCACCTGGCCGGTGACGTTGGCGTCGACATAGGCATAGGGATTCTCGATCGAGTAGCGCACGCCCGGCTGCGCCGCCAGATGGACCACGCCCGTCACGTCGGCGAACTGTGGCCAAAGTCCCTCCACCGTCGCGCGGTCGGAGATGTCGGCCTTGATGAAGCGGAAGCCGGGCCGGCCGGTCAGCCGGGCCAGCCGCGCCTCCTTCAGTGCCACCGCGTAATAGTCGTTCAGGGTGTCGATGCCCAGAACGCTCTCCCCGCGGTCCAGCAGCGCCGCCGCGACATGCGATCCGATGAAGCCAGCAGCCCCGGTGACGAGGATGGTCATGGTCCGACACCCTTATGACTATGGTCCGCCGGTCTTATGCCCCAGCGGCGGGCAGGGCGCCAGCCTCCATCCATGGGCATCTTGTGACCGGTTCGCACGCTTGACAGCCACTCCGCCCTGCCGGTCTACTGCGCGACCGCGACACATCAGGACCGATGGGACCGTCGATGCCCCCGAAGAAGAATCCGCTGAACCTGAACCCGCTGCAGCTGCGCACCCTGACCCTGCTGCAGGAGATCGCCCGCCTGGAGAACGTGCCGGCAGAAGGCGAGGAGGGTGGTTTCCAGATCACCTCGCTGCCGCATGCCCATGGCAACCACTTCCACCTCGGCCATGCCGTAGTCGCCGCCAAGGACGCCACCGGCCTGCAGAATGACGCGGTCTGGACCATCCTGGAGCGCAAGGGCATCGTGAAGCGCACCCCCGGCGCTGCGATCCTGACCGCCACCGGCGTCGAGTACGACACCGGCCTGCGCGACCAGATCCTGCATCATTCCGACCACTGAGGTCTGGGGCGGAGCCGCGCCGATGGACGACACCGCCGAAACGACCAACCCACCGCCGGCTCCGGTGAAGCCGAAGCCGGCGGTGTCGGCCCGCGATGAGCGCCTTGCCGCCCGCCTGCGCGAGAATCTGCGCAAGCGCAAGGAGCAGGCGCGGCAGCGGGGGGAATAGTCCCTCTCCCGGCCCCGGGAGAGGGCGCTTCCGGTCAGGCCAGTTCCTTCCTGAACCAGATCTGCTTGTGCCCCGGCGGATAGCCCTCCATGTCCGCCCACACCTGATAACCCTGCTTCGGGTAGAAGCCCGGAGCCTGGAAATCATATGTATAGAGCCGCGACCAGCGGCAGCCGCGCGTCTTCGCCTCGGCCTCCGCCGCCGCCAGCAGCTGGCTGCCGAGGCCGCTGCCGCGCGTCGAGTCGTCGACCCACAGCAGATCGACATACAGCCAGTCCCAATTGGTGTAGCCGACCAGCCCGCCCTTCAGCGAGCCGTCCGCGCCGCGGGCGGCGACCACCAGATCGCGGCGGTCGTAGGCGCGGCCCAACGACGCTTCGTTGTAGGCGCGCAGGCCTTCATAGATTCCGGCCAGATCGGCCGGGGCGGGGGTGTCCGTCACGGACAGGGTGAAGCTCTGGGGCATCTTGGTCATGGAGACGGAGCTTAGGCGCCGCGGCGGGGAAGACCAGCGCCGTGATAAAGAACCGTCCATGCGCGCAAAGCGGTCCACCTTTCCTTGAGCCTTGCCGCGTGCTCGGCTACAAACCAGCCTTCACGATCCCTCCATCCAATCGATACGCCAAGGAGTACCCCCGCGATGGGCATCATGCCGGACAGCTGGATCCGCGAGATGGCCGAGACCAAGGGCATGATCGAACCCTTCGTCGAGACCCAGAAGCGCGAAGGCGTGATTTCCTACGGTGTGTCGTCCTACGGCTACGACGCCCGGGTCGCTGACGAATTCAAGATCTTCACCAATGTCGACAATGCCATCGTCGATCCGAAGCGCTTCGATGATTCGAGCTTCGTCGACCGCAAGACCGATGTCTGCATCATCCCGCCGAACAGCTTCGCGCTGGCCCGGACGGTCGAGTATTTCCGCATTCCCCGCGACGTTCTGGTCATCTGCCTGGGCAAGAGCACCTATGCCCGTTGCGGCCTGATCGTGAACGTCACCCCGCTGGAGCCGGAATGGGAAGGCCACGTCACGCTGGAGATCTCCAACACCACCCCGCTGCCCGCCAAGGTCTATGCGAACGAGGGGCTGTGCCAGTTCCTGTTCCTGAAGGGCGACAGCGTGTGCGATGTGTCCTACGCCGACAAGTCCGGCAAATACATGGGGCAGAAGGGCGTCACGCTGCCCCGGCTCTGAGCACTCCTATCTGATCGCTCCCCAAAAGCGTATCCGTGAAAGAAACAGGTCCATGGACAAGATCCGCATCCGCGGCGGCCGACCGCTGAACGGCTCCATCACCGTTGGTGGCGCCAAGAACGCCGCCCTGCCGCTGATGACGGCGTCGCTGCTCTCCGACGAGACGCTGACGCTGACCAACCTGCCCATCCTGGCCGACATCAACACCCTCTGCAATCTGCTGTTGCAGCATGGCGTGGCCATCCACATGGCCGGGGCGGGTGGCGATTGCGCCGGACGTGCCGTGGAGTTCACCGCGCGCGACATCACCAACACCACCGCCCCCTACGATCTGGTCCGCAAGATGCGCGCCAGCGTGCTGGTGCTGGGGCCGCTGCTGGCCCGCTGCGGCGAAGCCAAGGTGTCGCTGCCCGGTGGCTGTGCCATCGGCGCGCGTCCGGTTGACCTGCACATCAAGGGTCTGGAGGCGATGGGCGCCGACATACGGATCGAGGCGGGCTATATCGTCGCCAAGGCGCCCGCCGGCGGCCTGCGCGGTGCGGAATATGTCTTCCCCAAGGTGTCGGTGGGGGCGACCGAGAACCTGCTGATGGCCGCGACGCTGGCCAAGGGCACCACCATCCTGGTCAATGCGGCGCGCGAGCCGGAGGTGACCGACCTCGCCGAATGCCTGGTCAAGATGGGCGCGAAGATCACCGGCATCGGCAGCGACCGGCTGGTGATCGAGGGAGTCGACCGGCTGCATGCCGCCCGCCACATGGTGGTGGCCGACCGCATCGAGACCGGCACCTATGCGATGGCTGCCGCCATCACCGGTGGCCGTCTTGACATCATGAACACCCGTCTCGATCTGATCAAGGCGGCGGTCAAGGCGCTGGCCCCGGCCGGCGTCGCCTTCGAGGAGATCGAGAACGGGATCCGCGTGTCGCGTGCGAACGGCGAACTGCACGGCGTCGATGTGATGACCGAGCCGTTCCCGGGCTTCCCCACCGACCTTCAGGCCCAGATGATGGCCCTGATGTGTACGGCGAAGGGTGCCGCGATGATCACGGAAACGATCTTCGAGAACCGGTTCATGCACGCGCCGGAGCTGACCCGCATGGGCGCGCGGATCACGGTCCACGGCTCGTCGGCCCTGGTGCGCGGCGTGGAGCGGCTGACCGGCGCGCCCGTGATGGCGACCGACCTGCGCGCTTCGGTGTCGCTGGTGCTCGCCGGGCTGGCGGCGGAGGGGGAGACGATGGTCAACCGCGTCTACCATCTCGACCGCGGCTATGAGCGGGTGGAGGAGAAGCTGGCGGCCTGCGGTGCGGAGATCGAACGCATCCACGGCGGCGACGAGTGAGCGGCGGGGGCTCCCCTCCCGCCATCCCATAAGGTTGGCCTTTCCCGAGAGGTGTCCCCGACCATGACGGCCCAAGCCATGACCCCGATCCGCCTGCGTGCCGAAGACGAGGAGGATTTGAAGGTCGTCTCCGCCTGCCTGCAGGATGCGATCCTTCCGGTCGGCGACATGTGCTTCCAGCCCGAAGAGAAGCGGTTCGTCATGGTCGTCAACCGCTTCCGTTGGGAAAGTGCCGACCAGCCCCGCCCCGGTCCCGCCGCCGACGACGACGAACTGGCTCCCTATGAGCGGGTCCATTGCGGCCTGCGGGTGGATGGGGTGACCGCGGCCAAGCTGCGCGGCTTCGACCTGAAGGACCGCGGCCGGATCCTTGAACTGTTGTCGATGGAGACGGTGGCGGGCGGCATCGCCCTGCATTTCGCCGGCGGCGGCTGCGTCCGGTTGGACGGGCCGTCCTGGCGCATGGTGGTGGAGGATCTGGGCGAACCCTGGCCCACCGGCTGCAAACCCTGCCACCCCGACGAAACCGCCTGATGCCGGACGGCGGAAGGCTGTGGCTCAGCGTTCCGCGACCTGGGTATCGTTGTGCAGGCGACGGATCACGTCCTGCGCCGTCTTCTTATAGGTGACGGTGTCCTCGTCCTCGCCCGCCGACAGCTGCGAGCGGCGGACGGTGAAGAAGCGGTGGCCGACATCCAGCATGCCGCTGGCCTCCACCAGAATGCTGGTATCCTTGCCGTCGGCACCTGGCGAAACGGAAACGATCTGGCCCAGCTCTTCGCCGAGCAGGCCGGTCACTTCAAGCCCGACAAGATCGTCACCAGTGCGCGGATCGGCCGCCTGGACCGACTCGATATGGGCGAAAGGCAGGGTCGCCGCCAGCGCAAGGCCGGCCAACAGGGTCTGGAACCTCATGATTAGGGCTCCCATCGCTGATGTGTGTCTCGTATGTCACAATCAACATGGGAATTGCGGAGCGGTTCCCAGGGAACCATCCAGGGGTAATCCGGTTGCTGCGGTATGCCCTTCATCGAGGGCCAACAGCAAAGGAACCTCTCCATGGCTCAGAAGCTCAATGGCAAGACCGTGGCCGTGCTGGCCACCGACGGCTTTGAACAGGTGGAACTGACCGAACCGGTGAAGGCCCTGCGCGATGCCGGCGCCACTGTGCATGTGGTATCGCCCAAGGGCGGGCAGATTCAGGGTTGGAATCATCATGACCGTGGCAGCATGGTCGATGTCGACGTGACGCTCGATCAGGCCGACGCCGGCCGCTACGACGCGCTTCTGCTGCCGGGCGGCGTGATGAACCCGGATTCGCTGCGGCTGGAGCCGAAGGCGATCGATTTCGTGAAAAACTTCGTCGATTCCGATCGCCCCATCGCGGCGATCTGCCACGGTCCCTGGACGCTGATCGACGCGGGCGGCGTGCGGGGCAAGCGTATGACCAGCTGGCCGTCCTTGCAGACCGACCTGCGCAATGCGGGGGCAATCTGGGTCGACGAGCAGGTGGTGACCGACCACGGGCTGGTCACCTCGCGCAAGCCCGACGACATTCCGGCCTTCTGCCGCAAGATGATCGAGGAATTCTGCGAAGGCCGCCATGGTGGCCATCGTCACGCGGCGGAGTAGGCGGGCGCAGGATTCTCGTGGCGCTAGACTCCCACCTGTCCTCCCCCGCCCAGCGGGGGAGGGTTAGGGTGGGGGCGTCGTCGGCCGACGCCTTCTCAACATGCCAAATCTACGCCGACACCAGCGGCGATAACCCGTTCTGGATCGCCCATACCGCCGCCTGTGTGCGGTTCTGCGCGTTGATCTTCCGCATCACATTCTTGAAATGCATCTTCACCGTCGATTCGGTGATGTGCAGATTGCGGGCGATGGCCTTGTTCGACTGGGAAGTCGTTGGTGTGCGATACGCAGATCGGATAGATCGCGAAGATGATCCCGCCGAACAGGGCGATGCCGACCAGCAGCGGGCCGAATCCGCTCTGCGGCAGCATGGTCATGCCGACGCTGATGACGACCAGGGCGGCGAACAGCCCGACCAGAACAGCCGCCGGTCGAACAGGGTCGACAGCTTTGCCAAGGGCCATTGCAGGATCATGCCGCCGATGATGGCGGCGCTG
>NZ_BADK01000604.1 GCF_000333595.1 Azospirillum sp. B506
ACAGCGGGCGAGGGGCTTCTCAAGCGAAGACAAGACGGAAATCCGTTCGATCGGAGAGCGCCATCGAACCGAAGGCCCGGCAACGTAGCACGAAAGAGCGTCGGCGTGCGACCGGGGCGGTTGTCGGCCGCTTCCTAGAACCGTTTGATTTCGATGTTGTACTTGCGCAGCGCGTAGCTCACCTGCCGCGTCGTCATGCCCAGCAGGCGGGCGGCCTTGGCCTGGACCCAGCCGGTCCGCTCCATCGCCCAGACCAGACGGTCGCGCAGCGGACCCGAGTCCGGCTCATCCAGCGGCAGGTCGGGGCCTGCGTCCGCGGGTTGCGGGGCCGGGGCGGAGGGAACGACCGGTGCGGTCGCCGCTGGCTGTGGCGCGGGCAGGGGAACGATGGACGAAGGCGCCAGCGGTTTGGACGCGCCGCAGACCGGCATCGGTCCGGCCCCGCAGCCGGAGGCGCAGGCCGGCCATTGTGTACCGTTCGCCACGCCGTTCGGGGTGCCGTTCGGGCCGCTGCCGAGGGCCCCATGCGCCGCCCCATTCGGGGGTGCCGGCATCGCCTGGGGCATCGTGGGCGGCTGCGGACGGCCCGGGACGGGAGGGGCAACCGACGGGTTGGTCGGAGTCCCGCTCATCGACGGAGCCAGTCCTCCGACGGCGGCGCCCATGGTGCGGTACTGGAACAGCACCGACGAGTTGCAGAGATTCATGCTGCAGGACAGGTCGGGCACGCGGATGGTGCCGTTGCGGCACTGGGTGGCGGCGCGCTCGATGCAGTTCTCCAACTCACGCACATTGCCGGGCCAGGTGCAGCGGTTCAGCACCTCCAGCGCCTCCGGGGCGATGTCCAGGTTCAGGCCGTTGTCGCGGCCGAATTTGCCGACGAAATGCTTGGCCAGCATGGCGATGTCGCCACGCCGTTCGCGCAGTGGCGGCAGGTGGATGGTCACCACGTTGATGCGGAAATACAGGTCGGCGCGGAACTTGCCGTGGCCGACCGCCTCCTCCAGGTTCAGGTTGGTGGCGCAGATCAGCCGGACGTCGGTCTTGATCGTCTTCGACCCGCCGACCCGCTCGAATTCCTGTTCCTGCAACACGCGCAGCAGCTTGGCCTGGAAGTTGGAGGAGATGTCGCCGATCTCGTCCAGGAACAGGGTGCCGCCGGACGCCAGCTCGAACCGGCCCTTATGGTCCTTCTGGGCGCCGGTGAAGGATCCCTTCTCGTGACCGAACAGCTCCGACTCCAGCAGCGATTCGGGCAGGGCGGCGCAGTTGACGCGGATGAAGGGGGCATCCTTGCGCGGCGACAGGTTGTGGATGGCACGCGCGATCAGCTCCTTGCCGGTGCCGCTCTCGCCGCGGATCAGCACGGTCGACTTGAAGGGCGCCACCCGGTGGACCTGGGCCAGCACGTCGACCATGTTGGGGCTGGTGCAGACCACGTCGTTGACCGGCGCCACCACCGGCCGAAGCTCCTTCTGGACGCGGAAGGTCTCGCGCATCATGAAGCGCCGCTCCTCCGCCACCGTGCGGTGCAGGCGCACGGTCTGGCCGATCAGGTTGGCGACCATGGTCAGGAAGCGGACATCGGAGCCGAAATGGCCGCTGGGGCCGTCGTCGGAGATGCGATCGATGGTCAGCACGCCGACGACGGTGCCGGCCGCCTTGATCGGCACGCCGACCAGCGAGGCCACCTGTTCGTCCAGATCGTCGCGCCCGCCGGACCGGTTGTTGAACAGCGGCTCCTCAGCCAGGTTGGGGACGACGGCCGGCATGCCGGTCTTCAGGATGCGGCCGCTGATGCCTTCACCCTGGTTGTAGTCGATCTCCTGCGCCGGCGAGTCCTTCGGCAGCCCCTGCGCGGCGACGAGCCGCAGAGCCCCGTCCTCGCCCTGGAGGTACACTCGTCCGCGATGCATCTGCAACTGGTAGGACAGCGCCCGCAGCACCTCGCGCAGGGTCTGTTCCAGATCCAGCGATGACCCGAGGATCTTGCTGACCTCGTAGATCGTCAGCAGCTCCAGGCTGGAGGATGACGCGGACTGGGCAGCACTCGGCATGTTCGATCCCCTCGCTCGGCTGGGGACCCGGGCAAATGCCGGACGGCAGCGTCCGGTCATCGCAAACCATCGGGTCCCGGCGTCAGCGCCTTGATCCGTACCTCCCGACAACCGCGGCGGCCGTTGGTCCGGCCACGCTGTTCCTGTCCTGTTTTGGCGCCCGTCGGTCGGAGCGGGCTTGGCCGCGCTTCCATTCGTACGCTGTCGGCCGGTGGAAAGTGTCCGTGACTGCTCGCCGAAAGGCAAGACCTTTTGCATAGATTCTACCGCAACGCACAATGACCTTAGCCATTGGAGACACGGTCGGCTTCTGTTAATAACTGACTGATCAGTAATTAATGGGGCGTGCCATGCCTGTCCGCCCAGCCGATCCGGCCCCGAAGCCGGGTAGCGATCCGCCGCGTTGGCGCCGTCGCAAGGACGCCCGCCCGCAGGAGATCGTCGCCGCAGCGATGGACGTCTTCGCCGAACGCGGTTTCGCCGCCACGCGGCTGGAGGAAGTGGCGGCCCGTGCGGGCATCAGCAAGGGCACGCTCTACCTCTATTTCCCCGGCAAGGAGGAGCTGTTCAAGGCGGTGGTCCGCACGGCCATCCTGCCCAACCTGCAACGGGCCGAGGCGTTGGCCGCCGCCGCTGGCGGACCCTGTTTCCCGGTGCTGGAGCGGTTGCTGCGCATGGTGGCGCACCTGATCGTCACGACGCGCCTTGCGACCATTCCGCGCCTGGTGATCGCCGAGGCCGGCAATTTCCCGGAGCTTGCCGCCTTCTACCATCGCGAGGTGATCCGCCGCGGCTTCGGCGTGCTGGCCGCCCTGTTGCACCGGGGGATCGAAAGCGGGGAGTTCCGCCCGATGGCGGTCGATCCCAACGTGCGTCTGATTGTCGCGCCGCTGTTGATGAGCGCCGTGTGGCGGACCTCCTTCAATGGCGTGGAGGGCGAGCCGCCGATGGACATGATGGCGCTGGTGGAGGTCCACATCGGCAACCTCCGCCGGGTGCTGCTGCGCGATGCGGCGGAAGCTGCCGGGGATGGGGCGCCATGAGCGGCCTTCTCGGAAGCATCCTGGACGGGTTGGCCGCTATCGCGCTGGCCATCGGTCTGCCGGTGACGGCTGGCGGGCCGCCGCCGCTTGCCCATGGCTATGTCGAGGGGGAGTATCTGCGCATCGCGGCCACCAAGGGCGGGCATGCTCGAAAGTCTGTCGGTCGCCCGTGGAGCGCGGGTTCCGGCCGGAGCGCCTTTGTTCGCCATCGACCGCGCCACCGCCAGGGCGGAGCGCGACCGGCTGGCGGCGGCCCTGGCCCAGGCCCGGGCGCAACGCGCCGATCTGGCCACCGGCAAGCGGGCGCAGGAAGTGGCAGTGGTGACTGCGCAGAAGGCGCAGGCCGAGGCGGCCCTGCGCTACTCCACCGCCGAACTGGCCCGTCAGCAGGAACTGGTCGCCCGCAGGGTCTCCTCCCCCGACAAGCTCGATCAGGCGCGCGCCGCCTTCGACCGCGACCGCGGCCAGTTGGCGGAGGCGGAGGCGCAGTTGGCCGTCGCCGCGTTGCCCGCCCGCCCGGAACAGCTGCGTGCGGCCGACGAGGCAGTAACCCAGGCGGAGGCGGCATTGGCCCAGGCGGAGCGGCGGCTGGCCGATCTGGCCCCGGCGGCCCCGGCGGCGGCCCTGGTGGAGGACACGCTCTACAATCCAGGCGAATGGGTGCCCGCGGGTTCCCCCGTCGTATCGCTTTTGCCGCCGGAGCGGGTGAAGCTGGTGCTGTTCGTGCCGGAAACCGCCATCGCGGGGCTGACGCCGGGTGGAACCCTGTCGGTGCGCTGTGACGGCTGCCCGCCGGGCCTGTCGGCGCGGGTGACGCGGATCGCCTCGCAGGCGGAATACACCCCGCCGGTGATCTACAGCATCGGCAGCCGCGAGAAGCTGGTCTTTCGGGTGGAGGCCCGGATGGAGGCCCAAATGGAGGTGGGGCCGGATCGGCCGCTGAACCCGGGATTGCCGGTGGATGTGTGGCCGGCCGCTGCGTTGCCGGAGGGGCCGGGTCGATGACGCAGGCGCCGGTTCCGGCCATCGACGTGCGTGGGCTGGTCAAGCGCTTCGGCAGCAAGACCGTGGTCGACGATGTGTCGATCCGGGTGGAGACCGGAGAGATCTATGGCTTTCTCGGGCCGAACGGATCGGGGAAGACCACGACGATCCGGCTTCTCTGCGGCCTGCTGACACCGGATTCGGGGGAGGGCACCTGCCTTGGCCTCGATATCCGGCGGCAAAGCGCGGCGATCAAGCGACAGGTCGGTTACATGACCCAGAAGTTCAGCTTCTGGGAGGATCTGAGCATTGCCGAGAATCTGGACTTCGTCGCCCGCATGTATGGCCTGTCCGACCGCCGGCGGCGGGTGGTGGAGGCGCTGGACAGGCTGGGTCTGTCCAACCGTCGCGGACAACTGGCGGGTGAACTGTCGGGCGGCTGGAAGCAGCGTCTGGCGTTGGCCGCCTGTATCCTGCACGAGCCGAAGCTGCTGCTGCTGGACGAACCGACGGCGGGGGTCGATCCCAAGGCGCGGCGGGAATTCTGGGACGAGATCCACCGGCTTGCCGGGGAAGGGCTGACGGTGCTGGTCAGCACCCATTACATGGACGAGGCGGAACGCTGTCACCGCATCGCCTACATCGCCTATGGCACGTTGATGACCCACGGAACGGTCGATCAGGTCATCGCCGGATCGGGCCTGCACACCCGTCTGGTCGCCGGCAGCGGCCTGCATCGCATCGCGGCGGCCCTGGACGGCCAGCCCGGGGTTGAGATGGTCGCGGTCTTCGGCAGCCGGCTGCATGTCAGCGGCACCGACGCTGCTGCCCTGGACCGGGCGCTTGCCCCCTGGTCGGGGCAACTGGGGTCAGGACAGCGGGAGGCGGGGCAGCTGGAGCTGCGGATCACCGCGACGGAACCGACGCTGGAAGACGTCTTCATCCACCTGATGAACCGCAGCACCGACAATTTCCGCTGACGGTTTACTCGGTCTGGGCAGAGGTAACGCCGGTGTTCTTGTTCCACTTCAGCGTCAGCTTGGAGATCTGGCACAGGTTCAGCCCCTGCCACACCGCCGACTCGCCGTCGTCATAGACGACCTTCATGTCCCACTTGCAGGTGCTCTCGGCCTTGGCGAAGGCAACCTCGAAATACTCGCCGTCGTTCAGGACGTCGCGGCCGAGGATGTCCTCGTCCCAGCTGTTGTTGTTGTTCTCGGAAACGTAGATGTGCTTCAGCGGATAGCCGGTCTTGTTCACGATGGTGAAGTCCTGCTGCCCGGCGAGCGCGACGCCATGCATCAGGAACAGCGAGGACGCGACCAGCAGGGCCTTGGCGACGTTCTTCAAGATAATCTCCGTAAGGGGAAAAATTCAATCGTGCTGGAATCTGTGCATCGCAATCGAGAGACGTCAACTCTTGAGTTAATCCAAGAGTTTGTTGCGACTCTGAAGTATTATTTCTTCCGCTTGTAAGAAAACGACCGGTGATGGGTTGCCGGCCTGGACCAGGTCCGATGGCGGTGGGGTGGGGCGGGAAGGCCGGTTTCACGGTTGCAAGAGGCCAATGGTCGCAAGCGCCCGGTGCGTCGTGTTCTTTGTCGCGGCGCACAAGATGTGGTACATGATGGAAACCCGGCCGACGAAGCCGGGCAAGATCATGACCAAGTTCTGGACCGCAGCCGGTCCCGCCGGGGCGGTCCCAATCCAGGGGAAGGAACAACGCATGTCGGGTTTCAAGGACGCGCCGCCGGATGACCGGTCCGAACTGTCGCCGGAGCAGGAGAGCGCCATCCGCATCGTCGCCAACAACCTGCATCGCCTGAACGACGCGGTCGTCAAGGCGGTCGAGGCCGGCGTGACGGTGGAGCTGATGCGCACCGCCCGCTATCACAACGAAGCCGGCAATTGGGGCGACCAGCTCACCCCGGTGATCCGCCCCGGCAAGTGACCGGGTCCGGCCATTCGGGCCGGGAGCTTGGCGAAAAGGCCGCCTCCGTCCAGCGGATGGCGGCCTTTTTTCGTATGCCGACAAAATTTCGGCGTCGCCGGAAGAAAGGCTGGTCGGCGGCGGCGGCGACCACAAACTTGTTGGGCATTCCGCTATCGATGCGAGGCCCCAGCCATGCCGTCACGCGATCCCGAACGGCGCGCAGCCGCAAGCCGTGAACAGACCGACCGGAGCGTTGCCCAATCCGAGTCCGATGCCGAGCCGATGACGCCGGGGGAACTGAACGCGATGTGGAAGCTGAACCGGCTGGAACAGCCGACCTTCGACGATCTGACCCGCGGTCTGTGCCTCGGTCTCGTCTGGTGCATGGCGATGTGGACGCCGATGTTCGTCAGCGCGCTCAGTTGATCCGGTCTGCCGATCCATTCTGCACCAGCGCGCGGATGCGCGCCGTCAGCTGGTCGGGGGTGAAGGGCTTCGCCAGGACCGACGCGGTATCGGCGCCCATGGTTGCCAGCGATTCGGGGCTGTAGCCGGACGCCAGCAGCACGCGCAGCTGGGGCCACTGCTCGCGGATGTGCCGGGCAAGGTCGATGCCGGACACGCCGCCGGGCATGACCACGTCCGACACCACGAGATCGAAATTCCGGTCGGTCTCCAGCAGCGTCAGTGCCGTGACCCCGTCTTCCGCGGTCTCCACCGTGAAGCCTTCCTGGGTCAATCCCTCCACCGTCGCCATCAGCACCAGCGGATTGTCCTCCACCACCAGAATGCGCAATGGCCGCAGGTCCGGCGTTGCGGCGGGGGCGGGGGCCGGCGATTCGGCCGGACGGGCGTCGGTCAGCGGAAGATCGATCCGGACGCGGGTACCCTCGCCCGGCCGGCTGTCGATGGAGGCGCTGCCGCCGGACTGGCGGGCGAAGCCATAGACCATCGACAGGCCGAGACCCGTCCCCTTGCCGACGCCCTTGGTGGTGAAGAAGGGATCGAAGGCGCGGGCCATCACCTCCGGGGGCATGCCGGCGCCGGTGTCGGCAACCTCGATGCGGGCGGTGCGCGGCTCCGGACCCGGCGCGGCGGTGATGCGGATGCGACCACCGCCGGGCAGGGCGTCACGGGCGTTCAGCACGAGGTTCAGCACGGCCATTTCCAACTGCACCGGATCGACGGCGACCGCCATCGGTGCAGGCGCGATGTTCCAGTCGAGGGTGACGTCGGCGCGGATGGAGCGTTCCAGCAGATCGTCCATCCGACGCAGGCTGTCGCCCAGATCGACCACCGTCAGGTCGATGGCGTCCTGGCGCGAGAAGGACAGCAGCTGCCGGGTCAGCTTCTCCGCCCGTTCCAGCGCGGTCCGCGTCCCTGTCAGGAAGCGCTGTCCCTCGACCGGCAGATGGCGGGAGAGCAGATGCAGGTTGGCGAGCGCCGCGGTCAGCAGATTGTTGAAGTCGTGCGCCACCCCGCCGGTCAGCTGGCCGAGCGCCTCCATCTTCTGGCTCTGGCGCAGCACCTCTTCCAGCATCTCGCGGTTGCGCACCTCGTCAGCCCAGCGCTGGACCGCGGCGCTTTCGGAGGCGGCGCGGCTGTAGGCCAGCCAGGCGATCAGCGCCAGCGCCAGCGTCGCCGGAGCGACGAAGGCGGCGTCCAGCGCCATGTTGCGCCACCAGGACCGGGTGATCTGTGTCTGGTCCAGTCCATAGACGACGTAGACCGGGAAGCTGCCGACCCGCTTGTAGGCGAACACACGGTCCAGACCCTGCACATGGCTGTCGCCGGTGCGGAAGATCCCTTCGTCGGGCTGCCTGCGAATTTCGGCACGGAGGCCGCGGTCGGCGGGCAGGGTGGGCAGAGCCGCGTTCGGCCGCATCGCGTCGAGGGTGGGGAACCGCATCAGCATGGCGCCGTCATCGCGGATCAGCGCGATGGACTCTCCTTCGGTGCCGATGATCTGCCGATAGAAGCTGGCGAAATAGTCGGGATTGATGATGGCGGCGATCATCCCGTCGAATTTGCCGTCCGGGCCGCCGGGACCGCTGCGGCGCCGGCTGATGCCGAAGCTGGGCTTGCCGGTGACAGGGTCGGCGACCGGCCCGGCGATGAGCAGGCCGGCGTCCCGCTCCCGTTGTTCGCGGAAATCCGGCCGGTTGCCGACATAGGTGTTGCGCGCGGGAAAGACGAGGCTGGAGTTGCGCACGATGCCGTCGGGGTCGGTCAGTCCGATGGCGCCGATCTGCTCCAACTCGCCTTTCAGCGTCTTCAGGTAGCTGTGGAGCGAGTCCGATGCGGCGATCTCCTGCCAGCTTCGGCCATGGATGCGCTCATCCACCCGATCCAACAGCTGGGACATGGTGTCGAACACCTTCAGCATATGCTCATGCAGGATCAGTGCATTCTTGCTGCTGTTCCGTTCAGCCTCGTCCTGGGCCTCCCACCGCTCGCGCCAGCCGATGCCGGCGAACAGCAGGAGCGGCAGGGCGACCGACACGGCCAGCAGCAGACGCAGAAGGCGCAAGGACCCTCTGCGGTCGGTCCGGCTGTCGAGGCTGCGAATGGGCATCACCAACCATTGTCAAGGAAAGGAACCGACGCCGGAGACCGTGGCCACCGCTCGGCAGTACAGGGCAGACCCTGCCCCATCCACCATGGCCGAAGCATCGAAGGACGGGCAACTCCGACTTTACGGCAGGTGGTCGGCGGTGCGCGGTCCGGCAGCTTATGGGTCGCAGGTGCAGGCACGGGGAAAGCGTCCGTCCGTCCAGCGTCGGCGTCGGCGGGCATCGGAACCGTCCTCGGCCGGACGCGGCAGGCCGCAAACCTCGCCGAGACGGTCGCGCAGATCGTCGAGCTGGGCGTTGGTCAGGATGGCGATGCTGGCGAAGAAGGGTTCCCGGCAACGGGTGGCGACCCGGCTGCAGAAATCGGGAACCCAGCGCAGCGGATGGCGGTCGAGGAAGCGGATGGCGTCGGGCCTGCGTCCGCGGTCGAGCAAGGCGGCCAGCAGCGCGAGTTCCACGGCGACATGGTCCTCCGCCAACCGGTCCAGTGGCCCTTGGCGCAATTCCGCATCCAGCCCGTTGCGCCAGTGCCGCAGGGAGGCGGCGGCGTCCTCCCGCAACGCTTCCTCCAGCCACGGCCCTTCGGTTGGGCTGACACGCAGTTCGCCGCTGAGATGGATGGCGGTGAAATCCGCGACCAGGGGGACGAGGCTGCGACGGGTGATGCGCTCCGGCAGGTCGCTCACCACCTCGTCCAGAAGCGCGGCTGCCTGCAGGGCGTCGTCACGGTCCAGCGCCAGCGGTCCGCGGCCGACCGGGTCGCGCCGCAGCGTCTCCAGCAAGGCGGGAGTCGGCTCTTCGGCGTTCAGACGGGCGAGGAGGCGCAGGCCCTGGACGGAGGCGGCCAGATCCAGCGCGTCGGGAGCGGCTGTGCCGGCAATGATGGAACCATCATCGTTGGCATCGCCAGCTGGCGACAAGTCGGCCTCCAGAACCGTACTCTCCACGCTGTTCCTCCCGGCAGTCGGACCGGATCGGACAGGTGCCGGAGCCGGGCCGCATGGGAACGCTGCACGAATGGATTTCGTGTCTTTGGACTGCTTTTCAGCACCGCGGGCTCCGGGCGGATCGGTCGTCCGAATGTTTGCGCGATCTGATGCAAGTCTCTACTACCAGCGCGACAGGCATGGGTCAATGTGGCCGATGGATGGGGGGTGACATAGACCAGAGGTTGCCTTGCGACAGGATGTCCGGCCTTATCGGAAGTCCCCGTCCCATACAGGAGGTCACGACGCCATGCCGCTTCCCCTCATCGAACAGGCCGACGCCACACCGGATGTCCGCGCCGTCTATGACGACATCAAGGAGACGCGCAGCGTCCCCGACGTGAACAATTTCTGGAAGGCCATCGCCCATCACCCCGCGACGCTGGCGCGGACCTGGGAAAGCCTGAAGGAGGTTATGGCGCCAGGGGCGCTGGACCCGTTGGTGAAGGAGATGATCTTCGTCGCGGTCAGCGTGACCAACAACTGCCAGTACTGCATCCGCTCCCACGAGGCGGCGGCGCGCCGGCTGGGCATGACCGACGCGCAGTTCGGCGAGCTGATGGCGGTGGTGGGGATGGCGAACGAGACCAACCGTCTTGCCGTCGGCTATCAGGTCGATCTGGACGAGCGGTTGAAGTGATCCGCATCAGGCGGCGTGCGGCAGGGCCAGCGCCGCCTCTTCCGGCAGAGTCTCCGCCGGCCCCAAGCGCCGTTGCGGCAGGCCGTTGACCAGATCGCTGCGGACGGCGAAATGGGCGATGCTGCGGCCGTCGCCCAGTTCCTCGCTGGCGATGCGCTCAACCCGCACCTCCACGTCCCAGCCGATCTTGGCCCAGGCGGTCCGGATGCGGCGGGCCAATTCGCGGGCGCCGCGTTCGCTGAAGCTGTCGAGACGTCCGCCCGACGGACCGGGATGAAAGCGGGGATAGCGTTGGGGCATGGCCGTTGCTCCTTCGTCGATTGAGCCGCGCCGGACCTCGCCGGGGCGTCGTCGAGCAAAGGAATAGTCCAAATTGGACTATTTAGGACAGGAAAAGTCGATACCGGATCGGTATAGGCGTCAGGGTTCCTGCAGGCCGACCACGGTGTGCAGGGTGTCGAGGTCTTCCAGCGGCACGGCGAACTCGCGGTCGGCCGGCCGGTATTCGCGCAGGATCACGGCATCGGCGCCACGGCGCACGAACTCCTTCACCAACACCGCCTTGTTGCGCTTCACCACCACCACGCCGGCACCCGGCGCCGGCGGCTTGTGCGGGTTGACATGCAGAAGCTGGGCCGGGCGGAAGCGCGGCATCATCGAGTCGCCGACCACATACATGGCATAGGGATCGCGGGCGTTCTTCAGGTAATCGGGGCGGGTGATCCAGTCGATGGGGCCGTCTTCCAGGAACATCTCCTGGTCCACGCCGCCGCGTGCCGCCGCCCGCACCGGCATCGATGAGGCAGCCTGCGTCTGCGGACCCTGCGCGGTGCGCAGCAACGGCGGAAGCGCCGGACGGGCAGGCCGCGCAGTGGCAGGGGGTGCGGCAGGCGCGTCGAGGCCGAGCAGGGTCGCCGGTTCGACGCCCAGCGGCCGCGCCAGCTTGACCGCCCAATCGACGGTCATCTTGCGCTGGCCGGTCTCCAGCTTGTTGATCTGGGGCTGCGACGTGCCGGCGAGTTCGGCCAGCTTTTCCTGGCTCAACCCGGCGGCCTGCCGCAATTCACGCATTGTGGTCATGGCCCATTCATACCAAAACGGCTTTGGAAAGTCCATGGCAACGGAATAAATCCAGTTGCGCGCAGATCCCGGCTTGGTCTAAACCATTGCGGTATGACGCTCGATGACTGGCTCACCCGGACCGCAACCAAGGAAGAGGCCTTTGCTGCCCTGATCGGGACGAGTCAGGCCACGGTCAACCGGTACCGCCATGGTCGTCGCGTCCCCCGTCCCGCTGTGATGGCCCGCATCGCCGTCGCCACCGGCGGGCAAGTGACGGCGAATGATTTCCATGACCTGGGGGCCGGGCTGGGGGCCGGGTAAGGGCAAGGCGCAGCCAACAAAAAAGGCCCATTCCCAGCGGGAAAGGGCCTTTCCTGTGTGATGCTGCCGCCGTTACGTGAACAGGCTCGACACCGACCGCTCTTCGCTGATGCGCATGATCGCTTCGGCGAGCAGCGGGGCGATGGTCAGCTGGCGGATGTTGCGCGACACGCGCACGGCTTCGGTCGCCTGGATGCTGTCGGTGGTGACCAACTGCTCCAGCGGCGACACGGCGACGCGGGCGACCGCACCGCCGGACAGCACGCCATGGGTGCAGAAGGCGTGGACCGACTTGGCGCCGGCTTCCATCAGGGCGACGGCGGCGTTGCACAGCGTGCCGCCCGAGTCGACGATGTCGTCGATCAGGATGCAGCGGCGGCCATCGGCATCGCCGATGATGTTCATCACCTCCGACACGCCGGCGCGCTCGCGCCGCTTGTCGATGATCGCCAGATCGGCGTCCAGGCGCTTGGCCAGCGCGCGGGCGCGCACCACGCCGCCGACATCCGGCGACACGATGGTGACCTCGCCGATATTCTCGAAGGACTGGCGGATGTCCTTCTCGAAGACCGGGGCGGCCATCAGATTGTCGGTGGGGATGTCGAAGAAGCCCTGGATCTGACCGGCGTGCAGGTCCATCGTCAGCACGCGGTTGGCGCCGGCCTGGGTGATCAGGTTGGCGACCAGCTTGGCCGAGATCGGCGTGCGCGGGCCGGTCTTGCGATCCTGGCGGGCGTAGCCGTAATAGGGAATGACCGCGGTGATGCGCCGGGCCGATCCGCGCCGGAGCGCGTCGATCGTCACCAGCAGTTCCATCAGGTTGTCGTTGGCCGGGAACGACGTCGACTGGACGACGAAGACGTCCTCGCCGCGCACGTTCTCCAGGATCTCGACGAACACCTCCATGTCGGAGAAACGGCGCACGCTCGCTTTCGTCAGCGGCACGCCGAGACAGGTGGAGATCGCCTCGGCCAGCGGACGGTTGCTGTTGCCGGCAAGCACCTTCATCGGGGTGGGCTCTCTTTGCAGGGATACGGCTCAAGGCACGTCCGCCGCTCATGCGCCGCCGCCCCTTGAAAACGGGGCGGACCATAACAAAGGGCCGGCCCCGTGTAAACGTTCGATGACGGTCGGGTCTTTCCCCAATGGGGAATGCCGCCCCCGCGCGGGCGGCATGACCATGCGGCCGGCGGCTGCGCTTTCAGCTCTGCAGAACGATGGCCGAAAGACTGCGGCCGTAGTCGGGCTCTCCGCGCAGGCGGGAGCGGCGGTAGCTGAAAAAGCGGTCCTCCTCCGCCACCGTGTCGTTGGGGCAGCGCTGGATCACCGTCACGCCGGCATCACCCAGCCGGCGCGTGACATAGGCGGCCAGATCGAACAGGAAATGGCCGGGCTTCCGGGCGGGGGCGAAATAATCGCGGTTGCGCGGGTCCTCCTCCTCGAACGGAGCGGGGAATTCCGGCCCGACCTCGTAGGAGCGCTGGGCGATGCAGGGGCCGATGCAGGCGACGATGCGGCTCGGCTTGGCGCCCAGCTCGACCATGCGGGTGACGGTCGCCTCCAGGACGCCGCCCTTGGCGCCCTTCCAGCCGGCATGGGCGGCGCCGATCACCCGCGCCTTGCTGTCGGCGAACAGGACGGGCGCGCAGTCGGCGGTCAGGATGCCCAGGGCGATCCCCGGCTGCCGGGTCGCCATGGCGTCGGCCCTTGGTGCCGTCTCCGGTGTCCAGGGTTCTTCCACCACCACGCAGGTCGGGCTGTGGATCTGATAGCAGGTGATTAGGTTGCCCGGCGCCACCTCCATGCGCGCGGCAGCGCGGGCGCGGTTCTCGTGGACGGCCGCAGCCGAGTCGTTGGACCCCAGCCCGCAGTTCAGCGAGGCGTAGAGACCGGTGGAGACCCCGCCGGTGCGGGTGAAAAAAGCGTGGCGGATATGGGTGATGTCGTTCAGCGCGCCGAGTGTGATCACGAACGCCGTCCTTCCCTGTTCTGAGGCTCCCGCCCGATCGATGGGGCAGGGGGCCGCGATGCACGGTCCGCCCGGGTTGTCTCGATGGCGGTTATGGTGCGGTGTCTCTAACGGGGCCGCGCCTGCCGGTCAGAAGCCGGCCGGCGGGGCGTCGGCGAAGGCTCCGGGCGTGGCGAGCGCGACCAGTTTGAACAGCCTGCCCATTTGCGCCGGATCGATCAAGCGGTCCAGCGCGCCACGGATGTCCCGCGCCTGCTCCCGGCTTGCCTTGGCGGTCAAGGCCGCCGCCCGCTGGCGGATGCCCAGCCGGGACAGCCATTCCCCCTGCTCGACCGGGGCGAAGGACTGGGCGCCGCCCTCGCGCGCCGCGGTGGCGATGGCGGTGAAATCGACATGGGCGGTCAGGTCGGCCTCCCCCGGCGCCTCCAGCACGGGAGCGTAGGCATGGCGACACATCGCCTGAAGCGTGTCGCCGACCGCCGGACCGTGGGTATGGCCATAATCGATGACCAGCGCCGCGCCGGGAGCGGCGGCCAGCCGGCCGCCGATCAGCCGCGCCACCGCTTGCGACGCGGGCGAGACCTCCACCACGCTGCCGTCGGGCGCATCGCGCAGCGCATCCGGCACCAGCCGGTTTCCGGAGCTGCCGAACGCCTCCAGCACGAAGCGGAAGCGCGGAGCCTCCTCGGTGCTGTCGGGCTCGACATCGACCAGCCGCTCGAACCAGCCATGGTTCGTCTTCTGCACCTGTCGGATCGGCAGGGCATCGAAGAACTCGTTGGCGATCAGGATGGTCGGCCCCTCCGGCACATCCTCAAGCCGGTCGTGCCAGTGGACAGCGTCGCCCAGGACGGGGTGCAGGGTCTGGCGCTGCCGTTCCCGCAAGGACGGGCTGGTTTCCACCAGATGGACGGTGACGTTGTCGCGGAACAGCGGCAGCACCGCCGCCGCCCGCAGGAGGTCGGCCATCAGCGTGCCGCGGCCGGGGCCGAGCTCCACCAGATGGAAGGGGCCGGGGCCGCCCAGCCGCGCCCACGTATCGACGCACCAGAGCCCGACCAATTCGCCGAACATCTGGCTGATTTCCGGCGCGGTGGTGAAGTCGCCGCCGCTGCCGAACGGGTCGCGGCGCATGTAATAGCCGAAGCGCGGATGGCCGAGCGCCTCCGCCATGAAGGTGCCGACGCTGATCGGTCCGTCCATCACGATGCGGCGGGCCAGCAGATGGGCGAGCGTCTCCGGGCCGGTGCTTTCCACTGCCATGGCGTCAGGCCGGAATGGCGTGGCGCCGGCCGCGCATGACCAGCCACAGGCCGATGGCCACCATCGGCAATGACAGCAGCTGTCCCATCGTCGCGCCGGCGAACAGGAAGCCCAGCTGCGGGTCGGGTTCGCGGAAGAACTCAACCGTGATGCGGGACAGGCCGTAGCCGATCAGGAACAGCCCGCCGACCGTGCCCGGCCGGTTGCGCAGCGCCGGGGTGCGGATGGCGACCGCCAGCAGGAGGAACAGCACCACGCCCTCCAGCGCCGCCTCGTAAAGCTGGCTGGGGTGGCGCGGAACCTGCAGCGGATCGCGCGGGAAGACCATGGCATAGGCGAAATCGGGCGCCGGCCGGCCATACAGCTCGCCATTGATGAAGTTGGCGATGCGGCCGAAGAACAGGCCGATGGGGGCGCAGGCGGCGATGATGTCGCCGAAGACGAAGGGCGAAATGCCTCGCCGCCAGCAGAACAGTGCGATGGCGGTCAGCACGCCGACCATGCCGCCATGGAAGGACATGCCGCCATGCCAGACCTGCACGGCGTCCAGCGGGTTTTCCAGATAATAGGGCAGGTTGTAGAACAGCACATAGCCGAGCCGCCCGCCGAGGATGGTGCCGATCACCGCCCAGGTCAGGAAGTCGTCGAATTCCTCGGGGTTCGGCCGCCGGTCGGGGTCGAGCCGCGCCAGCCCCATGCAGTAGCGCCAGCCCAGGACGAAGCCGGCCAGATAGGCCAGCGCATACCAGCGGACGACGACGGGGCCGACGGAAAAGGCGACCGGGTCGATGGTGGGAAAGGCCACGACAGGCAGGGTGGCGAGCATGGGAACTCCGGTCAGCGGTACGGGTCGGGCTGCGACAGGAAATCCTGCACATAGCGCCGGACACCCTCTTCCAGCTCGGTGAAGGGCTGGTCGAATCCGGCGGCGCGCAGGCGATCCGTCGTCGCCTGCGTGAAATATTGGTATTTGCCGCGCAGATGCTCGGGCATGTCGAAGTACTCAATCCGGGGGGGCAGCCCCAGAGCGGCGAAGGTCGCCAGCGCCAGATCCTTGAAGCTGCGCGCCTTGCCGGTGCCGACATTGAACAGGCCGCTGACCTCGGGACGGTCGAACAGCCACAGCATCACCGCGACGCAATCGTCGACATGGATGAAGTCGCGCAGCTGGCCGCCATCCTCGAAACCGTCCTTGTGCGACTTGAACAGGCGCGCCGGCTGACCGGCCGTCAGCGGCGGGTGCAGCTTGGCGACCACGCTCATCATGTCGCCCTTGTGGGCCTCGTTGGGACCATAGACGTTGAAGAACTTCAGCCCGGCCCATTGCGGCGGCACGAGATCGCCGCTGGCGACCGCGCGGGCGATGCGGCGGTCGACCAGATGCTTGGACCAGCCATAGGCGTTCAGCGGCCGCAGCCGCGCCAGCCCGTCGCAGGACCCGTCATCGTCGAACCCGGCGGATCCGTCGCCATAGGTCGCGGCGGAGGACGCATAGATCAGCCGGCAGCCGCGCCAGGAACACCAGCGCCACAGATCCAGCGTCAGCGCGACGTTGTTGGCGACGATCTTGTCGACGTCCCGCTCGGTGGTGGCGGAGATGGCGCCGAGATGGAAGACGGTATCGATTTCGGCGGCGTGCTGGTCGAGGAAGGCCAGCGTCTGCTCCGGCGGCACCAGTGTCGCCACCTCGCGCTTGGCGAGGTTCTGCCACTTCTCGCCGTCGCGGAAGCGGTCGATGACCGCCACGTCGGTGACGCCGCGTGCAGCCAGAGCCGCGACAAGGTTGGACCCGATGAAGCCGGCCCCGCCGGTGACCACGATCATAGCGCTGTCCCTGCTGTCCGCGGCGGCCTGCCGCGGCCCGATGTTCCGGCCCTTATAGGCAGTGGCCGAGATGGTCGCAAGCTCAAGGGCATGACGCCTCCGAGCATGGAAGGCAACAGCGCTCCCAGGCAACATTCAGAAATATATCGCCGGAAAATCTTTGTAAGGGTTGCTCCCATCTGGCTGACCGCGCGTCGGAGATGTGAGCATGACCAATGATTTGGTGACGGTTGCGAAAGGAAAGCGATCATGCGTCTCTCCCATCTTAAGGCTGTTGCCGGAGCGCTTCTGGTGCTGACGGGCACCTCCGCCGGTGCCGAAACCGTCGCCACCAGGGACGAGGCGGTGGCGATGGTGGGCAAGGCGGTTGCCGAGATCAAGTCCGCAGGTGCGGAAAAGGCGTTCGCCGCCTTCAATGACAAGAACGGCAGGTTTACCGACCGCGATCTCTATGTGGTGGTTTATGACCGCACAGGCCGTTGCATCGCCCATGGCGCCAACTCCAAGCTGATCGGCAAGGATCTGATCGATGCCCAGGACATAGATGGGAAGCTCTATGTGAAAGAACGGATCGAGATGGCTCAGTCGAAACAGAGCTTTTGGCAGGATTATAAATTCACCAATCCGACCAGCAAGAAAGTAGAGCCGAAGCAAATGTATTGCGAATCTCTCAATGAGAGCATTGTCTGTGCCGGGATATACAGCAAGTAAGCCGGATCAATGCCGGAATGAGGCGCGCGATGACGCTTTCAAAAAAACTGGTGGCCCATTTCCTCGCGTTGGCAACCGCGATGGCATTGCTGGGCGGTGTCCAGGTCTATGCCTTGGCGGCGGTTGACGGGCAGGTCTCCACCATGTTGGCCCGTGCCATTGCCGGTTCCGGCCGGGCAGCCGAATTCTCCCAGGCATTGGCGGTGCATCGCAAACTGATGTACGAATTGATTGCCCAGATGTCGGTCCAGCTGCCCGAGGATCGCATCGAGGCGGCCAAGCGGCGTGTCAATGAGGCTGGTAAGAGCATCGCGGACGGCGGTGCCGCGCTGGCCGGCGGACTGACCGATCTGGACGACGAGGGAATCGGCCGGAGGCTGGACGAAGCGGTTCGCAAATACACCGCCCGCAGCGTGGACCTGATCGATATCCTGGATGGTGACGCGTCGACCACCCTGGCCTTCATGGGCGGGTTGGAGAAACAGGCCAACATCCTCGCCGCGGTGGTTTCCGAGGTTACGACGCTCTACAGCGGACTTGTGGATGAGGCGGAGCGGCAGACGACCCATTCAATTGCCGTGTCGTACGGCGTCGTCCTGGTCCAGGTACTGCTGTCGATGGCTGCTGTCTCGCTGCTCTACCGGTTCACCCGGCGCGACATCGCCCGGCCGCTTGCCCATCTCGCCGAAGTCGTCCGGGAGTTGTCCGGCGGCAGGATCGGTGTGACGGTCAGTGCCGCGCTGCCGATGCGGCGGGACGAGATCGGCGGCATCGCTGCCGCGATTTCCATCCTGGCCGGGAACGAGGCCGACCGGCAGCGCATGACGAGGGAGAGCGACGACAACAGTGCGATGCAGCGGCGGCGCGCCGACCGCCTTGCCGATCTTTCACGGCAGTTCGACGCCGCATCCAAGACCGTCATCGACGAAACCATCGCCGCGGTGGGGCAATTGGGCAGGACGTCGCAGGAAATGGCAGTGATCGCCGACCGTACCACCGGCCAGACCTCGGGGATGGTGGCGGCCATCGATCAGGCGGCGGCCAGTGCCCGCAGCGTCACCGCGGCAGCCGAGCATCTGGTCGACACCATCGGTGCGATCGGAAGCCGGGTAAGCGAATCCGCCGAGGTGGCCATTCATGCCGTCGCGGATGCCCGTCGAACCGACAAGCTGATCGGTGGGTTGACGCAGGCGGCCGAGCAGATCGGGGCGGTCATCCGGCTGGTCGGCGAGGTCGCGGGACAGACCAACCTTCTGGCACTGAACGCAACCATTGAAGCAGCGCGCGCTGGCGAGGCCGGCAAGGGATTCGCCGTGGTGGCCGGTGAGGTGAAATCGCTGGCCGGTCAGACGACGCGGGCGGCGGCGGAGATTGCCGACCATGTGGAAGCTATTCAGAACGCCACCTGCGAAGCGGCCGACGCCCTGCGCGCCATCGTCGGCACCATCGACGGCATGAGCCGGAGTTCGAGCGAGATCGCCGCCGCCATCGAGAACCAGACGGTGATGACGGGTGACATTCTGCTCAACATCCGCCAATTGCAGAATGGGACGGGGGAGATCGCGGCCCAGGTCGGTAACGTGATGGAGGGGGCGAGCCAGACCGAACAGGCGTCCCGCATGGTGAACAGCGCGGCGGAAAGCCTGCAGCGGCGGGCCGATCAGCTCAACCACGAGATCGGCAGTTTCCTGTATGAGGTCCGCAGGGCCTGATCCCGCGGCTGATGCCAGGGACGAGCCAGCCCCCATCCCTGGCATCCCCCTGGCATCCGGGGTCCGTCAGCGGATCGACCGGTTCGCCGCACTGACCAGCGCCCGCAGCGAGGCAGTCACGATGTCGGCATCGATGCCCACGCCGAACAGGGTCTTGTCGCCGGTCTTCACCTCGACATAGGCGCAGGCCTGGGCATCCTCGCCGGAGCCGATGGCGTGCTCGCGATAGTCGACGACGTGCAGATCGGTGCCGCAACCCTGGCGCAGGGCGTCCAGGAAGGCGTCGATCGGCCCGTTGCCCTTGCCCTTGGTGGTGACGATCTCGCCGTTGCGGCGCATCACCACGCTCATGACGCGGGCGCCGGAGTTCGGGCCGCGCGGCTCGGTCGAATACTCGACCAGTTCCAGCGGGCTGTCGGCATCCAGATACTCGGCCTTGAAGGCGGCATGGATGTTGGACGGCGACAGTTCCTTGCCGGTCTCGTCGGCGACGCGCTGCACCACCTTGGAGAATTCGATCTGCAGGCGGCGCGGGATCTGCAGGCCGTAGTCCTTCTCCAGCACATAGGCGATGCCGCCCTTGCCGGACTGGCTGTTGATGCGGATCACCGCCTCATAGCTGCGGCCCAGATCCTGCGGGTCGATCGGCAGGTAGGGAACCTCCCACTTGCCGGTGTTGGACTTGGTCAGCGCCTTCAGGCCCTTGTTGATGGCGTCCTGGTGCGAGCCGGAGAAGGCGGTGAAGACCAGTTCGCCGGCATAGGGGTGGCGCGGGTGGACCGGCAGTTGGGTGCAGTATTCGGAAACGCGGACGATCTCGTTGATGTCGTCGATGTTCAGTTCCGGATCGACGCCCTGGGTGAACATGTTCAGGGCCAGCGTGACGACGTCGACGTTGCCGGTGCGCTCGCCGTTGCCGAACAGGGTGCCCTCGACGCGGTCGGCGCCGGCCAGCAGGCCCAGCTCGGCGGCGGCGACGCCGGTGCCGCGGTCGTTGTGCGGATGCAGCGAGATGATCGCCGACTCGCGGTTCTTCATCGTCTTGCAGAACCACTCGATCTGGTCGGCATGGACGTTCGGCATCGACATCTCGACCGTCGAGGGCAGGTTCAGGATGATCTTGCGCTCGGGCGTCGGCTGCCAGACCTCCATCACCGCTTCACAGATCTCGACGGCGAAATCCAGTTCGGTGCCGGTGAAGCTTTCCGGCGAATATTGCAGGACGATTTCCGTTTCCGGGGTCTCGTCGGCCAGCTGCTTGATCAGCTTCGCACCCTGGACGGCGATGTCGATGATGCCCTGGCGGTCCAGCCCGAACACGACGCGGCGCTGCAGCTCCGAGGTGGAGTTGTACAGATGCACGATGGCGCGCTTGGATCCCTTGATGCCCTCGAAGGTGCGGCGGATCAGCTCCTCGCGCGCCTGGGTCAGCACCTGGATGGTGACGCCGTCGGGAATCTTGTTGCCGTCGATGATCTCGCGGCAGAAGTCGAAATCGGTCTGCGACGCGGCGGGAAAGCCGACCTCGATCTCCTTGAAGCCCATGCGCAGCAGCAGGTCGAACATGGCGCGCTTGCGGTCCGGACCCATCGGTTCGATCAGCGCCTGGTTGCCGTCGCGCAGGTCGACCGAGCACCAGATCGGCGCCTTGTCCAGGGTGCGCGACGGCCATTGGCGGTCGGTCAGCTTCACCTGGGGGAAGGGGGCATATTTGGATGGGGACTTCGGCAGGGTGGGGATGCCTGCGTTCGTTTGGGTCGCGGTGCTGTTGGTGTGGGTCGCGGTGCTCATGGCGTCGTTCGGCTCCAGTGGCGGCCCCAGGCCCTGCAGTCTGTGCGGGCGGGAGCGGCGGATCGGATTTTTGAAAGGCGGAGGGGAGGGACCGGCGAGGGTACGGCCGCGGAGCCGCCGGATGTGGCTCAGCGACCGTTGCTAAGTCGCAGTCCCGGCCCCGGCCGGGCGACGCCGATGCCGGCGCCTTTGAAGACTTCGCTCATGGAACAGACACTTCGACCGATGGAACTTGTGTGCGAACGCGACAAACCCGGACGCTTAAAGCGCCGGGCCGAGAAGTCGAAGAAGGGCGTTCTGGCGGTCGATGGTGATCATGGGGCGCACTGTGCGCAGG
>NZ_BADK01000603.1 GCF_000333595.1 Azospirillum sp. B506
ACGCCCTTCGGCCCGTGCATCTTGTGGGCGGACAGGGTCAGGTAATCGGTGATGCCGCAATCGACCGGCACACGGGCCGCCGCCTGCACCGCGTCGCTGTGGAACAGCGCGCCATGGGCATGGGCGATGGCCGACGCCCTTTCGACCGGCAACAGTACGCCGGTCTCGTTGTTGGCCCACATCATCGAGACCAGCGCCGTCGCCTCGGTTACCGCGGCTGCGAGATCGACCAGCGAGGGCAGGCCGTCGCGGTTCACGGGCAGGATGGTGACCCGCCAGCCGCGCTGGCGCAGGTCGTCGAACAGGGCCAGCGTCGCCGGATGCTCCACCGCCGTGGTGACGATGTGGTCGCGGCGGTGGTCGGTTTCCTCGATCACGCGGAGCGCGCCGAGGATTGCGGCGTGGGTCGCCTCGGTGGCGCTGCCGGTCATCACCAGATCGGCCGGCTTGGCGCCGATCAGGGCGGCGACCTGGGCCTTGGCCGCGCTGACCGCGCGGCGGGCGGCCATGCCGGCGGAATGGGGGCTGGACGGGTTGGCGTATTCCCCGAACAGGTGCGGCAGCATCGCCTCGCGGACTTCGGGGGCCAGGGCGGTGGTGGCGTTGTTGTCGAGGTAAATGGTCATCGCATCACCCCCTCACATGATTCCGGGCACGCCGCGCCGCGAGCCGTCCGCCGGGGCGATTTCCTCCTCCAGGCAGCCGACGACGGTGCCGCCGGGGAACTCCACCAGATAGACCGGCAGGCTGCCCTCCTCGGTGCGGCCGATGCGGACGATGGTGCCCGGCGTGCCCTTGGGCGCCAGCAGCGCGCCGTCCGGTACCTGCGGGTGGCTGCCATCGTTGAACAGGTCCTCCTGCACCGTGACCCGCAGGCCCCAGTCGTACAGCGGTTCGCGCGGCGGGATGAAACCGGGCTTGGCGGCGGCTTCGACGTCGGACATCGCGAGGCTCCTTAATCGGGTGGGGACCGGGACTCAGGTGGGGACCGGGCTTTTGGGACGGGGTTATTGGGGGTCGTTGCAGCGGGCGTCGATCACCTCCAGCTCGCGCGCACGCATGCCGACGACCACCCGTTTCTCATAAAAATCAACGGCATAGATGTAATACATCTGCAGATAGGTTCCGACGGAGATGACATAGCCGACATCGCCCTCGCGGATCAGGAAGTCGCCGACCGGCCTGCCGGGATAGGTGCCGTCGTTGCGCACGTCGCGCAGGGCCTTCACCTTGAATCCCTGTTCCAGCACCGGCGGGCCGACCAGCTCATTGGCGTCGTCGGCGTTGCGGGCACGTTCGCGGCGGTAGGGGGCGGTGGCTTGGGCGGCTGTCTCTGTCATCGGGCCGTGCTCCGTCGGTTGAGGGGCCGCTAAAGGGGAGGAAGGTCGTTGGCGATTGCGAGGCCGGTTGCGCGCTGTCGGGCGATGGCGCGCACCTCCTCCTCTTGGTCGTCGAGCAGGGGGCCGAGCTGCCCGGCGTCTATCCGTCCGGCGACGGCAAGGCGGACCATCCAGTCCGTATCCTGCACCAGGATGTGCAGCTTCGACGTCGGCAGCCGCTGCGCCACCACCAGCCGCACCCGCGGGCTGTCGTCCCAGGCGAGGCTGGGCAGCCAGTCCATGGCGAGGCGGCGGGCGACCTCCACCCGCACCTCCGGGTCTTCGTCATGCATCATCGCCGGCAGCATGCCGTCTGGGATCCGCCGCACCACGCGCAGCCTTACCGAGCAGTCGGGGTCGCGCATCAACGGGGCGAGGTCGGCATCCTCCAACCGGGTGGCGACGGCGATCCGCACCTCGCGGTCGGGATCGTCGCGCAGCTTCAGCAGCAGCCGGCGCGGCAGCCGCCGGGCCAGCACCGACCGCACCGTCTCGTCGGGATCGGCGATCAGCCGGGGAAGCTGGAAGATCGGGGCAAAGCGCGCGGCGTTCGCCCTGACCTCGAAATAGGGATGGTCGAGATGGCCGGCGGCGAGGTCCGGGTTCCATTCGAAGAAGCGCTGGATCCGCTTGGCGTAGCGGTCCTGCACGCAGGCCTTCAGCGGCAGGCAGTGGCCGGGCAGCTTGCCGCCCACGGGAAGGGTGACGGTCTCCGGGTCGAGCCGGCGGTCATGGTGGGCGCAGGCGGTGCAGTCCACCGGTTCGCCCCGCCAGTCCAGCGACTCGAGAATGTCGTCGCTCATGCGCCGGCCTCCTCAAGCTCGTCCTCATGCTCGTGGCGGTCGGCGACGGCGATCAGACGGGAGGCGCCGAACCGGTCGTCGGGGTCGAGGGTGCGGACCTTGGCCAGCGCCTCCCGCCCGGCATCGAGCCGGCCGGTGCGCAGCAGCAGGTAGCCGATGGCGACCAGGGCGAACAGGAACAGGCGGGGCGCCGGCTCCAGCCCGCGGAAATCGGCGGTGGCCGGGGTGACGCTGCGCCAGTCGGTGTGGTTGACGCCGAGTGCCGCCATGGCGTGGCCGATCATGCGCTCGCCATAGACCAGCGCCTGGCCGAGGTTGGCCTTGTAGAAGTGGAACTTGTAGTGGCCGAGATCGACGAGGCGATGGCCGGGAGCGATCTCCGCCGCGCGGGCGAGATGGGCGAGCGCCATCTCGCTGTCGGCATAGCTGGCGGCGGCCAGATGCAGGCAGCGTTCCGCCTCGGGCGGAAGATCCCCGCCGTAGTAACGGCGGGCCAGCCAGTCCTCATCCACCTCGTCCAGCATCGCGCGGTGCTCCTGGGGTTCCCCCTCTCCCCTAGAGGAGAGGGGATGTCACATCAGGCCGGGACGCAGCAGTCGGCCGGGCACACGGCGGCGCATTGGGGGCTGTCGAACTGGCCCTGGCACTCGGTGCATTTCGCCGGATCGATGACGTAGGTGCCCTTCTTCAGGCTGATGGCGATGTTCGGGCACTCGGCCTCGCAGGCGCCGCAAACGGTGCATTCGGCGGACTTGATCTTGTAGGCCATGGCTCTCTCCTTCGGTGATGGGATGGCTGTGGAGGGGGAAAGGGTAAGGGGAATCAGGCGCGGCGCGCGGTCAGCGCCCCGGTGCGGATCACCGCGTCCTGGCCGGCGCGGGACTGGACGACGCCCTGGCCGAGCCGCTCGGCATAGTCCTTGAAGTAGGCCAGCGCCGATTCCTCGATGTAGTCGAAGGCGAAGCGGTCGACCGGCTCGATGCCGGCATCGGCCAGCGACTTGGACGGGCAGCCGCCGATCTTGGCGACGAACACCGCGGTGCAGTCGTTGATCGCCGCCAGCACGCCGTCCAGCGTGTCGACGTCGCCCGATCCGCCCTCGCAATACTGGTCGACGCGGCGGTGGCCGACGAACTTGGCGCCGGTCGGGCCAACCTCGTAGATCTGGAATTCCTTGGCGTGGCCGAAATGCTCGTTGATGCGCTCGCCGCCCTTGGTGGCGACGGCGATCAGGATCGGATCGACGGTGAAGCCGATGCTCTCCCGGACGTCGGCCTGGGCCGCGGCCTTGGAGGCGTTGCGGCCGGCGCGCTCGGACTCGACATGCTCGCGGTAGGTGCGGCGGGCCTCGTCGTCATACTCCACGAAGCCCATCGCCTCGATCTTGTCGGCGGTGAACTCCTCGCCGCGGTCCTCGCCGAGCAGGCCGACGGCGTCTGCACGGCACTGGCGGCAATGCCGCATCAGCTTGGCCCCGCCCTCGCAGGCGTCCTGCACCACCTTCAATTCCTGCGCGGTCGGCCCGCGCTGGCCGTTCAGGCCGAACCAGGTGCCGTGGGCGGGGTCGGAGATCAGCGGCATGATGTTGTGCAGGAAGGCGCCGCGGCTCTTCACCGCCTTGTTCACCTCCAGCAGATGCTCGTCGTTGACCCCCGGGATCATCACCGAGTTGACCTTCACCAGGATGCCGCGCGAGGTCAGCATCTCCAGCCCCAGCATCTGCTGCTCGTGCAGGATCTTGGCGGCGTCCAGCCCGGTCCAGCGCTTGTGCTTGTAGAAGATCCACGGGTAGATCTGTGCGCCGACCTCCGGATCGACCATGTTGATGGTGATGGTGACGTGGTCGATGTTGTATTGAGCGATGGTGTCCACATGGTCGGGCAAAGCCAGACCGTTGGTGGACAGGCACAGCTTCAGGTCCGGCGCCTTCTTCTGCAGCATCTCGAAGGTGGCGAAGGTGTTCTTGCCGGCGGCCGCCAGACTGTCGCCGGGGCCGGCGATGCCGATCACCGACAGCTGCGGGATTTCCTGGGCGACGGCGAGGATCTTCTTGATCGCCTGGTCGGGTGTCAGCTTTTCGGAGACCACGCCCGGCCGGCTCTCGTTCGAGCAATCGTATTTCCGGTTGCAGTAGTTGCACTGGATGTTGCAGGCCGGGGCGACCGCCACATGCATGCGGGCAAAATAGTGATGCGCCTCTTCCGAATAGCAGGGATGGTTCTTCACCTTCTCCCACACCGCCGGGTCCATGTCGGCCGGGCCATCGGATGACCCGCAGGACGACGACGAACAGCCGGAGGCCGTTTCGGGTGCTGCCGGCATCACGGCTGGCGGGGCCAGTTGCCCCAGACCGAAGATGCTGTCGAGCGAAACCACGTTGCTCATCATCCACTCCTTCCCTGCCGTGCCGGACGACACCGTTGGACGAAATGGAGAAAAGCAAGTTCGGGGCCAAGCGCAGAAATACAGATATCACAAAGGCTTGGCTGGAATTGTCGGGGGTGCGGACGCTGTCGTCATTGCGACAATGACGGGGCCGGCGGGGGGCTTTGTCGGGGTGCCGACAAAGCTGTCAGGCCAGTTCCCCCCGGAAGGCGACGACATGGTCCTGTCCTTCGTCCAGGATCTCCGCCCCGAAGCCGATCAGGCCGCTGCCGACCAGCTTGGTCGCATCGCGCCGCAGCACCACCGGCGGCGACCCGCCGCTGCGGATGAAGGTGCCGTTGGTGGAATGGTCGGTCAGCAGGAAGCTTTCGCGGCTGAAGTCGATCACCGCATGCTGGCGGGAGGTCTGGCGCGATGCGATGCGTAGGCCGCTGCCATCCTCCCGCCCGATGGTGACACGGGGCAGCGCCCGACTCAGTGTGATGTCCTGCCCGCGATAGGAGAGGTGCAGCGTCACCATGCGGCGACCGGTTTCCGTCACCAGGGAAAAGCCCAGCGTGGTGCTGTCGATGGCGTCGTCGTCGCCGTCGTCACCGGTGCGGATCTGGTGAACGCGGATCGGCGCCGTCTTGCCCTTCATCGCGACATTGTTCAGCGGCTTGGTCCGGCCGCGCAGCTCGGGCGACAGGCTGTCCACCAGCGCCTGCGTCACCAGGATCTCGCCCGGCCGGGCGATCTGCTGCACCCGTGCCGCCACGTTGCAGGCGTCGCCATAGAGGTCGCCGACTCCCTCGATCACCGCGCCGAAATGGATGCCGATGCGCAGTTCCACCCCATAGTGGTCCTGGATGGCGATCATCGCGCAGGCTGCGCGGGCGCTGTCGTCGCACCGCGGAAAGGCGGCGAGCAGACCGTCGCCCAGGCTCTTGATGACGCCGCCGCGGGTCTCTCCCACCAGCCGGCGCAGATGGGCCAGCACCCGCTGCGTCAATGCCGCCGCGGTGGCGTTGCCGATTCGCTCATACAGCATCGTGCTGTCGGCGATGTCC
>NZ_BADK01000602.1 GCF_000333595.1 Azospirillum sp. B506
GGGCGGGTCACCAGCGCGCCCACCGGCGGCGGCATGTTGCCGCCCAACCGGACGGTGGCCCCCGCCGCGGCGAAGGTCAGCACATTGCCGACGCTACCGGCGACATGGGGGCTGAGGTCCCATTCCAGCGGGCCGAGGCTGTTGGGCTTCTCGTCCCGCCAGACATGCTCATAGCTCAGCACCACGCCCGGCTCGTCATGCAACTGGTAGTTCCAGCCTTCGGGGTAGGTGGCGCCGTCGACGATCTTGTGGACCGTCTTCTGCGTCTGCTCCGCCAGCGAGGCCGGGCCGACCATGCCGAGGTCGAGGTCGATGCGGTCCACCGCCCGCGGCGCCTCGTTCAGCACCGACACCCGGCCATAGAGCCAGCCGGCATAGGGCCGATCCTTCGGGTTCGGGTTGCGGGCGGTCAGGTCGCTCGGCGTGTAGATGCTCTGGCCGAAGGCGAAGCCGTAGCGCCGCACTCCGCCCGGTTCGACCCAAGGCACGAGGTTGGCCAGCCAGTCGATGTTGCCGTAGGTCGGGCGGGCGCCGGAGAAGTAATAGAACTGGAATCCGTTGGTGTAATAGCGGTCGGTCCCGCCGCCGAACAGATCGTTGTCGATCCAGAACCCGATGGCCGGGCCGGAGGTCGCGGGTTCATCGCCGGGGGGAGGGGTTGTTTCCTGCGCGGTGGCAGCCGACGCGGTCAGCAGCAGGGTCGCAAATGCTGCGACCAATCCGGGGCCGCTCTTCGTCACCATTCCTGCACGCTCCATCCGTTTCGCACGATAACGGACGGAGCGAGAGTGTGTTGCGCTGCGGTGGGGCTTCTTTGGAGGTAGGGGGTGCTGGCTTCGGATGCCTTGCCCCCGCTCTGCTCAAACCTCGGCCCGCAACCTTTCCACCGCCTCTTCCAGCGTCATGTCGATGCGCTTGATCCCATGCAACGCCAGGAAGCGCGCCTCGTTCTTCGACAGCTCGCCAGGGATCACCGCCCAGTGGCTGTCGGCGGAGCGCTTGGCGATCTGGCGGGCGAAGGTGCGCTGGATCTCATGGTCGAAACGGCAACCCAGGAACAGGAAGTGCCGGCCGGCGCGGAGGTCCTTCACGACGGCGGGGATCGGGGTCTGGATGTCGATCTCCGTCAGGATCTCGACATAGTCGCTGTCGGAGATCAGGTAATTTCCGGCCGGCGTTACCGCCCCCGACGGCTTGTAGAGCACGGTGTCCCAGCCGGCAGCCGCGTCGGCGGTCGTTTCGGCGCCGTCCGGGGCGTAGTAGCGCACCCATTCGCCGGTCGATTGCGGGTGCGACACCCCCTGGATCTGGCCCCAGGTCCGGTCGGCCGCCGCGCTCAGCAGGCTGTCCAGCACGTTGTCGTACCAGACGTCGACCAGCAGCGGCGGGGCCGGAATCGCCGCCAGCAGCGCATGCACCGGGGTGGCCGGCACCGTCTGGCGGAAGATCTCGTTGAGGATGGCTTCCAGCGTCTTGCGGTGCTTGCGCGTCTCGATGAACTGGGCGACCGCGGTCAGGTTGGCGCGGATGCGGCCGGGGGCGGCGACCTTGGCGTTCAGGCGCTGCACCAGCTCCGCCGAGTTGCGCGGGATCGGGCATTGGTCGGGCGGCAGCAGGGCGAAGGCGCCGGGGCCGAGATAGGGCACCACCTGCCGCGCCGCCAGCGCCGCGGCGATGTCGGCCAGCGCCGCGGCGGCGTCCGGAACCGTGACGGAGTCGGTATCGGTTGCAAGCGTGGTGACGGTCATGGAAGGCCTCTTCCTGGCATTTTAGAGGTAGATCGCGGCGCCGGCGCCGGTGTTGACGCTGGCGTCCTTCAGCGTCTCCACGATGAAGGCAACCTGATCGCGCGTGATCTTGCGGTGCAGCGGCAGGGCCAGCACGCGGTCGGCCGTCTTGGTGCAGACCGGGCAGGCACCGCGGCCTGCACCCTGCTCTCCCAGCGCTTCGATGTAATATTGCTGGGTGTGCAGCGGCTGGCCGTAGTCGCTGGCGTCGATGTCATGGGTGTCCAGATCCTCGATGATCGACCGCCGCCCCGACGCGCTGAAACGGGTGCCGAGATGGACGCAATAGACCAGCGGGTTGACCACCTCGGCCCCTGGGCCGCGATAGGGCGGCTTGATCCCCTCGAAGCTCGCCATCGCCGCGTCGTAATAGGCGATGACCAGATTGCGGCGGGTCAGGATTTCCGGCAGGCGCTTCAACTGCACCAGGGCGAGTGCCGCATTCAGGTCGCTCATCCCCGCCTGCCAGGGCAGGGTGCGGGTGATGACCACGGTGTTGCGGTGCTCGGTCTCGCGCCGGCGCATGTAGCGCAGACGGTGGGCGAGATCGCGGTCGTCGGTGACGATCATGCCGCCTTCGCCGGCCAGCAGGATGCCGGGTTCGGAGAAGTCGAAGACCGCCGCGTCGCCGAAGGTGCCGACCATCTGCCCCTTGTAGGTCGAGCCGATGGCCTCGGTGGAATCCTCCAGCAGGATCAGCCCTTTGGCGTCGGCCAGCGCGCGCAGCTCGTCCCAATGGGCCGGGTGGCCGTTGACGTTGGCGGCCAGGATCGCTTTCGTTTTCGGCGTGACCAGCGCCGCCGCCTTTTCCGGATTGATGGTGTGCTGCCAATAGTCGATGTCGACCAGCACCGGCGTGGCGCCCGAGAGCGCCACCGCATGTTGGACCTGATGCCAGCCGAAGGGGCTGCACAGCACTTCGTCGCCTTCGCCGATGCCGGTGCCCTTCAGCATCAGCAGCGTGGCCATGGTCCCGCTGGACACCGCCACGGCATGGTCGCGACCGACATAGGCGGCGAAGGCACTCTCGAACGCCCGCACCATCCGCCCGTCGCTCAAGGCCCCGGAGGACAGCAGGCGGCCGAGCATCTCGACCTCGGCGCCGGAGATATCCGGGTCGGTCAGGGGGATGTAATCGTCAACCTCGTCGTCTTCGGTGGGGGCGGGGGCGGGCTGGTGCAGAACCGCGGCGGCATCGCTCATTCACTCATCCTCGTCCCGTTGGGCGATCACGACGCCGGTGGCAAGCTCCGGCTTGTCGGTGATGAGCCAGCAGTGGTTGTTGCCGTCCACCAGATGCAGGTCGAAGCCCGCCTCTTCCCGGAACGGATCCTCGGCCATCACCGCGGCCATGGCGCCGGTGACGGTCTTCAGGTCCGGGTTGGCCTCGCGCACGCCGCGGACCACGGCGTCGAGATTGCCGCCTCCGGCGAACAGCCGGCCGGCCAGCGTGGCGATGCTGTCGATGCGCTCGGGAGACAGGACCATGGGCGTCACTCCGTTCCGCGTTTCTTGGCCTCGACGGTGATCGGCAGGCGGGTGTCCGCCGGCATCTCCGGCAAGTCGAGCGTCCAGCCGTTGGCGACCTTGACCCAGCCGCCCCACAGGCTCGGATGCTCCATCTCGACGATGGGTTCCTCCAGGTCCTTCTTGGCGACGTAGATCGTGTACTGTTCGGACGCCTTGCGGATCATCACCTTCATCACCGACACTCCATCCTATTGTTGTGATTTGTCTTTTTTAGGCGACGACCAGACGGGCATGCAGGGCCGGCAGTTCCGACAGGACGGCGTCCACCTCCGCCGCGGTGGTGGTGCGGCTCAGCGAGAAGCGCAGGCTGGCGGCGGCCTGTGCCCCGCTCAGCCCCATGGCGGTCAGCACATGGCTCGGCTCGTTGCCGCCCGAGGAACAGGCGGCCCCCATCGACACGGCGATGCCGGCGCGGTCGAGACGCATCAGCAACTCCTCTGCATCGACCGGATGGCCGCGGCCATCAACGAAGCGGATTGTGCTGGTGTTGGGCAGCCGGGCGGCGCCTGCGCCATTCACCATCGCGCCGGGGCAGCGGG
>NZ_BADK01000601.1 GCF_000333595.1 Azospirillum sp. B506
GCCCCCTTGGCCGTTGCCGCAGTCGCGGCGGTGGGGGCCCCCCGCTGAAGGGGGGCCGGGTTGATCGCGGCGGGCGTTGCTGGGGCGGCATTTGGGCGGCGGTCGTGCCGGGCGGCTGGGCCTCGTCCTCGTCCCTCAGTCCGGCCTTGAAGGCCTTCACGCCCTTGGCGATGTCGCCCATCACATTGGGCAGCTTGCCGGCGCCGAACAGGAGAAGCACGATGACCAGAACGATCAACCAGTGCCAGATGCTGAAACTGCCCATCGATCAATACCTCTGAAAAACGGTCGGAGCGGACGTCGTCGCGGTCGCCACCAATGTGAGTGCCCCTTCCGCGCCGCACAAGAGGGAGCCGCCAGGAACCCCGTGATAAAGACGGCCCGGTCAGGCCGCCGGGCCGCTCTCCGCCGGTTCCTCCGGCAGCTGGTGGCGCAGGATCAGCGGGGCCTGGAAGGCGCTGAACAGCAGGGTGAGCGGCATGATGCCGAAGACCTTGAAGTTGACCCACATGTCGGTGGTGAAGTTCCGCCACACCACCTCGTTCAGCACGGCCAGCAGCAGGAAGAACCAGGCCCAGCGGATTCCCAGAGTGCGCCAGCCGTCCTCCGACAGGTTCAGCACGGTGCCCAGCAGGCGCTTCATCACGTTGCGGCGCGTCGCATGGGCGACGAACAGCACGATGGCGAACAGCAGGTTGACCAGGGTCGGCTTGATCTTGATGAACAGGTCGTCCTGCAGCCACAGCGTCAGGCCGCCGAACAACAGCACGAAGCCGGCGCCGACCACCGGCATGATCGGGATGCGCCGTTCAAGCCGCCAGGACACCGCGAGCGCGATGGTGATGGCGACCATGAAGACCGCGGTGCCGGTCATGATACCGGCCTGGGAGTTGGCAACGAAGAAGGCGGCGAGCGGGCCGGCCTCGATCGCCAAGCGTGCGAACTGGTTCATGGTCCTTGACATAGCCCGAACCGGCCGGCCATGAAAGGGGCGAATGTTGATGCAAGAGACATTCGGGAGCGCTACCCCACCCTTCGATACGGGGCAGGCGGCGGTGACATCGCTCGGGAACCGGCATCGGGGCGCGACCGGGCTTTTCTCGTGTCGCGTGTTTCGCTAACTCTTTCGCCATCCGCCGAACGGCGAGGACCGGACGAAGGGCAGGGGACCATGGAAGCCGCCGAAGTGAAGGACCTGATCGACGAGGCCCACGAGCGGGAACGGGCCAAGCACCGTCCTGCCGGGCATCACCATTCCGAAGATTCGGAGGAGGGCGGGCACGGGGTGAAGATGTCCACCGCCATCTACATCTCCGTCCTGGCGGCGGTGCTGGCCATCGTCAGCGTTGCCGGTTCCAACGCCGGCAAGGAGCTGATGGCCAGCGCCATCGAGGCGTCGGACAGCTTCGCCTATTACCAGTCCAAGACCCAGCGCCAGATCAGCCTGCGTCTTGCCGCCGACGAACTTGAACTGCTGTCCGCCGGCATGCCAGCGGACGCCCAGGCCAAGGCCATGCAGCGCTCCGCCGAATACCGCCAGTCGGCCGACCGGATGGAAGCCGACGAGGGCAAGAACAGCCGCAAGGACCTTTTGGCGAAGGCCAAGGCGGCGGAGGTGCGGCGCGACCATGCCGCGGCCCAGGACCCCTATTTCGACTTCGCCGAGGGGATGCTTCAGCTGGCCATCGTGCTGGCGTCGGTCTTCGCCATCACCAACCGCGGTTTCATCCTGTGGGCCAGCCGCGGGCTGGCGGCGGCCGGCGTGCTGATGGCAGTGGACGGCTTCACCCTGATCCTGCCTTTGCCTTTCCTTTAATGACGGGTCAGAACTGGACCGACAGGCGCAGGGACCCATAGTTGGTCAGCGATTTCTGGCCTTGGAATTCCGGCGTCTGCAGGGTCTGGGCATAGGTCAGGCCATAGCGGCCGTAGCGCAGCGTCAGGCCGGCCTGCATGCTGCCGACCAGTGGATGCTTGGCGACCGACCGGCTGTCGCGGAAGCTGTTGCCGTCCAGGAAGATGTTGCGCGCCACCGCCCGCCCCTCGGCGCTGGCGTATACGTACCAGGAAAAGCGCCCCGGCCGCTCCGAATAGGGATTGTCCTGATAGGGGATGCTGGCGGTCGGGCGGGTCACCAGCGCGCCCACCGGCGGCGGCATGTTGCCGCCCAACCGGACGGTGGCCCCCGCCGCGGCGAAGGTCAGCACATTGCCGACGCTACCGGCGACATGGGGGCTGAGGTCCCATTCCAGCGGGCCGAGGCTGTTGGGCTTCTCGTCCCGCCAGACATGCTCATAGCTCAGCACCACGCCCGGCTCGTCATGCAACTGGTAGTTCCAGCCTTCGGCAAGACGACGGAACTGGAACGCGCGACCGACGCGCTGCGCGCGGCCAACGAACGGCTGACCGAACTGGACCGGCTGAAGGAAGGGTTCCTGTCCACCGTCACC
>NZ_BADK01000600.1 GCF_000333595.1 Azospirillum sp. B506
ATTGCGGTCCATCCCAGTGCGGGAGCGGTCATGGCGCCGGCTCCAGGCTGCCGGCCGCGGGCAGGCCGAGATGGCGGCGGACGGTGGTCAGCAGGTCACGGGTGGAAAAGGGCTTGGTGATGTAGTCGGTGGCGCCCAGCGCCAGCCCTTTCTGCCGTTCGACGTCGCGGCTGCGCGCCGTCAGCATGATGATCGGCAGGGACTTCCACGCGGGGTTGGTCCGCAGGGTCTGGCAGACGTCGAAGCCGTCGCGCTTCGGCATCATGGCGTCGAGCAGGATCAGGTCGGGCGTGAAGGTTTCCACCGAGCGCAGCGCTTCGTCCCCGTCGCGGGCGATGCGCACGTCAAACCCGGCGCGCTGCATGAGAACCTGGAGCGACAGGACGATGCTTGGCTCGTCGTCGACAACCAGGATGGTCGGCTTCATGGCGGGCGTCCTCCGGTGCGCCGGTCTTTTGCCGGCTTGCCAATTTGTGTCCGGGGCGATGCATTCGTGCCCTGGAATGTCCATGGTACGAGCAAAGAGAAGCGGGGATCAAGCGGCACTCCCGGCTCCCCCGACCAAAGAACGGGGGGTGGAGCCAAAGAAAAAGCCCGGCCGCGACCAAATGTCGCTGCCGGGCTTTCGTTCGGATGACACGGTGCCACAGGGACAGGAACCGGCCGGCTGCCGCCGTCGCTCCGGTCCAGGGTCAGCGCGTGGTCACGACGACCGGGTTGAGTCCCATCTTCGATTTCAATTGCTCCGCCTCCCGCTTGGCCGCGGCCGGGTCGGGGTAGCCGCCGACGCGCACCGCGCGCCAGGACCGGTTGGAACTGTCGGTCCAATCGACGGTATAGGCGTGGAACCCATTGCCCTGCAGCCGCTGCACCAGCGAATCGGCGTTCGCCGTCACCGAGAAACTGCCGACCTGCACGGTGTAGCGGCCGGCCGGCGCCGGGGCGGAGGCGGCGGGCGGGGGGGCCGCCTTGGCGTTCGGCTTCGGCTCGCCATTGCCGGCGGATGCGGCCGGTGGAGCCGCAGGGGCCGTTGGCGTGCTTGCCGGCGGGCGCTTGGCCGCCTCCTTCGGCGGGGCCAGCATCGCCTGCAGCGAGCCGGTCTCCGCTGGTGCTTCCGGCTTGATGGGTTCGGCCTTCGGCGAGTCCGGCTTCTGTGCCGCCGGGGCGGCGGGGGCGCTCGGGGCACTTTCAACCGGGGCGGCGGCACGCGGCTTCGGCGTCGCGGCGGGGGCCGTGGCCGGGACCGACGGCGGTTCCGGCACCTTCAGGACCGGGGGCGGAGTCGCAGGAAGGGCAGCCACCGGCGGCGCCGGTGCGGCGGAGGGGACGGATGGCGCGGCCTGGACCGGGGAGGTCTGGGCAGGCGGCTGGGTTGCGGTTGCCGGAGCCGTGGTTGCCGGAGTCGGCAGGCTTCCTGTCGCGGGGGCCGGATTGGAGGGCGCGCGGGTGATGGCCGGGGCCGGCACCATCGGCGACGAGCTGTTTGCAGCGGTCGTCACCGGCGCCGGATCGCCTGACCCGAAATACACCACCGCGACGGCGATGCCGCCGGCGGCCAGCAGGGCCAGCGCGATCTTGCCCAACGGCAGGCGGCTGCGGCCGGCCTGCTCCTCCTCCTCCTCATACTCCACGTCGTCGTCCTGCGGATCGGCCCGCAGATCCTCGTTCAAGGCGCGAAGCAGCTTGGCGATGTCCTCGTTCTCCGGCGGCGGAGTCTCGGAAGATGTGCCGTTTGCCTTCATCTCGTCCTTGGAAGTCGGTGTGGTCAGGGTGGGAGCCCGCCGGGGTTGTGGCTTCAGCGTCACGGTCGACCTGCGCTTTGCCGTCTTGCCGGGGCGGCTGGATGCGGAAAAGGGGCCTTCCGGTTGCCGGGAGCCGCTTGATACGGACCGGCTGCGGAAAGCCCCTTCTCTTTATCGTATTTTGCCGCCCCATCAAACCGCCATGCGGTCCCCCCCGGCAGAGGGGCGGCGCTAAGAAGACAG
>NZ_BADK01000599.1 GCF_000333595.1 Azospirillum sp. B506
CCTTCAGCCGGTCCAGTTCGGTCAGCCGTTCGTTGGCCGCGCGCAGCGCGTCGGTCGCGCGTTCCAGTTCCGTCGTCTTGCGCTCCAGCTTGCGGCTGTGGGCGATGACGTCACTGGTTTCGTCCAGCATGCGCAGAAGCTCCGCCGCCTCCACCGCACCTGTCGAGACCGAGGAGGCCAGGGCGACGCGGGCGGATGCTCCGCCGATGGCGCCGGCCAGCAGCCGCTCCGCCAGCCGCAGCCGCTCCGGTCCGGCCGGTTCGTCTGGATCGGCGCCGGCGAATGCCCGCGCTGCCCGCTGGGGCCCGAGGAAGCGGGCGACCGTCCGGGTGAGGTCGCCGACATTGGCCACACTGCGCCAGTCCGGCGGCGCATCCTCCCGCCGGGTGGTGTCCGGCGCGGACAGGAAGACGTCGACGAAGGCGGCAGCCTGCGCCCGCTCCGATGCGTCTTGCCGGTCGAACAGCGAGAGGCCGACATAGGCGCCGATGTTGGCGAGCGCGCTCCAGAACAGCGAATGGGCCAGCGAATCCCACCCTTCCAGTCCGAACAGCGCATAAGGCCGCAATGCTGCGACCTCCCAGGGTCCGTCGGCGATGAAGCTCGCCGGCAGCCAGCCAGACCGCGCGAAGCTCGGCAGCAGCAGGGTATAGGCCCAGACCAGCGTTCCGGCGGCCACCCCGGCGATGGCGCCGCGCCGGGTCGCTCCGCGCCAGTAGAGACCACCGATCAGCGCCGGTGTGAACTGCGCCACCGCGGCGAAGGAGATCAGCCCGATCGACACCAGGGCATAGGCGGACCCGGCCAGCCGGAAGTAACCGTAGCCGAACAGCAGGATCGCCACGATGGCGACGCGCCGCACCGCCAGCAGAAGCGGAGCCAGATCGGCCCAGCGGGCCAGTGCCCGCGGGCGGGCGTGCAGCAGGACCGGCACCACCAGATCGTTGCACAGCATGGTGGACAGCGCCACCGACTCCACCACGATCATTCCCGCCGCCGCCGACAGCCCGCCGAGGAAGGCCAGCAGGGCCAGCCAGCCGGCCCCGCCAGTCAGGGGCAGGGCGACCATGAACAGGTCGGGGTCGAACTCTCCGCCGAAGGTCAGCAGCCCCGACAGCGCAACCGGCAGCACGAACAGATTGATCAGCAGGAGATAGAGCGGGAACAGCCAGACCGCGCGGTCGAGATGGCGTTCGTCCGTCGGTTCGATCACCATCACCTGGAACTGGCGTGGCAGGCACAGCATTGCCGCCGCCGACAGGATGGTGGTGGCGACCCAGGCCCCCCCATGGGCCGCCGCCGGACGCGGCATTCCCGAGCGCAGCCTCGCTGCCCATCAGACGGGCGAGGTCCGGGCGTGCGGCGGCCGTGGCGAACAGACTGTCCAGCCCGCCGTGCAGGCCCCAGACCACGAAGATCCCGACCGCCAGGAAGGCGACCAGCTTCACCAGCGATTCCAGCGCGATGGCGGCGACCATGCCGGGGTGGTGTTCCGCCGCGTCGATCTGACGGGTGCCGAAGACGATGGCGAACAGCGCCATCACGGCGGCGATGAGGAAACCCTGGTCGAGAATCGGTTCGGCGTTGGTGTCCAGCCCGCTTCCTCCGGTCAGCGCGTCGAAGCTGACGGCGACCGCCTTGAGCTGGAGGGCGATGTAGGGCGTCACGCCGACGGTGGCGGTCAGCGCCACCAGCCCGCCCAGCAGCGGACTGTGGCCGTAGCGGCTGGCGAGGAAATCGGCGATGGAGGTGATGCGCTGCGCCTTGGCGATGCGCAGGATCCTGCGCAGGACCAGCGGCGCCAGCAACATCAGCAGGGTGGGGCCGAGATAAACCGGCAGGAAGCCGATGCCCAGCGTCGCCGCCCGCCCGACCGACCCGTAAAAGGTCCAGGTCGTGCAATAGACCCCCAGCGACAGGGCGAAGATGGTGGAGGAGGCGATGACGCTGCGTCCCGCCGCCTCCCGCCGGTCGGCCCAATGGGCGATGGCGAACAGGGCGGAGAGATAGGCCAGCGCGGCGATCAGGACAGTGGCCCAGCCCAGTCCGGCCTCCATGCCGTCCTCCCTAGCGCGCGCGTCCGGCGAGAGCCGCCAGCGCGATCACCGCCGCCCAAATTCCGAACGCCCAGGCGTAGAGCGCCGGCACTCCCAGGATCCTGGCCTCCACGCCGAACAGGCCGAGCAGCGGCGGGTTGAACAGGGCGGCGGCCAGAAGGAACAGGCCGATCATCCGGTCACGGTACCGGTTGGGGGTTGGGTTGTGATCCTGGCCGCTCAAAAGGCGCGCTCCCGGGCGGCGAGTTCGACCAGGATGTTGGCGCCACGGATGGCATCGTCCAGCGTCCGCACGTCGCGTGCGCGCAGCATCTCGATCATCCGCAGGAACACCGCGGCGGTGACCAGGCTGTCGCCCAACGCGGTGTGGCGGTCGACCACCGCGATGCCCAGCCGCTCGGCGATGCCGTCGAGTGTGTGGTCGCCATCATTGCCCAGCAGCATGCGCGACAGCAGCATGGTGTCCAGCACCGGGCAGTCGAAGGCAACCCCCGCCGCCCGTTCCTTCATCTTCAGGAACTTCAGGTCGAAGGCGGCATTGTGCGCCACCAGCACCGCGCCGGAGACGAAGCTGCGGAACTGCGGCAGCACGGCGTCGATGGTCGGCTTGCCCGCCACCATGCCGTCGGTGATGCCGTGGAAGGGGACCGACTCCGCCGGGATCGGCCGGCGGGGATCGACCAGCGTGTTGAAGGTCTCGCCGGTCAGGATGCGCCCACCGACGACGCGGACCGCGGCAATCTGGATGATCTCGTCGCCGGTGCTGGGCGACAGGCCGGTGGTCTCGGTGTCGAACACCACGTAATGCAGCCGGTCCAGGGGCGTGCGGCCCAGCTCGCTGGTCGCCAGCGGCTGGTGCAGCAGCCCGAAATCGAAGAATTCCGGCCGGGCACCAGCCTTCGGCCGCGGCTGGGCGGTGCGTGGCGATTGCGCCTGAGGCAGCGGCACGCGCAGCCGGGCACGGGCGGGGCCGCCATCCGTGGTCAGGTCGGTGGGGAGCGGCTCGCTCCAGGCGGTGCTGCGGTGGTGCTGCAGCACATCCCCGGCACTGAGTCCGCCCAGCCCGTCGGGCAAGCTCTGGTCCAGCCAGCCGTCCAGCATGGCGCTTGGCACCGCCGGCCCTTGCCAGACGAGATCGAGATAGACCCAGCGGTCGCCGTCCTGCGGACCGGCCGCCTCCAGGTCGAAGGCGGTGGCGCCGGTCAGCGCCTGCACCCGGCCGATCAGATAGGCGAACAGCAGGACGAGGCTGTGGCTGTCGCCATGCACCCAGTGCGGCAGGCCGGTCAGCGTCACCGTGGTGGCGGACTCCGCCCCGACCCGATGGGCGACGAGGGCGATCAGGTTGTTGGAATGGATGTCGCTCATCGGCCAACTGCCGGTGACGATGTTGCGGTAGGCGGCGGTTACCTGTTCCAGCCTTTGCGACAGGCTTGAACAGGACTCCAGCATCGCACTTTCGAAGGCGGCGCGGTCGCCGGGACCGAGGTCGGGCGCGTCGTAGAGCGTCTCCACCGCCGCGCGCAAGTTGGCGATGGGGGCGCGGAACCCCTCTGTCGCCTCGCGCAGCAGGGCGTCGCGTTGGCCCAGTGCCGCCAGTTCGCTGGTGGCGTCGGACAGCGTCAGCACATAGCCGGTGATGGCGGGAGGCTCGTCCGACGCCGGGCCGGACTCCTGCAGGATGGCGCTCATCCGGCCTTCCAGCAGGATGCGGCCGTCGGTGGTGGCGCCGACGAACTGGGCGGTGGTGCCGTGTTCGTGGTTGACGTGCCGCCCTTCGCGCACCCGCAGGGCCAGACGCTCCATCGTGTGGGTCACCGGTTCCGCCACAACGAAATGCAGAAGCGAACGGCCGAGCCCAAGTTCCCCGGTCAGGTGCAGGATGTCGAGGGCCGTCTGGTTGTAGAGCAGGATCTGGTGCCGGGTGTTGCAGACCAGAACGCCTTCATGCAGGTCACGCCGCACGGCGGCGAGCCGGGTCTTCTGCTCCTCCGCCTTGGCGGTGGACTCGGCGACCGTGCCGGCGATGTCCCGGCGGACCTGGGCCAGCTTGTCCGAAAGTTCGTTCACCGCGCGGGCGATGGGCAGC
>NZ_BADK01000598.1 GCF_000333595.1 Azospirillum sp. B506
TCGGCGCGCGCTCGCCGTCATCGCGGCGAGGATGCCGTCGTCCGCACTTTAGAGATCGACGGTGAAGAAGACGCGGCCGGGGATGACCTTGCGGCTGTTGGGGTGGATCTGCATCAGCCCGACGGTGGCACAGGCCAGCGGGCCGTATTTCAGGCCGATCCGGTTGACCGCATCGACGACGCGGGCGGCTCCCAGCAGGGCGTCCTTGCGACGGACCATCGGGGTCGGGCCGGCATGGGCCTCCTGGCCGGTGAAGGTGATCTCGTACCAGCGCTGGCCCTGGCAGTCGGTGACGACGCCGATGGTCTTGCCCTCGGCCTCCAGGATCGGCCCCTGCTCGATGTGGGCCTCGAAATAGGCACCGACCTTGCGGCCACCCACCTCCCGGTCGCCGGCATAGCCGATGCGGGCCAGCTCCTCGCCCATCGTCTTGCCGTCGAGGTCGGCGCGCGACAGGCCATACTCCAGATCGAACACCCCGGCGAAGACGCCGGACGCCACCATGGCCGGGGCGAAGCGCGAGCCTTCCTCGTTGGTCCAGACCGCGACCTCCACCGGGGCCTCGGTGACGTAGTTCATGTCGTTCAGGCTGCGCACCACCTCCAGCCCGGCCAGCACGCCATAGACGCCGTCATATTTGCCGCCGGTCGGCTGGCTGTCGAGATGGCTGCCCATGATGACCGGGGGCAGGCTGTCGTTGCGGCCGGGGCGGCGGGCGAAGATGTTGCCCATCCTGTCGACCGAAATCGTGCAGCCGGCCTCCTCGCACCAGCGCACGAACAGGTCTCGGCCCTGTTTGTCGAGGTCGGTCAGCGCCAGCCGGCACACGCCGCCCTTGGGCGTGCCGCCGATCTGCGCCATGTCCATCAGGCTCTGCCACAGGCGCGAGCCGTTCACGGCGACATTCTGCGGGGTGGACATGTTGCTCTCTCTCCTGAACGTCGTTCTTATGAGGCGGCTTGTTATTCGGCGGCGGCTTCGGGGACGCGCATCGGGTTGCGGGCGTCGTTGGGCCAGGTGACGTAGGGCAGATCGGTCTGCTCCGGCACCATGGTGATGCAGTCCGGCACCGGGCAGACATGGCTGCACAGGTTGCAGCCGACGCATTCCTCGTTGACCACGGTGAAGACGCGCCGGCCGTCTCCCTGGTCGATGCGGATCGCCTGGTGCGAGGTGTCCTCGCAGACGATGTGGCAGCGGCCGCAGTCGATGCACAGGGCGGGGTCGATCAGCGCCTTGGTCGAGAAGTTCATGTTCAGGTCGTTCCAGTTGACGACGTTGCGCACCGCACGGCCGCTCAGCTCGTCAATGGTCCGGTATCCCTTCTCGTCCATCCAGTTGGACAGGCCGCCGATCATGTCCTCGACGATCTTGAAGCCGTAGGTCATGGCCGCGGTGCAGACCTGCACATTGGTAGCGCCCAACGCCAGGAACTCCGCCGCGTCGCGCCATGTCGTGATGCCGCCGATGCCGCTGACCGGCAGGCCGCTTGTGTCGGGATTGCGGGCGATCTCCGCCACCATGTTCAGCGCGATCGGCTTCACCGCCGGGCCGCAATATCCGCCGTGGCTGCCCTTGCCGTCGACCACCGGGGTCGGGGCCATGGCGTCGAGATCGACCGCGACGATGGAGTTCACCGTGTTGATCAGCGACACCGCGTCGGCGCCGCCGCGCTTGGCCGCTTCCGCCGACCACAGGATGTTGGTGATGTTGGGGGTCAGCTTGACGATCACCGGCAGGTTGACGGCGTTCTTCACCCAGCGGGTGACCTGCTCGACCATCTCCGGCACCTGCCCGATGGCGGATCCCATGCCGCGCTCGCACATGCCGTGCGGGCAGCCGAGGTTGAGTTCCAGCCCGTCGGCGGCCCCGGTCTCGGCGATGCGGCGGGCGAGGCCGGCCCAGGCGGTCTCGGTCATGGTGGCCATCAGCGAGACGACCATGGCGCGGTCGGGCCAGTCGCGCTTGACCTCGATGATCTCCTGCAGATTGACGGCGAGCGGCCGGTCGGAGATCAGCTCGATGTTGTTGAAGCCGATCATCCGGCGGTCGGTGTCGAGATGCGCGCCATAGCGGCTGGAGACGTTGACCACCGGCGGGTCCTCGCCCAGCGTCTTCCAGACGACACCGCCCCAGCCCGCCTTGAAGGCGCGGACGACGTTGTAGGCCTTGTCGGTCGGCGGGGCCGACGCCAGCCAGAAGGGGTTGGGGGAGCGGATGCCGGCGATGGTGCTGCGGAGATCGGCCATGATGTGGCTCCCTTTCCTCAGGCGGTCAGGTGGCTGTGGATGGCGAGGGCGGCGAGCTTGCCGTCCTGCACGGACTGGACCGTCAGATCCTCTCCCGTCGCGACGCAGTCGCCGCCGGCCCAGACCTTGGCGAGCGTGGTGCGGTAGGACTCGTCGATGGCGATCTTGCCGCCGGTGACCTGCAGGCCGTCGAGCGCCTCGGCCGACAGCTTCTGGCCGACCGCCTTCAGCACCATGTCGGCCTGGAGGGTGAAGGTCTCGCCGGTGCCGGACAGTTTGCCGTCGCTCAAGCGGGTCCGCTCGAAGGCGATGGTGGTGTCGCCGATCTCCTTGGGGGCTGCAAAGGTCTTGAGGACGACGCCTTCGGTCTGGGCCAGCTCCTGCTCCCAGGCGGTGGCGCCCATCTGGGCACGGCCGCGGCGGTAGACCAGGGTGACGTCCTCGGCGCCCAGGCGCTTGGCCTGGATGGCGGCGTCGATGGCGGTGTTGCCGCCGCCGATCACCACGACCTTGCTGCCGACGGCCGGCGGCTGGCCGGGTAGGGCCTGACGGACGCGCTCGATGAAGGCGGTGGCGTCTTCCACGCCCGCGCGCTCCTCGCCGGGGATGCCGAGGCGGTTGTTGGACCCCAGGCCGACGCCGAGGAAGACGGCGTCGAAGTTGGCGCGCAGGCTTTCGAGCGACAGGTCGGCGCCCAGCTTGCGGCCATGCTCCACCGTGATGCCGCCGACGCCGAGGATGAAGGCGACCTCGCGCTGGGCGAAATCGTCGGCCATCTTGTAGGGGGCGAGGCCGTATTCGTTGAGGCCGCCGGACTTGGCCTTCGCCTCGAACACCGTCACCTCATGGCCGAGCGTGGCGAGGCGGTGGGCGCAGGACAGGCCGGCCGGGCCGGCACCGACCACGGCGACGCGCTTGCCGGTGGCGGCGGCGCGGGCGAAGGGGTGGGCCGGTTCGCCGTCGATGAGACGGTCGGTGGCGTGGCGCTGCAGCCGGCCGATGGCGACGGGGCGATCCTCCGCCCGGTTGCGGACGCAGGACTGCTCGCACAGCGTCTCGGTCGGGCAGACGCGGCCGCAGGTGCCGCCCATGATGTTCTCCGACAGGATCGTCGTCGCGGCACCCTTCAAATTGCCGGTGGCGATCGAGCGGATGAAGGCCGGAATGTCGATGCCGGTCGGACAGGCCTTGATGCAGGGGGCGTCGTAGCAGAACAGGCAGCGGTTCGACTCGGCCAGCGCCTGCACCGGCGTCATCGCCGGGGTCAGGTCGGCGTAGGGCGAAGCCGAAAGGTCTCCGGCGGAGTCTTGGGTGGCAAGCGGAGCGATCAGGGTCATGGCGGATGGCTTCCCTTCGGTCGCGGAGCGGCGTGTCTACCGAAGCATCAGCAACCCGCGTGCCAAGAGAACCAACCAGCACGGTCAACGGACGGGGGCGGCGGAAAAGCTGACTGTTCGGTCAGGAACTGACGGTATGGACAGGCATTGCCTCATCATGCCAGCCATGCGGATTGCACGCAACTCGGCCTTTTGGCGCCTGTTTTGGCGGCGTTACGCAAGAAACGCATGGGAATTCGCAAGCGCGAAAACAGGAAATTACGCCGTATCAAAGGGTTGCGCCGGAGGGTTGCTGCCTTCAATTTCAGCAGCGCGCCTATGCAACAGGGAGAGGAGGGGCTGCGATGTCCGCCGTCACCAGCCTGCTGATCGACCGCACCGCGACGCCCATTGGCGAGCTGATCGTGATTGCGGACGAAGAGGGCGCCCTGCGCGCCGTCGACTGGAGCGAGCATGAGGACCGGCTGCACCGGCTGCTGCGTCTGCACCATCGCGGTGGCTACGACCTGCGGCCGTCGGCCGATCCGGGTGGTCTGACGCGGGCGATGGATGCCTATTTTGCGGGCGAGCTTGCCGTCATCGAGCGGTTGCCGGTGCGCACCGGCGGGACGCCGTTCCAGCGCGCCGTGTGGGCGGCGTTGCGCGGGATTCCCTGCGGCGGGACCATAACCTACCGCGAACTGGCGGCGCTGGCCGGGCGCCCGGCGGCGGTGCGGGCGGCGGGGCATGCCAACGGCGCCAACCCGGTCGGCATCGTCGTGCCTTGCCACCGGGTGATCGGGTCGGATGGAACGCTGACCGGCTATGGCGGAGGGGTGGAGCGCAAGCGCTGGCTGCTGACGCATGAGGGGGCGTTGGCGGAGGAAATCTCCCTCTCCCCGGGGGGGGAGAGGGGATCTCTTGCTGCGTGTATAGTTTAGCGAAGGAAGAGGATGACCGTCAGGCGCCGAAGCCGCCGTCGATGGTCTGGAACGAACCGGTAATCATCGCGGCATGCGGGCCGGCGATGTAGGCGGTCAGTTCGGCCACCTCGTCGGCATGGATGTGGCGCTTGATCGCCATGAAGCCATGCATGGTGGAAGCCATCGGCCCGTCGGCCGGGTTCATGTCGCTGTCGGTCGGACCCGGCTGGATCGCGTTCACCGTGATGCCGCGGTCGCCGAAGTCGCGGGCGAGGCCGCGCACCATGCCCTGGACCGCCGACTTGGTCAGCGCGTAGGCGGCCCCGCCGGCAAACGGCATGCGGTCGCCGTTGACCGAGCCGATGACGATGATGCGCCCGCCGTCATTCATGCGCCGGGCCGCTTCGACCGCCGCGTGGTAGGGCGCGCGGACATTGACGTCGATCATGCGGTCGACGGCATCGGGATCGAGCGTGAGCGGATCGCCCAGCACCAGCGTGCCGGCATTGACCACCAGCACGTCCAGCGCGCCGCGGTCCGCCACCGTGGCGATCAAGGCGTCGCGGTCGGCGCTGTCGGTGCGGATGGCCTCGGCGCCGGTTTCGGCGGCGAGAGCCTCGGCGGCGTCCTTCGACCCGGCATAGGTGAAGGCGACCGCACCGCCGGCCTTGGCGAAGCGGCGGACGATGGCCTTGCCGATGCCGCGGCTGCCGCCGAGGACCAGGACTTTGCGGCCGGTGAACTCACCCATGATGTGCTCCTTGAGAAAATGTAGTGACCGCTATATAAATTCAGGCGAGGGATTTGCGCAAGGAGAAAATATAGTGGTCGCTATAGAATCGTCCGGGACGCGGGGACGGCGGCGGTCCTTCGACATGGACGAGGCGGTCGAGACCGCGATGAAGCTGTTCCATGCCCGCGGCTACGACGCCGTTGGCGTCGCCGAACTGGGGGCGGAGCTGGGGATCAAGCCGCCGAGCTTCTATGCCGCCTTCGGCAGCAAGGCCGGACTGTTCGAGCGGGCGCTTCAGCGCTATGCGGCGGGGGAGGCCAACATCTTCGCCCGCGCGCAGGCGGATGGCGGCGGCGTGGTCGAGGTGATCGAACGCACGCTGCTGCTGGCGGCGCGGCTCTATCCGGAGCGGAACGGAGTGGCGGGGTGCCTCGTGCTCGACGGCGCGCGCAACAGCGCCGATCCGGAAGCGCGTGCGTTGACCGCGGCGCTGAGGAAAGCCAGCGTGTCGGCGATCTGCGCCTTCATCGCCGGGGAGGAGCCGGAACGGGCCGGCGCGCTCGCCGAATTCGTGATGATCGCGATGATGGGGATGTCGGCGGCTGCTCGCGACGGCGCGGACGAGACGGCGCTCACCGCCTTCGCGGAGATGGCGGCCCGCGCCTTCCGCCGCGAACTGGCGGCGGAAGGCTGATGTGTCGGCTTGAAACCGGCGGTCAGGCCGGCATGGCGTCGCGCGGAATGATGGCGCCGCGGTGCTGGATGACGGCGGCGGCCAGCCTGTGGGCGGCGCGGGCGGCATCGGCCGGCCCCTCGCCGCGCAGGCGGGCGGCGAGATAGCCGGCGCTGAAGCTGTCGCCGGCCGCCGTGGTGTCGACCACGGTGGCGACCTTCAGGGCGGGCACTTCGACGGCCTGGCCATTCTCGATCACCACGCAGCCGGGCTGTTCCAGTTTCAGCACGATCTCGGAAACCCCGGCGTCGCGGACGCGGGCCAGAACGGCGTCGGCATCGGCATCGCCATAGAGGTCGCGCAGATCGGTGACGCCGGGCAGCGCGATGTCGGTCAGCCGCAGCATGCGGTCGAAGGCGGCGCGGGCGGTCTCGATGTCGGGCCACAGACGCGGGCGCCAGTTGGTGTCGAAGGCGACCTTGCCGCCGCGCGCGCGGACCCGCTGCAGCACCTCGAACAGGCGCTCGCGGCCCTCTTCGCCCAGGATGGCGATGCTGATGCCGGACAGATAGACGATGCCGTAGCCCTCCAGCGCCTTGGACAGCTCCGGCGTCTGGGGCAGGGCGAACAGCTCGCGCGCCGGCGCCCGGTCGCGCCAGTAGAGGAAGCGGCGCTCGCCGCTGGCATCGGTCTCGATCATGTAGAGGCCGGGCAGGCGGTTCGGCACGCGCAGGACATGGCCGGTGCCCACCCCTTCGGCCGCCCAGGCCGTCACCATGTCCTGGCTGATGCTGTCATCGCCGAGTGCCGTGACGTAATCGACCGGCGTGCCCAGCCGCGCCAGATAGACGGCGGTGTTCAGCGTGTCGCCGCCGAAGCCCATGGTCAGCGACCCGTCCGGCCGCCGGAACATCTCGATCATGCATTCGCCGAGCGCAGCGACGCGGTTGGGCGTTTCGGTCATTCTTCTTCTCCACAAGCCGGGGATCGCCCCGGCGACGTCTTGTTCATCACGCCGCAGAGCGGCGCAGCTGTGCCCGCATCCGTTCGCGGTGGGCGGTGTAAAGGCCGCTGGCGATGATCACGCCGGTGCCGACGAAGGTCCATTGGTCGGGCACCGCGCCGAAGACGAGGTATCCCAGCGCCGTCGACCAGATCAGCTGGACATAGGTGAAGGGCGCCAGCACCGACGCCTCGCCCTGGCGGTAGGCCAGGATCAGCAGCCATTGCGCTGCCGTGTAGACCAGCCCGATGAAGGCGCCCAGCAGCATTTCCCACGGCGTCGGCATCGCGGCGTGCAGGGGGAGCAGGGCGGTCAGCACGATCAGGCCGGTGAGCGCGCTCCACACCATGGTGGTCAGCGGGTTCTCCTGCGCCGTCATCTTGCGCGTCGCCACCAGCCCGAGCGCCCAGCTGAAGGCGGTGAGGATCGGCAGCAGCGAGGCGGGCTGGAACCCTTCCGCCCCCGGCCGGATGACGATCAGCACACCGGCCAGCCCGACCAGCAGCGCCGCCCAGCGGCGGATGCCGACCTTCTCGGCCAGCAGCAGGATCGACAGCACGGTGACGAAGACGGGGGAGACGAAGCTGATCGCCGCCGCCTCGGCCAGCGGCAGATGCTGCATCGCCATGATGAAGAACAGGGCCGATCCCAGCATGCCCAGGCCGCGCACGGCCTGAAGCCCCGGCCGCGTGGTCTTCAACACGCTCAGCGAGCCGCCGCGCAGAGCCAGCGGCATCACCAGCGCGGTGAAGACGACATAGCGCATCCAGGCGATCTCGGCCGGCGGCAGGGTGCGGCCGAGATATTTCGCCGTGGCGTCGGAGCAGGACAGGCAGGCCACCGCCAGCACCACCAGCAGGATCGCCCGCATCGGCTCCGTGCCCTTGGACCCCGGTCCAGTGGGGTGGATCGGGGTCTGTGGCGCGTTCACCGGTTCGGGACCGGTGTCGGTGCGGGGGCCGGGGAGAGGGGTGGAACTGTCTGGCATGGCGCCGGCTCTTCAACGGTTTCCAACAAGGGGGCGGACCCCTTACATAACCGCTCCCATCTGCCAAGGGGCGAATTCATCGGCGCCGACGCCGAGTTCCTCGCTCTTGGTCTTGCGGCCCGACGCGGTGTCGAGGACCAGCTGGAAGATCGCGCGGCCGACTTCCTCGATCGAGGCGTCGCCGCTGGCGATGGCGCCGCAATCGATGTCCATGTCGTCCGGCATCCGGCGGAACAGCGTGCTGTTGGTCGCCAGCTTCAGGCTGGGCGTCGGCTTGCAGCCGAACACCGAGCCGCGGCCGGTGGTGAAGCACAGCACGTTGGCGCCGCCCGCCACCTGGCCGGTCGCCGACACCGGGTCGTAGCCGGGCGTGTCCATGAAGACGAAGCCCTTCTCGGTGATCGGCTCGGCATAGCGGTAGACGGCGGTCATCGGGGTGGTGCCGCCCTTGGCGACCGCACCCAGCGACTTCTCCAGGATGGTGGTCAGGCCACCCTTCTTGTTGCCGGGCGACGGGTTGTTGTTCATCTCGCCGCCGGTGCGGCTGGTGTACTCCTCCCACCAGCCGATGCGCTCGACCAGCGCCTCGCCGACCTCGCGGCGGACGGCGCGGCGGGTCAGCAGATGCTCGGCGCCATAGACCTCCGGCGTCTCGCTCAGCACGGCGGTGCCGCCGTTGCGGACCAGCAGGTCGACGGCATAGCCCAGCGCCGGGTTGGCGGTGATGCCCGAATAGCCGTCGGAACCGCCGCACTGCAGCGCCAGCGTCAGGTGGCTGGCCGGCAGGGTCTGGCGGGTGACGTCGTTGATCTCCGGCAGCAGCGCCTCGATCCGGCGGATTCCCTCGCGGGCCGCGGCGGCGGTGCCGCCCATGTCCTGGATGCCGATGGGGATGACGCGGGCGCCGGCCTCAAGGCCGGTGGCCTCCATCAGCTTGTCGATCTGGTTCACCTCGCAGCCGAGACCCAGCAGGATCACCGCGGCGAAGTTCGGGTGGCGGGCATAGCCGGCGATGGTCCGGCGCAGCGTGTCCATCACCTCGCCGCTGCCGGCCATGCCGCAGCCGTAGCCATGGGTCAGCGCCACGACGCCGTCGATGTTGGGGTAGGCGGCGAGCGCGGAGCCGCGGAAATGATCGGCGATCATCCGCGCCGCGGTGGCGGAGCAGTTCACCGAGGTCAGCACGCCGATGTAGTTGCGGGTGGCGACGCGGCCGTCCGGGCGCAGGATGCCCTGGAAGGTGGCGCGCTCGGCCTCCGGGATCGGCTCGACCGGGTGGACATCGGCGCCGAAGGCGTAGTCGCGCTCGAAGTCGCTGCCCATGCCCATGTTGTGGACGTGGACATGGTCGCCCGGCTGGATCGCCGCGGTGGCGAAGCCGATGACCTGATTGTATTTGCGCACCGGTTCGCCCGGCGCGATGGCGCGCACCGCGACCTTGTGGCCGGCCGGCACCGGCCCGGTGGTCGCGACGTCTGTGCCGGGCAGGGTGGTGCCGGGCTCCAGGTCGGCGCCGGCGACGACGACGTTGTCGGCGGGGTGCAGGCGGATGGTCAGCGATGCCATGGGAAGATGTCCTTGAGGAGACGTGCTGGCCCCTCTCCCCTTGTGGGAGAGGGGCTTTGCTGGTCGTAATGCTCAACCAATCACAGCTTGTAGGCGTTCTTGGCGAGGCGGTAGGCGAGGTCGACGGCCAAGTCCGCGGCCTCGTCCTCGGCCATCCGGTGTTCAGCGACCAGGCGGGCGAGGAAGCTGCAATCGACGCGGCGCGACACGTCGTGGCGGGCCGGGATCGAGCAGAAGGCGCGGGTGTCGTCGTTGAAGCCGACCGTGTTGTAGAAGCCGGCGGTCTCCGTGATCATCTCGCGGTAGCGGCGCATGCCCTCGGGGCTGTCATGGAACCACCAGGCCGGGCCGACGCGCAGCGCCGGGTAATGGCCGGCCAGCGGCGCCAGCTCGCGGGAATAGCTGTCCTCATCCAGGGTGAACAGGATGATGGTCAGGTCGCGCTCGTTGCCGAAGCGGTCGAGCAGCGGCTTCAGCGCCCGCACATACTCGGTGCCGCTCGGGATGTCGGCGCCCTTGTCGCGGCCGAAACGCTCGAACACGAGGGTGTTGTGGTTGCGGAAGCTGCCGGGATGGATCTGCATGACCAGACCGTCCTCCAGGCTCATCCGCGCCATTTCGGTCAGCATCTGGGCGCGGAACAGCTCGGCCTCCTCGGCCGTGGCACCGCCGCGGCGGACGATGTCGAACAGCTTCTTCGCCTCGGGGCGCGGGAGGTCGGCGGTCGCCGCCGTCGGATGGCCGTGGTCGGTCGAGGTGGCGCCATAGCTCTTGAAATAGAGGCGGCGGTCAGCCAAAGCGGCGAGGTAGCCCTCCCAGGTCGCGGTGTCCTGTCCGGTGATGCGGGCCAGCTCGGCGAGGTTGTCGCGGAAGCCCTCGAACTCCGGATCGACGACCGGGTCGGGACGGAAGGCGGTGATGACCCGGCCCTTCCAGCCGCTTTCGCGGATCGCCTTGTGGTGCACCAGCGGGTCGAGCGGCGATTCGGTGGTCGCCAGCACTTCGAGGTTGAAGCGCTCGAACAGGGCGCGCGGGCGGAATTCCGGCTTGCGCAGGCACTCTTCGATCTGGTCGTAGATGCGGTCGGCGCTGGCCGCGCTCAGACGCTCGGTGACGCCGAAGACCGTCTCGAAGGCGTGGGTCAGCCACATCGAGGTCGGCGTGCCGCGGAACAGGTGCCAGTTGCTGGCCAGCAGGCGCCAGATGGCGCGCGAGTCGGACGAGGTCTCCCCGCCGTCCCTGCGCGGAACGCCCAGCTGCTCCAGCGGAATTCCCTGGCTGTAGAGCATGCGGAATGCATAATGGTCGGGCTTGACGAACAGGCTCGCCGGATCGGGGAACGCCTCGTCCTTGGCGAACCAGGACGGATCGGTATGGCCGTGCGGGCTGACGATCGGCAGGGCGGCGACTTCGCCATACAGGCGGCGCGCGATGTCGCGTTGCGTCGGGTCGCTCGGGAAAAGACGGTCGGGGTGAAGCATCGGAAGCCTCTACGCTGCAAGAAAAGGGCAAAAGCAGGGTGGGGAGAAGGCGGGGTCCGTGCGGGGGACCGTCCCTACCGGCTGGCTGTATAATATTAATATATTAGATCTGATTGCAAGCCCAATCGCTCCCCGCGCTGGGTATCGATGCCCGCAAAGGCTGCGCCCAGTCGCCGCACCCCACCGGCGGGAACCCGGTGACTGGGCCAGGGGGCGGCGGGATACTGGGGATGGATTTGACCTTGGCGAAGGGGGGCGGGTAGATTGCAGGGCATGAAGATCATCCTATGGGCGGCGGACCGCTGCCCCACCAGATCCGTACGCCTGCCGGAATGGAGCCATCGGTGAAGAAGGTCGCGACGACAGAGGATCAAGGCGGCCTTGCCTCCGCAACCGCGCGCCGTACCGCGGCCCCGGCGGCGGCGGTACGGCCGCCGCGCCGTGCCGCGACCGTGGCCTCGCGCATCTACCGTGACCTGCGCGGCGAGATCGTCTCGCTGAAGCGCAGGCCCGGCGACGCCATCGCCGAGAAGCAGATCGCCGAGAGCTATGGCGTCAGCCGCACACCCGTCCGCGAAGCGGTGCTGAAGCTGGCCGACGAGGGGCTGATCGAGATTTTCCCGCAATCCGGCACCTTCGTGTCGCGCATCCCGCTGGACGCGCTGCCGGAGGCCTTCGCCATCCGCAAGGCGCTGGAGGAGGCGACGGTGCGCTATGCGGCGGCACGGGCCAGCCGCAGCCAGATCGCCGCACTCCGCGCCAATCTGGAACTGCAGCGGGAGATGCAGGAAAGCGCCAACTACGAAGGCTTCCACCAGGCCGACGAGGCGTTCCATGCGCTGATCGCGGACATCGCCGGCTATCCGGGATTCTGGACGCTGATCCAGCAGACCAAGGTGCAGATCGACCGCTACCGCCTGCTGACCCTGCCGGTGCGCGGGCGCATCGCCGAGGTGATCGCGGAGCACGCCGCCATCGTCGAGGCGGTGGCGGCCAACGATCCCGCCGCCGCCATCAAGGCGCTGGACGACCATCTGGACGATCTGCAGATCTCGGTCGCCGACATCCGGCGTGACTATCCGCGCTATTTCACCGCGCCGGGCGATCCGATGTGACGCAGGGCCGGGGTGAAGCGGGACCGGGACCTTATTGGGCGTCCGCTTCGGCGGCATAGGCCACCGGCTCGCCCAGGAAATCCTCGCGGATCGGCGTGAAGATGTCGAGCAGGACGCCCGGCTCCAGCGCCACCACGCCATGCAGAACATTGGACGGCACCATGTAGCCGTCGCCGGTGTTCAGCCGCTTGGTGCGGCCGTCGATGGTGACATCGAAGGACCCCTTCTCCACCACGGCGCACTGGACATGGGGATGGCGATGCTGCGCGCCGATGGCGCCGGCTTCGAACTCCACCCGCACCATCATCATCGTGTCGTTGTAGCCCAGGATCTTGCGGCGCACGCCGTCGCCCAGATCCTGCCACGGGATGTCGCCTGCGGTCACGAATACGTCGGTCGTCATCGTCCGGTTTCCCCCCAAAAGGAAGCCCTCCTCCGCCCGTGAGGGGCGGGGAGGGCCGTTTTCCGTCAGCGCGCCAGCCAGCCGCCATCGACCGGCAGGATGGTGCCGTGGATGTAGTCGGCGGCTTCCGACGCCAGGAACACCGCCGGGCCGCCGATGTCGGACGGCACGCTCCAGCGGCCGGCCGGAATGCGGCCCAGGATCTCGGCGCTGCGGTTCTCGTCGGCGCGCAGAGCCGCGGTGTTGTTGGTGGCGACATAGCCCGGCGCGATGGCATTCACGTTGATGCCCTTGCCGGCCCATTCGCAGGCCAGAAGCTTGGTGATGCCGGCGACGCCGCTCTTGGAGGCGGTGTAGGACGGCACGCGGATGCCGCCCTGGAAGGACAGCATGGACGCGATGTTGATGATCTTGCCCTTGCGGCCCGCGCCGATGGCGTAGCGGCCGAAGGCCTGGCAGAGGAAGAACACCGTCTTGATGTTGAGGTTCATCACGGCGTCCCAGTCGGCCTCGGAGAAGTCGACGGCATCGGCGCGGCGGATCATCCCGGCATTGTTGACCAGGATGTCCAGCCCGCCGAGCGTGGCGACCGTCTGCTCCACCAGCCCCTGGACCGGGGCGATGGAGGTCAGGTCGGCGTGGATGCCGAGGAACTTGCGGCCGGTCGCCTCGACCAGACCCTTGGTCTCGTCCAGCGACACCACGTCGACGGCGGCGATGTCGGCGCCGGCCTCGGCCATCGCCACGGCGATGCCCTGGCCGATGCCGGTGTTGGCGCCGGTGACCAGCGCCACCTTGCCGGTCAGGTCGAACGAAATGCTCATGGTCGGTTCCCGTTCTTATGAGTTGGTTTCAAATCGGGTGGCGCGTCAGCGCAGGCGGTCCATGGCGACGAAGTCCATGTCCGTGAAGTCCTGGTTGTCGCCGCCCATCGCCCAGATGAAGGTGTAGTTGCGGGTGCCGACACCGGAATGGATCGACCAGGGCGGGGAGATCACCGCCTGTTCGTTGGCGACCACGATGTGGCGGGTCTGCTCCGGCTCGCCCATCAGGTGGATGACGCGGGCCTCTTCCGGCAGGTCGAAGTAGAAATAGACCTCGCAGCGCCGGTCATGGGTGTGGCACGGCATCGTGTTCCACATGTTGTTCGGCTTCAGCACCGTCATGCCCAGCACCAGCTGCGCGGTGCGGACCACGTCCGGGTGGATCATCTGGTAGATGGTGCGCTCGTTCGACTGGGCCGGGTCGCCGAGATGCACGGCCTTGGCCTGGCCGATCGAGATCTTCATCGTCTCGAACCGGGCATGGGCGGGGGTGCTGTTCAGGTAGAACTTGGCCGGCTCGCGGCGGTCCAGGCTTTCGAAGACGATGTCCTTGCTGCCCATCGCGACATAGAGCGCGTCGCGTGGCGCCAGCTCATACACCACGCCGTCGACGGTCACCCGGCCGGCGCCGCCGACATTGACCACCCCCAGCTCGCGCCGGTCGAGGAAGTTGGGCGAGCCGATCTCCTTGGCGGAGTCCAGCTTCAGCGGGCCGGCCACCGGCATGGCGCCGCCGAGGACGAAACGGTCGATGTGGCTGTAGGTGAAGACGGTCTCGTCCGCCTCGAACAGGGTCGGGACCAGGAAATGGTCGCGCAGGGTCTCGGTGTCGTAACCGCGGACCGCGTCGGGGTGGGAAGCGTGCCGGACGGAGATTTTCATGGGGTGGTTCCTTTTAAATCTGTGCAGCCGGCGTCCCGGCGGGTTTGGCGCCATCATACTAATATACTAGTAAGCCGGGCAAGCTCTAATGATGGCCTCCCGGACACTTCAGACGGCAAAGGGTGCGACAAAGTCGCAGGTCCGAAGGGGGAAAGGCGGCAGGGCGGGAGCCCGCGTTGCGTCGTTCCCGAAGGTAATATATTAGAGTGTGGTCTTCGTCCGGAGTGTCCATCCATGACCGCCCAGCAGTCCGCCCCGCAGCCCCGCAAGCGCATCGCCCTCGTCGCCCATGACGCCCGCAAGGCGGACCTGATCGCCTGGATCGGTGCCAACATCGCCGCATTGGACGGCCATGCCTTCTGGGCGACCGGCACCACCGGCCAGAAGGTGCGCGACGCCCATCCCGGCCTGGACGTGACCCCGTTGAAGAGCGGCCCGCTCGGCGGCGACCAGCAGATCGGCGCGATGATCGCGGAGGGGCGGATCGACCTGCTGGTCTTCTTCGTCGATCCGATGACCGCCCAGCCGCACGATGTCGATTTGAAGGCGCTGACCCGGCTGGCGACGCTTTACAACATCCCGATGGCCTGCAACGAGGCGACGGCCGACATGATCGTTTCCTCCGCCCATTTCGCCAGCGGGTACGCCCCGCGCGCCGCCAGCTTCACGGCCTATGAGACGCGCAAGCTGTGAGCGCGTCCCCTCCCGTCATTCCGTGAAGTAGTGCGGATAGCTGCGCTGGACGTCGGCGATGCCCAGTTGCAGGTCGGTCAGGTGGTGGCGCAGTTCGGCCGCGGCGCGGTCGGGATCGCGGGCGGCCACCGCCTCGACGACGGCGCCATGTTCGGTCAGCGCCTTGTCCATCCGGCCGGCCGCCGGCAGGGTCAGGTGGCGGTAGCGGTCGACCTGCCGCTTCACCTGCTGGGTCACCGCCCAGAAGCCGGGATAGCCGGAGATCTCCGCCAGCAGCGCGTGGAAGGCCTCGTCGGCCTCATGGAAGCCGTCGAAGTCGCCGGCCTCCTTCATCTCGCGCTGGAGTTCCAGATTGGCGCGCAGCCGGGCCACCTGGCTGCCGGTCGCCTGTTCGGCGGCGTAGCGCACGGTGGCCTCCTCCAGCGCGCGGCGGATGGCGATGGCCTCCGGCAGGGCGCTGATCGGGATGCGGGCGACGAAGGTGCCGGACTGCGGGAACACCTCCACCAGTCCCTCGTCGGCCAGCTTCAGCATCGCCTCGCGGACGGGCGTGCGGCTGACGCCATAGGTTTCCGACACCTCCTTCTCGATCACCGGCTCGCCCGGCTTGCGGCGCAGGGAAACGATGTCGTCGCGCAGGTCGCGGTAGATGGTGCCCGATACGGTGGCGCCGCGATGGGCCGGCCTTGCGGTGGCGCTGGCGGGCCGGCGGCGGCGGCGGCGCACCGGTGCGGCCACCGCCACCATGTTCGAATCGCCCGCGTTGGAATCCATGCTCGTCCCATTCAAGTCATCGGCGCTCAATGCCAGGAGGCCGTGCTTACTAATATATCGCTGCGGGTCCGCGGGCGGAACGTCTTTTGCCGCATGAATGTCATCGGTGGGGAGCGGGCAAGGCGCAGCACCCGCTCCCCGGGATCAGTACCTTACAGCTTGGCCGCCGCGTCGAACACCGCGTGGCTGTAGGCGCCTTCCGGCTTCTTCGAGATCACCGGGGCCGAGGCGCCCGACATCAGGATGCCGACGGTGCGGTCGAAATCGCCG
>NZ_BADK01000597.1 GCF_000333595.1 Azospirillum sp. B506
CCTGGCCAAGCGGATCCCCGGCAAGGAGGAGTTCCACGAGACGCTGCGCTATTTCCGCCACCGGCTGGCCGACACGGGCGTGACGCTGCATCTGGGGCGGCGGGTGACGGTGGGCGACCTGACGGACGCCGGCTACGATGCGGTGGTGCTGGCGACCGGGGTGGTGCCGCGCGACCCGAAGATCCCCGGGCAGGACCATCCGAAGGTGCTGACCTATATCGACGTGCTGCGCGGCGCCAAGCCGGTCGGCCGGCGGGTCGCGGTGGTGGGGGCCGGCGGCATCGGTTTCGACGTCAGCGAATTCCTGGTTCACGACGGCGCGTCGCCCAGCCTGGACCCGGCGCTGTGGCGGGCCGAATGGGGGGTTGCCGACCCGGCCGAGGCGCGCGGCGGCGTCGCCGGCATCCGCCCCCACCTGACGCCGCCGGCCCGCGAGGTCGTGCTGCTCCAGCGCAAGGCGAGCAAGCCCGGCGCCGGGCTGGGCAAGACCACCGGCTGGATCCACCGGGCGCAGCTGAAGATGAAGAACATCCAGGCGCTGTCCGGCGTCAATTACGAGCGCATCGACGATGAGGGGCTGACCGTCAGCTTCGGCGAAAAGCGCGAGCGGCTGCAGACGCTGGCGGTCGATACCGTCGTGCTATGCACGGGGCAGGAGCCGCTGCGCGATCTGCAGGCCCCGCTGGAGGCTGCCGGCATCGCGGTCCATCTGATCGGCGGTGCCGACGTCGCGGCGGAGTTGGATGCCAAGCGCGCCATCGCCCAGGGCACCCGGCTGGCGGCGGAGCTGTAGGGAGGATGTTTCGCGCGCCCTCTCCACAGCCATGACGGGAATGAGGGCGCCTTTGTCACACCCCGGTCCGAACGGACGATGAGCGAAATAGCTTGCCGCCACATCTGATATATTAGTATTATGGGGCATTCGCTTCTGAGGAGGCTGGACGCCATGCCATCGGGCAACCCGCCGGCCAAAACCGGTTCCTTCGCCGCTCCCCCGCAATCGCACCCGATCTCGACCCCGCCGGTCCCGCCGGCCAAGGCCGCTGCGCTGCTGGCCCGACCGCCGGCACGGCGGGACATGCGGCGCGGTCCGACCGCCGCCGATGCCATCCACCGCGACCTGCGGGCGGAGATCGTGTCGCTGAAACGCAAGCCGGGCGACCCCATCGCCGAAAAGCAGATCGCCGAAGCCTATGGCGTCAGCCGCACCCCGGTGCGCGAGGCGGTGCTGCGGCTGGCGGACGAGGGGCTGATCGAGATCTTCCCGCAGTCCGGCACCTTCGTCGCCCGCATTCCGCTGGGCGCGCTGCCGGAAGCCGGCGTGATCCGCAAGGTGCTGGAACGGGCGACCGTGCGCTTCGCCGCCGAACGGGCCAACCGCAGCCAGATCGCAGCCTTGCGCGCCTGCCTGGAACACCAGCGCGAGGTCGATGCGCAGGGCGACGCCGACGGCTTCCATCAGGCCGACGAGGCCTTCCATGCCCAGATCACCGAGATGGCGGGCTATCCCGGCTTCTGGACCATCATCCAGCAGGCCAAGGTCCAGCTCGATCGCTGCCGCCGCCTGACCCTGCCGGTCCCCGGCCGCATGCGCACGGTCATCGCCGAGCATGAGGCCATCGTCGATGCCATCGCCGGCCATGATCCCGACCGGGCCGAACAGAGCCTGGTGTGCCATCTGGACAATCTGCAGATCACGGTGGACGACGTGCGCAACGCCGCGCCACTCTATTTCTCCGGCAGCCTGACCGCCGATATGGCTGACGACCTGCCTGCCCTGGACAGAGCCGTCTGATGAACGCCCAACGCCGCCGCATCGGCGTCGTCGGGCTGGGCATGGCGTCGGCACCGCATGCGCAGAGCCTGGTCGACCTGGCTGACCGGGTGGAGGTGGCCGGCTGTTTCAGCCCGTCGGCCGAGCGCCGGGCCGCCTTCGCCGCCCGCCACGGCCTGCCGGCGGTCGACCGGCTGGAGGCGTTGCTGGACGATCCGGCGCTGTCGGCCGTCCTGCTGCTGACCCCGCCCGACAGCCATGCCGATCTGGTGGCGCGCTGTGCCGCCGCCGGCAAGCATGTGCTGTTGGAGAAGCCGCTGGACGCCACCCCGGAGGGCGCGCGGTCGGTGGTCTCGGCGATGGAGGGGGCCGGGCTGACGCTGGGCGTCGTGCTGCAGCACCGCTTCCGCGCGTCGGTCGAACGGCTGGCGGCGCTGATGCGCGACGGTGCGCTGGGCCGGCCGCTGACGGCGGCGGTGTCGGTGCGCTGGTGGCGCGACGCCGCCTATTACGCCCAGCCCGGCCGCGGCAGGAAGGCGCGCGATGGCGGCGGCGTGCTGCTGACCCAGGCGATCCACACGCTGGATGCCTTTGTCAGCTTGGCTGGCCTGCCGGATCGGGTCGTCGGCTTCGCCGCGACCAGCGTCCTGCGCGGCGCGGACACAGACAGGGATGTGGGCATGGACACCGAGGATGTGGTCGCCGCGGCCCTGCGCTACGACAACGGCATGCTGGCGACGGTGAACGCCACCACCGCCGCCTTTCCCGGCTATCCGGAGCGGATCGAGATCGCCGGGACCGGCGGCTCCGCCCTTCTGTGCGGCGACCGGCTGGAGGTGCAGCTGATCGGTGGCGAGCGCATCGCCGCCGGCGCGGACGATGCCACGCTGGGCGGCGGCGCCGACCCGATGGCCTTCTCCCACCAGCATCACCGCGCCGTGCTGTGCGACTTTCTCGACGCGCTGGACGAGGGACGTCGGCCGCGGGTGGACGGGCGCGAGGCGCTGAAGGTCCACCGGCTGATCGAAGCGATTCTGGAGGCATCCGGCAGCGGCGTGGGCGTGGACGTCGGCGTTTCCTGAACCATCGGTCCTGATCGCCGTTCCACAGGCCGGAAGCGCGGCCTTGCGGAATCCGCCGCTTTGGCGTAAAGCGCCAGAACCAGGCCGGGCCCCTCTGGCAACCGTCACCGGTTGCGATGTCGGACTGGGAACATCAGGAGCGGCCCGCGCCTCTTGCCCCTGACCGGCGCTTCCCGTCCGACGCCATCGGCGCGGCCCGGCCGGTCATCGGAAGACCCTGCACGGCCTCTCCTCCCACACTGATCGTGATGCGAGGACTCGTGCCCAAATGATGGAATTCTTCACCACCGAGGCGCTGTTCGCGCTGCTCCAGGTCATCATGATCGATCTGGTGCTGGCAGGCGACAACGCCATCGTCATCGGTCTGGCCGCCGCCGGTCTGCCGAAGGAGCATCGCGGCAAGGCGATCCTGATCGGCATCCTGGCTGCCACCGTGCTGCGCATCGCCTTCGCGGCGGTCACCACCCAGCTGCTCCAGGTCATCGGGCTGCTGCTGGCCGGCGGCGTGCTGCTGCTGTGGGTCTGCTGGAAGATGTGGCGCGAGCTGCGCCAGTCCCAGGACGAGGATGAGGCGGTCGACGCGCTGGAGAATGACGATGGGGCCGCCGCATCCGGTCCGCGCAAGACGCTGGGGCAGGCGGTCTGGCAGATCGTCGTCGCCGACGTGTCGATGTCGCTCGACAATGTGCTGGCGGTCGCGGGGGCCGCGCGCGAGCATCTGGGGGTGCTGGTCATCGGACTGACGCTGTCGATCGCCCTGATGGGTCTCGCTGCCAGCCTGATCGCCCGAGTCCTGCACAAGCACCGCTGGCTGGCCTATGTCGGCCTCGCCATCATCCTCTATGTCGCCCTCGACATGATCTATCGCGGCGCCCAGGAAGTCTGGCCGCTGGTGAACGGACACGCCTGAGGGTCCGGCAGCCGGCGGCGCAGGGGTGGCGGATTGTCGCACCGCGCCGCCGGCAGCGGGCCGGCCGGTGGCCAAATACCATTGACGTGGGCGGCTTTTCGCCCTCCCGCGCCCGACGCCCTCCGGCAAGAGTTCCGGAGGGTTGTTGCCGCCTTGAACTTTCAGGGTTGCGCGCAGATTGATATACTAATATCCTAAGCGCCGGAAAGACCGGTCCGCCGGCCATGCTCCGCAGCATCGGCATCGGCGGGAAGAACAGCCTCGCGATGGGGACTGTCGAGCATGAGGTTTGTTTGGCCTTGTCAGTGATATTGGGAAATGCGGCAATAAGTCACGCATGACGATGGTTTGATACTGGCGCCGGAACCGGTGCCGCTGACATGCGACATTTTCTCCACCGAACTTTACAGCAGGAAAACTACTTGCCAATGATTGTAATATATTAGTATACATCAATCGTGCCTTGGGTGCTCTGGATGGAGCGACCGAACGCCGACAGCACCACTCCGACGCCATGCAGGGCTTCGGCGCCAATGTAATTATTCGACAAAACCAGATCATGGAGCGCTGTTCGTCACATTTTCTGAAGAATAATAGCGCTGCGAATGGGGCTGTCATAATCAGTGTGTGAAGAAAGATACGGTGAATACACCGTGTTTCACGCGATGCGAGCCACCAACCCGACGGATCGCTGAGCCAGTTCGTTCAAAGTGAAACGTCAAGACAGGAGCAGACTCGAATGAGCTTTATGAAGAAACTGGCTCTGGCCAGCGTTGCCAGCATGATGGCGCTGACTGTTGCCCAGGCGCAGGCTCGTCAGTTCCGATCCGCCGATGTTCAGCCGCCCGACTACCCGACCGTCAAGGCCGTGCAATATATGAGCGATGAGCTGAGCAAGGCCACCAACGGCAAATACACCATCAAGGTGTTTCCCAGCTCCCAGCTCGGGTCCGAGAAGGACACCATCGAGCAGGTGAAGCTCGGCGCCATCGAGTTCCTCCGGGTCAATGCCGGCACGCTCAACACCATCTGCCCGGCGATGATGGTGCCGGTGCTGCCCTTCGTCTTCCGTGACACCCAGCACATGCGCTCGGTCCTCGACGGCCCGCTGGGCGACGAAATCCTTGCCGATTGCGATGCGCACGGCATGATCGGCCTGGCCTTCTACGATTCGGGATCGCGTTCCTTCTACACCAAGACCCCGGTCCGCAAGATCGACGATCTGAAAGGCCTGAAGATCCGCGTCCAGCAGTCGGACGTCTGGGTCGCCATGATGAAGCTGCTCGGCGCCAACCCGACGCCGATGCCGACCGGCGAAGTGTTCACCGGCCTGAAGACCGGACTGATCGACGGTGCCGAGAACAACTGGCCGACCTACCAGTCCTCGCACCAGTATGAGGCTGCCAAGTACTTCACGCTCACCGAGCACTCCATGGCTCCCGACGTCCTGCTGATGTCGAAGAAGACCTATGACGGCTTCACGCCGGAAGAAAAGGCCATGGTCCGCAAGGCGGCGAAGGACTCGGTCCCCTACATGCGCAAGCTGTGGGAGGACATGGAGGTCTCGTCCCGGAGCATCGTCGAGAAGGCCGGTGTCGAGGTCATCAGCATCGACAAGGCGCCGTTCCAGGCCGCGATGAAGCCGGTCTACGACCAGTTCCTGACCGATCCGAAGCTGAAGGATCTCCTGGTCCGCATTCAGCAGTCCAAGTGACAGCCGCCGGCCCGTCCGCTCCGGCGGCCGGGCCGGCCCACTCCGCGCCACGCACCCCTTTTTGAAGACGGCACCCGTGCCCGCCGGCCCGCCCGCTGCGGCGGCGCTGCGGCTGCTGTGGCGCGCTTGCGCCATGGCGTGCCGATCATCCTCACCCTGGGGATACAAGGAGATATCCGGATGGCTGAGCACACGCTGGCCCCGCCCCTAGAGCACCGATTGAAGACGTCCATGATCACGGGTGCGCTCGGTGCATATTTCCGCTTCAACGCCAGACTGTCCCGTCTCTGCCTGCAACTGGCGGTGTTCGGGCTGATGGTGATCCTGATCGCGGTGCTGACCCAGATCTACGGCCGCTACATCCTCAACGATTCGCCGGCCTGGACCGAGATTCTGGCGCTGGTGATGGTGCTGTACGTGACCTGCCTCGCCGCCGCGGTCGGTGTCCGCGACGGCCGCCACATCGGCATGGAATCGCTGCTGACCTTCGCCCCCGAAGGGGTGCGCTACGCGGCCGAGATCGTCGTCTATCTCGGGATGATCGTCTTCGCCCTGTTCATGACCTGGGGCGGCGCCGTCCTCAGCTGGGAAATGTGGGAATACGTCAATCCCGGACTGCCGATCTCGCAAGGCTGGTCGTATCTGCCCCTGGCCATCGGCGGCATCCTGATCGTCGTCTTCGCCATCGAGCGCATCATCGCTCGCGTCCTGAACCTGGAGGTCACCCCGTCATGGCACTGACCATTCTCTGCGTGACCTTCGTGCTTGGGCTGGTCGTCGGCATGCCGGTGGTGTTCGCCATCGGGCTGTCGTCGCTCGCCACCGTTCTGTACGAAGGCCTGCCGATCGCCGTCGTGTTCCAGCGCATGGCCGCCGGCATGAACGTCTTCGCCTTCCTGACCATTCCCTTCTTCATCTTCACCGGCGAGCTGATGATGTATGGCGGCATCGCCGACCGCATCATCCGCTGCTCCAAGGCGATGGTCGGGCATGTCCGCGGCGGTCTCGGCATGACCAACGTCGTCGCCTGCACGATGTTCGGCGGCGTGTCCGGTTCGCCGGTGGCCGACGTCTCGGCGATGGGCTCGGCGCTCATCCCGCTGATGAAGAAAGAGAAGATCGACGCCGACTACGCCGTCAACGTCACCACCTATTCCTCGCTGGTCGGCGCGGTGATGCCAACGAGCCACAACATGATCATCTACTCGCTGGCCGCCGGCGGCATCGTGTCGATGAATTCGCTGATCATGGCCGGCGCGGTTCCGGCGGTGATGCTGTCGATCGCCAACCTGCTGACGGCCTATTTCGTCGCCCGCGCCCGTGCCTATCCGTCGGGCAAGTTCCCCGGCTGGGCGGAAGTCGCCCGCAGCCTGGCGGTGGCGCTTCCCGGCCTGTTCATCATGGTCATCATCGTCGGCGGCATCCTGTCCGGCGTGTTCACCGCGGCGGAAGCCGGTGCGGTGGCGGTGCTCTACGCCCTGCTGCTGACCGTGTTCGTCTATCGCAGCCTGAGCTGGCAGGACTTCCTCAAGGCGGCGGCCAAGGCGACCAAGACCACCGGCATCGTGCTGCTGCTGATCGGCATCTCGACGATGTTCGGCTATCTGATGAGCATCTACGGCGTCGCCGAGATCGCCGGCGAGGCGCTGAGCAGCATCAGCACGACCCCCTGGGTCGTCTTCATCATGGTCGACATCGCCCTGTTCCTGTTCGGCATCTTCCTCGACATGGCCGCCCATATCCTGGTCTGCACGCCGATCTTCCTGCCGATCGTCATGCATTACGGCATGGACCCGGTCCAGTTCGGCATCATCGTGCTGCTGAACTGCACCATCGGCCTGAACACCCCGCCGGTCGGCGCCGCCTTCTACCTCGGCTGCGCCATCGGCGAGGTCCCGGTCAGCAAGGTGGTCCGCTCCATGTGGCCGTTCATGGCGGCGCTGTGGGTGACGCTGCTGGTGGTGACCCTGGTTCCGGAAGCCTCCATGTTCGTGCACGACCTGCTCAAATAGGCAGCGACTCACCATCTCAGGGGACGGGAAGGGCCACGCGAGTGGCCCTTCTTTTTTTGCCCGGATCCACGGCCAGCCTCAATTCGGAGGTATTCCGCCGCGGCTACTTCGGTCCCTGGAAATATCGGGGCAATCTTCCTGTTGTGCGAAGGTAAGTGGAACTCGACCAAATCGATAGGGATGCGCTCTTTTCTCTGATCCGGAGAAAACAGGTCGCCCGGTGGAGGCATGGACATTCCAAGGAATGATCGGCTTATTGGATGTTGTTCGATGGACATGATCCCGTACATCACAGAACGCGCAAGCGACTTCCAACAATTCCCCAGAAAGGGGTTTCCATGCACGGGATCATTCTTGCCGACGCCGCTCTGGCCGACATCGATGCGCTGATCGGCCGGCATGCGCCGGACGTGACGGTGGTCCGGGTCGCCGCGGACGAGGACGCCCTGGGCCTGCTGTCCGACGCGCTGGAGGCCGCCCGCGACGCCGGCCCGGCCGCTGTCCACCTGATCGCCCATGGCGCGCCGGGCGTGGTGAAGCTTGGGGCGACGCCGCTCGACAGCAGCGCGCTGCTGGACCGACGCTGGCCCGATGCGACCGGCTGCGAGATCCTGATCCACGCCTGCGATGTCGGGGCCGGCCGCAACGGCCGCCGCTTCGTGGAGCGTCTGGCCGCCGTCACCGGCGCCCGCGTCGCCGCCGCCAGCCATCCGGTCGGCAATCCTGACGGTCAGGCGGACCAGGGCGCTTCCTGGGATCTCGACGTGGCGACCGGCCCGATCCTGGCCGCGCGCCCGTTCGCCGGGGCGGAGGCCTGGCCGCACCGGCTCGGCTACAGCGGCACGGCGACCAGCGGCAACGACACGCTGATCGGCGACAACAGCGGCAACACCATCAACGGGCTGGCCGGCAACGACAGCATCGTCGGCGGCACCGGCAACGACAGCCTGATCGGCGGCGTCGGCAACGACACGCTGGTCGGCGGCGGCAACACGGGCCAGTCGGCCGGCGACACCATGAATGGCGGGCTGGGCGCGGACCATTATGTCGGTGGCAGCGGCTTCAACATCGTCACCTACGAGAACGCCACCAGCGGCCTGACGCTGGACCTGACCAACGGCGCCAACAACACCGGCGAGGCGGCGGGCGATACCTTCGTCAACATCCAGCGCTGGGTCGGCTCCGAATATGCCGACAGCCTGACCGCCGGCGACACCGCGGTGTGGTTCTGGGGCCATGGCGGCAACGACGTCGAGCATGGCGGGGCCGGCGACGACACGCTGGAGGCCGGCGACGGCAACGACAGCGTCTTCGGCGGCGGCGGCAACGACCTGATGTACGGCCGCGCCGACAACGACCAGCTGCATGGCGAACTCGGCAACGACACGGTGGCCGGCGGCGGCGGTGCCGACCTGATCTATGGCGATGCCGGCAACGATTTGCTGAAGGGCGACTGGGAGCGCGACACCGTCTATGGCGGCGATGGCGACGACACCATCCTGGCCGGCATCGTCAGCTCGGGCAGCTACGCCCAGACCCAGAACGACCTGATCTATGGCGATGCCGGCAACGACCGCTACATCGTGGTCAGCCAGTACGATGCCGGCACCGTCAGCTTCGACGGCGGTGCGGGGACCGACACGCTGGAGCTGCGGTCGGACAATCTGACCAGCTACAACGGCTACAATCTCGAATATTACAACGACGTCGCTTCGCCGAAGATCGACATCAGCGGCATGACGCTGACCAGCGTCGAGACGCTGGCCCTGACCGGCAGCCAGCGCCACACCGTGACGATGACCGCAGCGCAGGGCAACGCCTTCGGCAGCATCACCGGTGCGGCCACCGGCGACGCCTTCGCCATTGTCGGCGCCGCGCTGTCAGGGACGGTCGGCAGCGGCAACGGCAGCACGCTGACCGCCGGCCATGTCCAGGCGGAGACGGTGAACGGCGTCACGCTGGTCCATGTCGGACTCGACGCCACCGCCGGGTCGGATCTGACGCTGCGCATCGCCGGCAGCTTCGCTGCGTCCAACATCAGCCTGTCCGGCAACACCATCACGCTGGGCCAGGGCGGAGGATCGACCGGTGGCGGCGATACGGGGGGTGGCAACACAGGCGGCGGAACCGGCGGTGGTCCTGGCGGCCAGACGCTGACCGGAACCGACGGCCGCGACTATCTGGCCGGCGGCAGCGGCAACGACACCATCATCAGCAACGCCGGCAACGACTACATGACCGGCGGCGCCGGCAGCGACAGCTTCGTCTTCAAGCCGGGCGATGGCTGGGACTATATCGGCGATTTCCAGGCCGGCAGCGGCGGCGATGTGCTGAATGTCGCGGGCTGGAGCGGGTTCAAGGATTTCGCCTCTGTGATGGCCGTCACCGTCCAGGACGGCGCCAACACCGTCGTGAACTTCGACAACAACAACAGCGCCATCCTGGCCAACGTCACCCGCAGCAGCCTGACCGCCGCCAACTTCTCCTTCACCGCCATTGGCGGTGGCGCCGGCGGCGGCAGCACCGGCGGCACGCCGGGCCAGACCATCACCGGCACCTCGGCCGGCGACTATCTGGCCGGCGGCAGCGGCAACGACACCATCACCGGCAATGCCGGCAACGACTACATGATCGGCGGCGCCGGGCGCGACACCTTCGTCCAGCATGCCAGCGACGGCTGGGACGTCATCGGCGACTTCCAGGCCGGCAGCGGCGGCGACGTGATCGACATCCGCAGCATCGGCGGCTTCACCAGCCTGAACAGCGTGCTGACCCACTCGACGCAGGACGGCGCCGACCTGTCCATCGACCTCGGCGCCTTCAACTCGATCAAGCTGATGGGCGTCGACCGCAACAGCCTGACGGCGGAGAACTTCCTGTTCGCCAGTTCGGTGGGGTGAGCCACTCCCTCTCCCCCCTGGGGAGAGGGGATTTTGGGTATTATCGCTTTACCGCTCCACAGCGACCGGGACGTTCAGGGCGTTGCGCTTCTGCACCGCCTCGTAGACCGGGGGGAAGGCAGGGCGGTTGACGTAGCGGCCGGCGCCGCGCACCGCGCGGCTCTCGCCCAGCGCATGGACGATGCGGCCCTGGCTCAGCGTGTAGGCCGGGGTGCCGGTGACGGTCATGCCTTCGAAGATGTTCAGGCCGACCTTCTGCATCTGGGTCTTGGCCGAGATGGTCCTGGTCGCCTTCGGATCCCACACCACCAGATCGGCGTCGGCCCCGACGCTGACCGAGCCCTTGCGCGGGTAGAGGTTGAAGATCTTCGCGGCGTTGGCCGAGGTCACGGCGACGAACTCGTTCATCGTCAGCCGGCCGGTGTTGACGCCGTGGGTCCACAGCGCGGTCATGCGGTCCTCGATGCCGGCCGTGCCGTTCGGGATCCTGGTGAAGTCATTGCGGCCCATCGCCTTCTGCTCGGCGCAGAAACAGCAATGGTCGGTGGCGGTGGTGTGCAGATGCCCCGCCTGGAGGCCGCGCCACAGCGCGTCCTGATGCTCCTTGGGACGGAAGGGCGGGCTCATGACATGGCCGGCGGCGAAGTCCCAGTCGGGATTGCGGTACACCCCGTCATCGATCAGCAGATGGCCGGCCAGCACCTCGCCGAACACGCGCTGGCCGTCGTTCTGGCCGCGCTCGATGGCGGCCAGCGCCTCCTTGGCCGAGACATGGACGATGTAGACCGGCACGCCGAACACCTTCGCCACCTGGATGGCGCGGTTGGCGGCCTCGCCCTCCACCTCCGGCGGACGGGAGAGGGGGTGGGCCTCCGGTCCGGTCAGCCCCTGGGCCAGCAGCTTCTTCTGGAGCTGGAAGACCAGCTCGCCATTCTCGGCATGGACGGTGGGGATGGCGCCGAGTTCCAGGCAGCGCTGGAAGCTGTTCACCAGCGTCTCGTCGTCGGCCATGATGGCGTTCTTGTAGGCCATGAAATGCTTGAAGCTGTTCACGCCATGGTCGGCCACCAGCGTGCCCATGTCCTGCCGCACGCTCTCGTCCCACCAGGTGACGGCGACGTGGAAGCTGTAGTCGCCGGCGGCCTTCTCCGCCCAGCCCCGCCAGGTGTGGTATGCCTCCATCAGGCTCTGTTTCGGGTTGGGGATGACGAAGTCGATGATCATCGTCGTCCCCCCGGCGAAGCCGGCGGCGGTGCCGCTGAAGAAATCCTCCGTCGTTACCGTGCCCATGAAGGGCAGCTCCATGTGGGTGTGCGGGTCGATGCCGCCGGGCATGACGTAGCAGCCGCCGGCATCCACCATTTCTGCCCCTGCCGGCACGTCGAGAGCGTCGCCCACGGCGGTGATGATGCCGTCCTGGCAAAGGACGTCGGCGCGGCGGGTTTGCTCGGCGGTGACGACGGTGCCGCCGCGGATCAGGATGGTGGACATGCTCGGGCGCTCCCTCAAAGGATCGGTTGGGCGGAGGTGTCGGGCGTTTCGGATAGGTCGGGTTCGGCGATTTGCGGTTCGGGCAGGCCGGCGGCGCGCAGGACCATGCGCAGGACTTCGGCCGTCATGGTGGCGAAATCCTGGCGGGTCAGGCTGCGGCGGCCCAGCACCTTGCGGATCTGGACGTCGAAGTCGGCGTAATGCTGGGTCACCGCCCAGATCATGAACAGGAACTGCCGGGCGTCCACCGGGGCCATGCGGCCGGCGGCGACCCAGCCGTCGATCACCGCCGCCTTGGCGTCCACCAGCGCCTTCAGGTCTTCCGCGAGGAAGCGGTCGACCTGGGTGCCGCCATGCAGGATCTCGTTGGCGAAGACCTTGGAGGCGTGCGGGCGGCTGCGTGACACCTCCATCTTGGCGGTGACATAGGCGGTCAGCGTCGTCGCCGGATCGGCGTCGGGGGTGAATGAAGCAATTGGCGCCAGCCACATCCGCAGGATGTTGTCGAGCACCGCCCGGTAGAGGTCGTCCTTGGTGCCGAAATAGTAATGCAGGTTGGCCTTGGGCAGGCCGGCCCGCTCGGCGATGTCGGCCATGGTGGCGCCGGCGAAGCCTGCCTCGGCGAAGACGCGCTCGGCCGCCTTCAGGATCCGTTCGACATTCTCACGCCGGATGCGGCCCTGGGACTGTGGGGTGTCCGTGGTTTCGGCAGCCGTTCGCGCCATCGCTTTCGCCATTGCTGTTGCCAAGAGCCCTCTCCCGTCCCGGGAGAGGGAGCGTATCACGCGGAGGCTTTCACCTGCTCTGCCATGGCGTTGGCGCGGTCCAGCACGGCGTGCAGCAGCACCTCGCAGCCGGCGGTCGACCATTCAGGGGTCGTCTCCTCGACCTCGTTGTGGCTGATGCCGTCAATGCAGGGGATGAAGACCATGCCTGTCGGCGCCACCTTCGACAGGTAGCAGGCGTCATGGCCGGCGCCCGACACGATGTCGCGGAAGCTGTGGCCGGTGCGCTCCACCCCCTTGCGGACGGCGGCGACGCAGGCGGCGTCGAAGGCGATCGGGGCGTAGTACCAGATCTGCTTGAAGTCGCTCTCCAGCCCGATCTCGCCGGCGATGCGTTCGACCTCGGCGCGCAGCTCGCCGTCCATCGCGGCGAGGATGCCGTCGTCCGGATGACGGAAATCGACGGTGAAGAAGACGCGGCCGGGGATGACGTTGCGGCTGTTGGGGTGGATCTGCATCAGCCCGACGGTGGCACAGGCCAGCGGGCCGTATTTCAGGCCGATCCGGTTGACCGCATCGACGACGCGGGCGGCTCCCAGCAGGGCGTCCTTGCGACGGACCATCGGGGTCGGGCCGGCATGGGCCTCCTGGCCGGTGAAGGTGATCTCGTACCAGCGCTGGCCCTGGCAGTCGGTGACGACGCCGATGGTCTTGCCCTCGGCCTCCAGGATCGGCCCCTGCTCGATGTGGGCCTCGAAATAGGCACCGACCTTGCGGCCACCCACCTCCCGGTCGCCGGCATAGCCGATGCGGGCCAGCTCCTCGCCCATCGTCTTGCCGTCGAGGTCGGCGCGCGACAGGCCATACTCCAGATCGAACACCCCGGCGAAGACGCCGGACGCCACCATGGCCGGGGCTCCCGGAAGACCTGCACCGTGCGGGCCATCTGTCCGATTTCGTCGCCACGGTCTGCGGCAGGGATGTCCGTCTCCAGATTGCCACGGGCCAGTCGCTCCATCACGTCGGTCAGACGCACGATCGGGCGGGCGATGTTCATGCCGATGAACAGGGCGACGCCGACCGTCACCAGCAGTGCGCCTGCGGCCACCGCCATGAAGGCCCGGGTGGTGTTGTCGACCGATGCATTGACCTCGGCATAGGCGTCGGTCGAGACCTTGCGCTTGTAGGTCAGGTAATCCCGGCTGGTCCCCTGCAGGCGGGTGTAGGCCGCCTGCACCTCCTGCAGGAAATCCAGCGGGTCGACACCCATTTTCAGCAGGTCGAGAAAGCTCCCCACCTTCGCCAGATAGGTGGCGGCATCGCTGCCGAACCGCTCGAAATATCTGCCCTCCTCCTCGCTGTCGGCGGCAGCGCCCTTCAGCGCTTCCGACTGGCTCTTCAGCCGGCCGAGCTGGGCGCCGAGGGCCTTCATTTCTTCCTCCACCGCCTTCGGCGACGCATTCGCGCTGCTGAGGATCACCGTCCGGTACATGCCGGCGTGGGCAACGGTCAGGGTGTCGGTGAGGCCCTGGATTTCCGCTTCCCGGGTGAAGGATCGGTTGAACAGGGCATCGAGCAGGGTCGACTGCTGGGTGATCGCCGACCAGCCAAGCACGGCGATCACCAGCATGCCGATGATCGCCGTCGTTGCCGGAACAGCCATCTTGACGGGAATGTGGAAGTTGTTGAGGAGGGTCATGGGGCACCTGCGTCGGCCGGCGGTCGGTGGCGTGAACGATCCGGCATGGCATTGGGACGGAGGAACTTGCGGTTGCCGCACAACGCCACTCCGGTCGATGAGGCGTTGCAGGAACAGGTTCCCGTGCTGGCTCCGGCATTGATTTCGAGGCGGCTGGCCGGTCGGCACCGCCATCGTCGCGTCATCATGGCCGGAAAACTCATCTCGATGACTATTGCCTTTGCTTTTGCACCAGATCTTTGATCTGACACAATTCAAACAGATTTTCTCCGAAACCGATTCACAATCATTTTGCTCATACTATAATATGTAAGAAGAGGCAAAAACCCAATGATGCCAAGGCCAAAGCCAACTGGCTCCGCAATCACCTCGCCCATCTTGCACAGACCGTGTTCCCTTTTGCTCAGGACACAGCTTTTCCGATAAAGATAAACCTTTTATGGCGCGGATTTGGAGGTTAGCAGGGTTTTCTTCGCCCATCAATCACAGCGATCCGGCAATCTCACCATTAAAGGCACGGAATGTGCCCGCCGCTCCTGCCGGACCGGTCGGCGGCCGCCCCCAAGACGTCAGAGAATTCGTAAGAGTACGGACAATATCCGCAAGAACGGCATCCGGGGTTTCAGCCCATGGAGGATACCATGAAGGCGATGGAGATCGATACCGGCGACAGCAGGGTGGAGATCAGCAGCGACATCGACACCACCTCGCGCCCGGCGTTGTAGCGCTCTGCGAAAACATAAGCGTTGATGCCAATGGGCAGGGCTGCAGCGNTCACGGCCGGAACGACCCACAGGGGCGGC
>NZ_BADK01000596.1 GCF_000333595.1 Azospirillum sp. B506
CTTGGTGGCCAGATTGGCCAGGGTCTCGAAGGCGGCGATGTATTCGGGGCGGCAATCCGGATAGCCCGAGTAATCCAGCGCATTGACGCCAATGAACAGATCGGACGCCCCCAGCGTCTCCGCCCAGGCCAGCGCGAAGGACAGGAAGACGGTGTTGCGCGCCGGAACATAAGTCACGGGGATGCCGCCGCTCAGGTCATTGGCCAACTCGCCGGCGCTGTCGTGCTTCGGCACATCGATGGCGTCGGTCAGGGCGGAACCGCCGAAGGCACGCAGGTCGATGTCGGCGATCACATGCCGCTCCACCCCCATCGCCGCGACCACCCGCCTGGCCGCCTCCAGCTCCACCGCATGGCGCTGGCCGTAGCGGAAGCTGAGCGCATTGATCCGGTACCCCTCGGCCTTGGCAATCGCCAGGACCGTGGTCGAGTCGAGCCCGCCGCTGACCAGCACCACCGCATCCCTGACCCCGCTCCGATCCACCATCGCGCATCTGCCTTTCTGAAGCCTGCCCATCCCCAGGGCAATTCCCAGGAGAACGGACGCCCTGCGACAGCTTCTGGCACATCCGGGCGGAACAGGCCAGATGGGGACGTCATCGACAGGAATTCATCGCCAACAGGTCTTCGATGGTCATGATGCGGGATGGCGGCAGGCGGATGGTCGCGGTACAGCCCTGCCCCGGCGCGCTGTCCAGCCTCAGCGTTCCGCCATGGGCCTCCACCAGATGCAACGCCAGCGGCAGCCCGAGTCCCAGGCCCTCGTGATGACGGGTGGCACCCTGGTCAAGCTGCAGGAAGGGGGTGAGCGCCGTCGCGATGTCTTCCGGCCGCATGCCCACGCCCCGGTCACGCACCGACAGTTCCACCCAGCCATCCGTGGCAAGCCGGGCGGTCAGCGAGACGGACGCATTCCGATGGCTGAACTTGATGGCGTTGGACAGCAGCTTTTCCAGCGCCTGGCCGAGGCGCCGTTGATCGCCACGGACCGGCGGCAGGTTGCCGTCGGCCGCCACCTCCACCGTCACGCCCTGGTGGGTGGCGTGGAAACCCATGTCCGCAACGGCGCGCTCCACCACGGCGGACAGATCCACCGCTCCCTCGACCAGCGACAGCCCGCCGGCACCGACCCGTGCCATGTCGAGGATATCGTCGATGATCGACAGAAGCTGTGCCCCGGCTTGGCCGATCGCGCTGACACAGTCGAGCAGTTGCGCGTTGCGCTGCCCGTTTCCAGTACAAGCCCCCACCTGCATTTCCACCAGCTGGGAAAAGCCGATCACGGCATTCAGCGGCGTGCGCAGTTCGTGGCTCATGGCCGCGATGAAGGTCGATTTGGCGCGGTCGCCGGCCGCTGCCGCATCCCGGGCGGCCAACAGTTCGGCCTGCGCCCGCCGGCGTTCTGTCACGTCGCGGAGGATGGCGGTATAAAGCCGGCGCCCCTCCACCTCGCTGGCGCTGACTGAAAGTTCGACTGGGAAGCGGGTGCCGTCGACCCGTTCCGCCTCCGCCGCGCGGTCACGGGCGACCAGCGCTGTGGTCTGGCCGGGCGCGAATTTCAGCGGGATGCCACCCTCTTCGCGCAGATCGGCCAGCGGAATCAGACGATCGAGCGGCCGCCACAGCAGCTCCCCGGCCGAAACGCCGAACATCGCCTCCGCCGCGCGGTTGAAGCTGATCAGCACGCCGGATTCGTCGACGGTCAGGATCGCGTCGGCGGCGGTGTCCAGGATCGCCTCATTGCGCGCCTCGGACAGCCGCAGGGCGTTGGCGGTGTGCACATATTCGCTGACGTCGGTGATGGTGGCGATGGTGCCGCCATCCTCCAGGCGGATGCGTTGGCACAGCACCCGGCGGACGGTGCCCGTCCCATCAGGATCGTGGAAGCGGAAATCGGTCGCCACCGGCTCACCGACCGGGTGCAGCCGCCATTCCGCCGCCACCCGTCCCCGGTCATCCGGATGCACGGCATCGAGCCAGCCGCTGCCGTGCAGCCGGTCAGGCTCCAACCCGGTGATCCCGGCAAGGCGGGCATTGACGAACAGCACCTGTCCGCCGGCATCGGCCTGCATGATGCCGACCGGCACCGCCTCCGCCAGGGTGCGATAGCGGGCCTCGCTGGCGCGCAACCGTTCCGACAGGGCGATCCGGTCGCTGATGTCGCGAATGTTCAGCAGCAGCCCGCCGATGGCCGGATCGGCCAGTTCGTTGCGGGCGGCGACCTCCAGCCAGCGCCAGCCGCCGTCGGCATGGCGAACGCGGAACATGGCACGGCCGATGCTGTCGGCGGGAGCACTTGTCCACAGACGGAGCCGGAGACGTGCCTGCTCCACATCGTCGGGGTGAATATGGGCGTCAAGCGGGGCGCCGGTCAGCGCCTCCGGCCCATGGCCCAAGAGATCGGCGACGGACTCGGTGACCTGGCGCACGCGCCCGTCCGGCGAAAGCACCGCAACGACCTCAGGCCGGCTTTGGAACAGGGTACCTGCCCCGGTGTCCCCAAATGCGCCATTCGGCAAGACGCCCCCCCGGACCTGCGGCGAACGGTGGGATCGTTTGCAATCCCACCGGACATTGTAATCGGGGGTTGTTAATGGCGCATGTCAGGATGAACCCGACTCCCGGTGGATGGGTTTCCGGATTGAAACACTCATCCCCGCCGCAAGGACAGGAAGGATGTCAGCGCATCCAGCACGGCGTCGGGTGCTTCGGTCATCACCATGTGCCCGGTCTGCGGCAGGACGACGACTTGCGACGTCTTGACGCGCGCAGCCAACGACCGCCCGGCCTTCGCCGGCGTCATCCTGTCGAGCGCGCCCAGCAGGAACAGCGCCGGGCAGGCGACCGCCGCCGCGGCATCGGCCCCTTGCCCATAGTCGTTGCAGGCCGCGAGATCGACGCCGAGCACGCCCGGCCGGACCGAGGCCATCAGCCGGCGCCCGCCGGGAATCAGCGCCAGCCCCGGCGTCGGGCAACCGCCGCCCTGGGCACCGCCATGGCCGCGCGGACCATGGCCCCAGCCGATCACCATCTCGATGGCGGAGGATTCGCCGGCATGGGCGGCGGCCAGCAGATCGGGATGGACCGGCATCCGCTCCGCCACGCCCAGCAACGCCACCGCCTCCACCCGTCCAGCATGGCGGGCGGCGGCCTCCAGCGCCACCAGGGCGCCCATCGAATGGCCGATCAGCGCCGCACGCTCCAGCCCGGCGGCGTCGAGCAGGGCGACCACCCAGTCGGCGATGGCGGCGATGCTGCCCAGCGGTTCGCCGCCGGAGCGGCCATGGCCCGGCAGGTCGACCGCCAGGACCGAACGGCCATGGTGGGCGAGATAGCGGCTTTGCAGGCTCCACACGCTGTGGTCCATGCCGGCGCCGTGGATCAGCACGACGGCCGGACGGGCGGGGTCGATCTCCCGGCCGCCGGTGTGGACGAAGACGGGGTTCCCTTTGACGGTCAGCTGCATGGCGCGGCCCTCAGCCCTTGGTGGCGGCGCGCAGCGCCTGCTTCAGATCGTCGATCAGGTCGTCGCAATCCTCCAGCCCGATGGACAGGCGGATCATGTCCTCCCCCACCCCGGCGGCGGCGAGCGCCTCGGCATCCAGCTGGGCATGGGTGGTGCTGGCGGGATGGATGACCAGCGACTTGGCGTCGCCGACATTGGCGAGGTGCGAGAACAGGGTCAGCGACTCGATGAAGCGGCGCCCGGCCTCGCGCCCGCTCCCCTGGGCGCCGGGCCGGATGCCGAAGGAGATGATGGAACCGGCACCGTGCGGCAGCAGCCGGGACGCCAGCGCATGGTCGGGATGGTCCACCAGCTCCGGATAGGAGACCCAGGCGACGGCGCCCGTCTCGGCAGTCAGCTCCCCTTCCAGGAAGCAGACGATCTTGCGGGCGTTGTGGATGTGGCACTTCATCCGCAGCGGCAGGGTTTCCACGCCCTGCAGGATCTGGAAGGCGTTCATCGGGCTCATGCAGGCGCCGAAATCGCGCAGGCCCTCGGCGCGGGCGCGGGCAATGAAGGCGGCCGGGCCGAATTCCTCGGCGAAATCGATGCCGTGATAGCCGGCATAGGGCTTTGTCAGGGTCGGGAAACTGCCCGACGCCTCCCAGTCGAAGCGGCCGCCGTCGATCACCACGCCGCCGATGGCGGTGCCGTGGCCGCTCAGCCATTTGGTGCAGGAATGCATGACCAGATCGGCGCCATGCTCGAACGGCCGGCAGAGATAGGGGGTGGTGAAGGTCGAATCGATCAGCAGCGGGACGCCGGCCTCATGGGCGATGGCCGCGACCTTCGCCACGTCCAGCACCTCCAGCCCCGGATTGCCGAGCACCTCGCCGAAGACCAGCCGGGTCTCGGGACGGATCGCCGCGCGGATGCCGTCGAGGTCGCGCGGATGGACGAAAGTCGTGGTGATGCCGAATCGCGGCAGCGTGTAGGCCAGCAGGTTGCGGCTGCCGCCATAGATCGAGGAGGAGGCGACGATGTGCCCGCCCGCCCCCATCAGCGTCATGATGGCGAGCGTCAGCGCCGCCTGTCCGCTGGCGGTGCAGACCGCCCCCACCCCGCCTTCCAGCGTCGCCAGCCGCTCTTCCAGCACCGCGACGGTCGGGTTGGAGATGCGGGAATAGATGTGGCCGGGCCGTTCCAGGTTGAACAGCGCCGCCGCCTGATCGACATCGCTGAACACGTAGGAGGAGGTCAGATGGATCGGAACCGCCCGTGCCCCGGTGGCCGGATCGGGCTTTTGCCCCGCATGCAGGCTTTGCGTGTCGAACTTCAGGAACTTGGCGCCGGCCATGCTCCCCCCTCCCCTCGAAGTTGGCACCGAAAATTAAAAGAGGGCCGCTTGCGATGGAGCGGCCCTCTTTGCTTTTCAGCGTCTTTTTTGCCAGCCCTGTTCAACCCGCATTCCTGCGGCATCGACGGTGCGGAAGCGTATGGAGGCGTGACGCGCGCGTCAAGGTGGTTGGACCGGCCGCAGCGACGAGGATGGTCAATCTTTACGCGAATGAGAACAAGTTGCAACAAATGGCCGCAGGGACTAAAAGGCGGGGGTGGCATGATCCGACAGGCCGTGCCTGCCCGCAGAAGAGGTTGGAATGAAGATCTCCCGCTCCCGGTTCGTCCGTTCGCTCGCCCTTGCCTCCGCGCTTGCCGCCTTGCCGGCCGTGGCCCTGACCGGTTCCGCCTCCGCCCAGACGGCGCCGAGCGCAGACGGAATCACGGTCTACAACGCCCAGCATGCCAGCCTGACCAAGGAATGGGTGGAGCGCTTCACCCGTGAGACCGGCATCAAGGTGACCGTGCGCAACGGCAGCGACATGGAGCTGGGGAACCAGATCGTGCAGGAGGGTGCCGCCTCCCCCGCCGATGTCTTCCTGACAGAGAATTCTCCGGCGATGGCCCTGGTCGACAATGCCGGGCTGTTCGCAACGCTGAATGCCGAGACGCTGGCGCCGGTGCCGGAGAGCTTCCGCCCGGCCAGCGGCCACTGGGTCGGCATCGCCGCCCGCTCCACCGTCTTCGCCTACAACACCGGCAAGCTGACCCAGGACAAGCTGCCGAAGTCGTTGCTCGACCTCGCCAACCCCGAGTGGAAGGGCCGCTGGGCCGCCTCCCCGGCCGGCGCCGACTTCCAGGCCATCGTCGGCGCGCTCCTCCAGCTGAAGGGCGAGGCGGCCACCGCGTCCTGGCTGAAGGCGATGAAGGAGAATGCCAAGCCCTATCGCGGCAACAGCGTCGCCATGAAGGCGGTGAATGCCGGCGAAGTCGAAGGTGCTGTACCTTGGCAACCTCGCGCGATTCGCCCTCGATGGCGTCGCCGAGGATGACGGGGGTATAGCCGCGGTCGCGGGCCAGCGCCGCCGCCGCTTCCAGCGCGTCCTGCGGGGTGGCGATGATGGTGGTCTCGGAACCCGACAGGCGCGGGTCGCCGGGCTTCGGCGTCTCGTCCTCCGCCGCTTCGAGGAAGGCGGCCACGGCGGGCGGCGGGGTGATGCCGTATTTCGCCAGGATGGCGCGGGCATCGGCGAAGCTGGTGGGGTCGGGCACGGTCGGGCCGCTGGCGATCACCGACGGGTCGTCGCCCGGCACGTCGGAGACCAGCAGCGAAACGACGCGCGCCGGGTGGGCCATGGCCGCCAGCCGGCCGCCCTTCACTGCCGACAGGTGCTTGCGCACGCAGTTCATCTCGCCGATATCGGCGCCGCTCTTCAGCAGCGCCTTGGCGACGGCGCGCTTGTCCTCCAGCGTGATTCCGGGCGCCGGCAGGGCCAGCAGGGCCGAGCCGCCGCCGGAGATCAGGCAGAGCACGAGGTCGTCGGCGGTCAGCCCCTGCACCATGTCGACGATCCGCCGCGCCGCCTCCTGCCCCGCGGCGTCGGGCACCGGGTGGCTGGCCTGCACCACCTCGATCCGCTCGGTCGGCAAATCGTGGTCGTAGCGGGTGACGACGAGGCCGGTCAGCGGTCCCGGCCAATGGTTCTCCACCGTCTTCGCCATCGCCGCCGCCGCCTTGCCGGCGCCGATCACCACCGTGCGGCCCTTCGGCGGCTGCGGCAGGGCTGCCGGCAGCCGGGTCTCGGCGGTCACCGCGGTGAGCGCCGCCTGGAACAGGTCGTGGAGCAGGGTGTCGGCGGTGGGAGCGGCAGTCGGGGCGGTGACGGTCATGGTCGCTCGGGCGTCGTGGGTGGCGGGGCGCTTAGAATGCACGCGATTGGTTGGCAGGCAAATGGTTTGGATGGAGCACCATCGGCAGCGTTGTCCGCCGACGGCGCCCCCATCCCCTTACTTCGACCCGACCTCGTGCCCGGCCAGCAGCTCCAGCGCGCGGAGCATGCCGGAATGGTCCCAGGCGGCTCCGCCCTGCGCGGCGCAGGCGTTGAACAGCTGCTGGCAGCTGGCGGTGTGCGGCAGCGACAGGTTCAGCGCCTTGGCGCCGCTCAGCGCCAGGTTCAGATCCTTCTGGTGCAGCTCGATGCGGAAGCCGGGGGTGAAGTTGCGGTTGATCATCCGCTCGCCATGGACCTCCAGGATGCGCGAGGAGGCGAAGCCGCCCATCAGCGCCTGACGGACCTTGGCCGGATCGGCGCCGGCCTTGGAGGCGAACAGCAGGGCCTCGGCCACCGCCTCGATGGTCAGCGCGACGATGATCTGGTTGGCGACCTTGGTGGTCTGGCCGTCGCCGTTGCCGCCGACCAGCGTGATGTTCTTGCCCATCTTCTCGAACAGCGGCTTGACCGTGTCGAAGGCCTCCTGGGGCCCGCCGACCATGATGGTCAGCGAGGCGGCCTTGGCCCCGACCTCGCCGCCCGACACCGGGGCATCGAGGTAGGAGCAGCCGAGATCGTTGATGCGCTTGGCATAGTCCTTGGTCTCGATGGGCGAGATCGAGGACATGTCGACCACGATCTTGCCAGCCGACAGGCCGGCGGCGACACCCGTCTCGCCGAACAGCGCGGCGCCGACATGCGGGGTGTCCGGGACCATGGTGATGATGACCTCGGCCGCCGCCGCGACCTCCGCACCGCTCGGGCAGGGGATGGCGCCCTTATCGGTCAGCTCGGCCGGGACCGGCTTGATGTCGTGGACGTAGAGCGTGTGACCGGCGTCCAGCAGATGCCCCGCCATCGGGGTGCCCATGATGCCGAGACCGATGAAACCGACCTTCATGACGATAGTCCTTCTCTTTGAATGGATGGGGGCGCGCCTTCAGGCGTGCGCCGGTTCGGTCTTGTAGGGGGCGAACCAGCCGAGCCCCTCGTCCGTCGTCGTCTTCGGCTTGTATTCGCAGCCGACCCAGCCGCGGTAGCCGATGGCGTCCAGATGCTTGAACAGGAAGGGATAATTGATCTCGCCGGTGCCCGGCTCGAAGCGGCCGGGGTTGTCGGCCAGCTGGACATGGGCGATTTGGGCGAGGTTGGCCTCGATCGTGCGGGCCAGATCGCCTTCCATGATCTGCATGTGGTAGATGTCGTACTGCACGAAGAGATTGTCGGAGCCGACCTTGGCGATCAGGTCCAGCGCTTGGCGGGTGCGGTTCAGGTAGAAGCCGGGAATGTCGCGGGTGTTGATCGGCTCGATCAGCAGCTTGATCCCGGCGCCGGCCAGCGCATCGGCGGCATAGGCGAGGTTGGCGGTCAGCGTGCTTTCCGCGGTGGCGGCATCGCCCCCTTGCGGCAGGATGCCGACGAGGCAGTTGACCTGTTTGCAGCCCAGCGTGCCGGCATAGTCGATGGCGCGGGCGACACCGTCGCGGAATTCCTGCACGCGGTCGGGCAGGATGGCGATGCCGCGCTCGCCGCCGCCCCAGTTGCCGGCCGGCAGATTGTGCAGGACCTGGGTCAGCCCATGCCGGCGCAGCTTCTCGGCCAGCGCATCGGCGGCGAAATCATAGGGAAACAGATACTCGACCCCACGGAAGCCGGCATCGGCCGCCGCGGCGAATCGGTCGAGGAAGGGATGCTCGTTGTAGAGCATCGTCAGGTTGGCGGCGAATTGCACCATGACCGAACTCCGGGTTACGCGAACTGGCCGCCGGGGATGGAGGGGCGGCCCTTGGGTTGGGAGCTTGACCGCCGCGCAGGCCCTTGAGCCAGTTCGCCGAACGGCTTTTTCACCCAGCGGAAAGCGTGGGGTGCGAACGATTGTGCTGCGGGAGTGCTGATTGACGGCGCGGAACATGATTGACGCATACGTCACCCTGGACTAGGATTCGCATCGTCAATAATCCGCTCACCCAACGCCGCCAGAAGCGCAGGTTCGATAATCGGAGGACATTTGCCCGTGACCATGCCCGGCTCCCAGCCCTACCCGCATCTGCTGGCCCCGCTCGACCTCGGCTTCACGGTGCTGAAGAACCGGGTGTTGATGGGGTCGATGCACACCGGGCTGGAGGATCGGCGCCGCCATTTCCCGCGGCTGGCCGCCTATTTCGCCGAGCGGGCGCGCGGCGGGGTCGGGCTGATGGTGACCGGCGGCTTCTCGCCCAATGTGGAGGGCTGGCTGTCGCCCTTCGGCTCCACCCTGGCGCGGCATGGCGCGGCGCGGGCGCACCGGGTGATCACCGACGCGGTGCATGCGGAAGACGGCAGGATCGCGCTGCAGATCCTGCATGCCGGCCGCTACGCCTACAGCCCGCTGTCGGTGGCGCCGTCGCGCATCAAGTCGCCGATCACCCCCTTCACCCCGCGCGCCCTGACCGCGCGCGGGGTGGAGCGCCAGATCCGCGCCTATGTCCGCTGCGCCGAGCTGGCGCGCGAGGCCGGCTATGACGGGGTGGAGGTGATGGGGTCGGAAGGCTACCTGATCAACCAGTTCCTGGTGACCCACACCAACCAGCGCACCGACAAATGGGGCGGTTCCTACGAGAACCGCATGCGCTTTCCGGTGGAGATCGTGTCGCGCATGCGCGAGGCGGTCGGGCGTGACTTCATCATCATCTACCGCCTGTCGATGCTGGACCTGATCCCCGATGGCAGCAGTTGGGAGGAGGTGGTGCAGCTTGCCCAGGCCATCGAGCGGGCGGGGGCCACCATCATCAACACCGGCATCGGCTGGCACGAGGCGCGGGTTCCGACCATCGCCACCAGCGTGCCGCGCGCCAACTTCGCCTGGGTGACGGGGAAGCTGAAGCAGGCGGTGTCGATCCCGCTCTGCACCACCAACCGCATCAACACGCCGGAGGTCGGCGACGCGGTGATCGGCGAGGGGCTGGCCGACATGGTGTCGATGGCGCGGCCCTTCTTGGNCGACCCCGACTTCGTCGCCAAGGCNGCGGCCGGCCGGGGCGAAGCCATCAACAGCTGCATCGCCTGCAACCAGGGCTGCCTGGGACATATCTTTCTCCGCAAGACGGCCAGCTGTCTGGTCAACCGCGCGCCTGC
>NZ_BADK01000595.1 GCF_000333595.1 Azospirillum sp. B506
CGCGGCATTGTTGGCGGCCTCCGGCCCGGCGACGCCCTGGATGGCGCCCTTGCCGAAGGCGGCGGGATCGCGCGCCACCCTCTTTTCCAGCGCGTAGGAGGAAAAGGCGCTGAGCGTCGCCCCACCGCCCGGCAGGATGCCAAGGAAGGCACCGAGCGCCGTGCCGCGCACAGCCGCCGGCCAGGCTTCCTTGAAGTCCTGCCAGCTCGGCCAAAGCCGGTGGATTGGCGACGGTTCGATGCCGCGGCCCTCGGTTTCCTCCAGGTTGATGATGATGTCGGCCAGCCCGAACAGCCCCATGGCGAGCGGCACGAAGTCCACCCCGTCGTAAAGCTGTGGAATGTCGAAGGTGAACCGCATCTGCCCGGAATTCACGTCGGTGCCGACCGTCGACAGCAGCAGCCCGATCAGGATCATCGCCACCGCCTTCACGACGGAACCGTGCGCAAGGATGACCGCGCCGATCAGGCCGACCAGCATCAAGGCCACATATTCCGACGGGCCGAAGGCCAGCGCCACCCCGGCCAGCGGCGGGCCGGCGACGGCGATGACCAGGGTGGTGGCGATGCCCGCGAACAGCGAGGCCAGCGCCGCGGTCGCCAGCGCCACGCCGCCGCGGCCCTGCCGCGCCATGGCATTGCCGTCCAGGCAGGTCATGACGGAGGAGGATTCCCCCGGCAGCTTGACCAGAATGGCGGTGGTCGAGCCGCCATACTGGGCACCGTAGAAGATACCCGCCAGCATGATGAGGGCGCCCACCGGCGGCAGATAGAAGGTGATCGGCAGCAGCAGCGCCACCGTCGCCGTCGGACCCAACCCCGGCAACACGCCGATCAGCGTGCCGATCACGGCGCCGAGAAAGCAGTAGACCAGATTCATCGGCTGGACCGACACCGCCAGCCCGAGCCAGAGATTGGCGAAGATGTCGGTCATGGCCAGATCTGGAGCGGCAGGCCCAGCCCCCAGGAAAAGATGGCGACGCAAGCGGAGGCCAGCGTGGCCCAGAGCGCCGCAAAGGGACCGGGACGGAGCGGCCGGCCGGCCAGCCCGCCGATCCCGATCAGCGCCAGAATGGCCACCGCCAGTCCCAGCTTGTCGAGCAGGGCGGCAAAGGCCACCACCGCAATGGTAATGGCGACAGACGGACGCCACGCCACGCGCAACGTCACCGGCCTGTCGGCGGTCAATCCGCGCAGCATCGTCGCGAGCCCCAACGCCAGCAGAAGACAGCAGATGAGCCGTGGAAAGAAGCCGGCCTGCATCATGGCCAGCGACCCGACCTCCCACCCGCGCGCCAGCCACAGCGCCCCGAGCGCAATGGCGCTGAGCAGCAGCCCGGCCAGGAAATCCTGGGGCGATCTCGGCATGTGCATCATTGGCATGGATGTCCGCTCTCCCAGGCACGCGATGGCCGAGGACACAACAGCCTAGGACCCGGCGGCCGCACGCGATCTTCACGGAACGGCTTCGAGCGATGCTGGACACGGGAAGGCGCGAATCCATGGGGCCGGCCCGGCCCGCCATTGTCCAAAGTCACCGCTCCACCCTCCCAGCGCGCCGAATCCTTGAGTTGTATTATTCTCAAGCTCCGCGACGCCGTCGAGAGCATTTCTCACCATGACGCCCTCATTGGTCCAAATGTCGCGCCGGAACAGATGTTTTTCGGGTGGAGTTTGCGCGGGCAATCCCGCATGGATATAAAATCAAGCGGATTGAGCACGCAAAGCTGCGCCGGTATCCGTCGATGTGGACAGGATCGTGGCGCCCATGGAACCAGCCCGAAGGAGCGGCGGACCGATGACAGCAGCGACCCGTTTTCTGCGTATGGCCCTCGGCCGCGCCGCCTCCCGGCTAAGCATTGCGCTGGCGGCGGCGGTCCTGTGTGCCGGCGTCGGACCGGTGGCGCTGGCCGCCTACCCGGAGAAGCCGATCACCCTGATCGTGGCCTATGGGGCCGGCGGCTCCACCGACGTGACGGCCCGCATGCTGGCGCCTTACATCGAACGCTATCTGGGTGGCGGGCGGATCGTCGTCCTGAACCGTCCCGGTGCCGGCGGGGAAATCGGCTTCGCGACCATCGCCGACGCGGTGCCGGACGGCTACACCATCGGCTTCATCAACACGCCCAACCTTGTCACCATCCCCATCGAGCGACAGGCGCGCTATGGGCTGGACCGGCTTGACCCATTGGTCAACATCGTCGACGACCCCGGCGTCATGACCGTCCGCGCCGACAGCCCCTTCCGCTCGGTCGCCGATGTGGTCGAGAATGCCAAAGCCAACCCCGATACCCTCACCGTCGGATCGACCGGCGTCGGCTCGGACGATCATCTGGCGATGCTGCTGCTCGCGCGGCAGGCGGGGGCCAAGCTGATCCATGTGCCCTTTCCCGGCAGCGCCGAGAACTACCGGGCGATGCTGGGACAGCACATCAAGGTCTGCGATCAGAATCTGGGCGAAGGGTTGCGCGGGATCGCCGCCGGCGATCCGGTGCGGATGCTGGGGGTGATGAGCCGGTCACGCTGGGACATGGCGCCGGACCTGCCGACCTTCCAGGAGCAGGGCTATGCCATCGAGATGGTGTCGATGCGCGGCATCGGCGCGCCGAAGGGCCTGCCGCCGGAGATCCGCCGCACCTTGATCGAAGCGATCACCAAGGCCGCCATGGACCCGGAATTCCAGGCCAAGGCACGCGAGACCTTCCAGCCGCTGCGCATCGTCGGCCCCGATGCCTTTGCCGCCGAGCTGACACAGCTGGACCGCGAGTTCCGCAATCTGTGGGCCGCGATGCCCTGGAAATAGGAACCGGCTTCAGAACCTTTCTGCCCGCTACGAAACCGTTCCGTTTACGTAATGGATCGGGTCGGTCGTTCCGGCTTCGGAAAAACCCTTCAGCCGCAGCAGGCAGCTGTCGCAGGCGCCGCAGGACAGCCCCTCGGGCGTCGGGTGGTAGCAGGAGTGGGTGAGGCTGTAGTCCACCCCCAGCTCCAGACCGAGGCGGAGGATGGCGGCATTTTCCATGGTCATCAGCGGCGCATGGATCTTGAAACGGGTTGGTCCGTTCCACCCCCGCCTTGGTGGCCAGATCGGCCAGTGTCTGGAAGGCGGCGATGT
>NZ_BADK01000594.1 GCF_000333595.1 Azospirillum sp. B506
GGATGATCCGCATCGGCACGCTGCTGTCGCTGGGTGGAGGTGTCGGCGCGGGGTGCTGGCGCTGGCCGGGGTGCTGCACCTGCTGTCCATCGTGGTACCGGTCTTCCTGTTCATCCTCGGCGCCGGCCTGACCCTGCCGAACGCCAGCGCCAACGCCGTCGGTCCCTACCCCACCATGGCCGGGCTGGCCTCCTCGCTTCTGGGTTTCGCGCAGATGTCCATCGCCGCCGTCATCGGCATCGTCGTCGGCCACCTGAACAACGGCACCGCCGTGCCGATGATGGGCGCCATCGGGCTGGGAGGGCTGGGGGCGCTGCTGGCGCACCGGCTGCTGGTCATCCCCGCGGCGACGAGCGGGCGATCCGCCTGATCCGGCCATGATGCGAGGCATGGCGGGAGGCGGAGCGGCGTTCCCGTGCCTTGCGCTCCTCCTCGCCCAGCTGCGGGAAACGGTCCAGCAGGATGGTGAAAAGGATCGTCACGATCAGGCACAGGCCCAGCGTCATCCCCGCCAGCGTGTAATATCCGGCGCCGCAAGCGATCCCCAGCCCCCCGGCCACCCAGATGACCGCCGCGGTGGTTGCCCCGCGCACGCTGTCGCCGGACCGGAACATCACCCCGGCGCTGATGAAGCCCACCGCCTGCGCCACGCCCTGGATGACACGCACCGGGTCGCTCGGCCGGTCGTCCGCCGTCGCCTGCAGCCCGGCGAACAGCTCCAGGGCCACCATCGTGGTCAGCGCGCAGCTGATGGATATCAGCGTATGCGTGCGCAGCCCCGCCGCCTTGCCGCGCATTTCGCGGTCGAGTCCCAGCAAAGCACCGCACAGGGCCGCCGCCAGCAGCCTCAACCCCATTTCCTCCACGGTCAGAACCGTAGTCAAGCCCATGAAATCACTCCGGTTTTTCGGCATCCCAAACGGTCTGCCACTTTTTTGGAGCGGACCGCATTTTTCACTTTGCATTCGTTCGCGTTGGATCTATGTAACGCGAACTCGCAAGCGCACGTGCCGCTGGCCCGCCCCTCGGCGTCTCCGAGATGTGGTTATGCAACGACGTAACGCGTGATCCCCGACCGTCCCTTAAACAAGGCGGCGACTTGGAGGTTACGATGGTTGATGTTGTTGTGGGTGGGCGCGTGCTCACCCGTCTCCGAAATTTGCCGCTCCTGGACCATACGGACAGAACAGGTTTCTGTACGGGGCAATCCAGTATTGGCGGCCTGAGCGCCTGATCAGCTTTCTCAGTTGCTGATCGGCCCGCCCGGCCGCTCCGTTTCCCCCGACTTCGCCCGTTCCGTTCCATCATCTTGCGTCCCAGGAGACTGAGATGACCCAGAAGATTGCGCGCTTTTTCGAAGAGCAGCGCCCGCAGACCCCTTGCCTCGTCATCGATCTGGACGTGGTCGAGCAGAACTACAACGATCTGCACGACGCCCTGCCCGACGCCCGCATCTTCTATGCGGTGAAGGCGAACCCGGCCGCGGAAATCCTCAGCCTGCTGGCCCGTCTCGGCTCCGCCTTCGACTGCGCCTCGGTCCCGGAAATCCAGATGGCGCTGGCCGCCGGCGCCAGCCCGGACCGCATCTCCTTCGGCAACACCATCAAGAAGGAAAGCGACATCCGTCGCGCCTTCGAGCTGGGCGTGTGCCTGTTCGCCTTCGACAGCGAGCCGGAACTGGAGAAGATCGAGCGCGCCGCCCCCGGCGCCCGTGTCTTCTGCCGCATCCTGACCTCGGGCGAGGGCGCCGAATGGCCGCTGTCGCGCAAGTTCGGCTGCGACCTGGCGATGGCTCGCGCGCTGCTGCTGAAGGCCCGCGACATGGACGTGCAGCCCTATGGCGTGTCCTTCCATGTCGGCTCGCAGCAGAAGGACCTGATGCAGTGGGACCACGCCATCTTCCAGGTGGCGCAGCTGTTCCGCGAGCTTGAGGTGCTGGGCGTCGACCTCGGCATGATCAACCTGGGCGGCGGCTTCCCCACCCGCTACCGCACCGACGTGCCGGAATGCACCGCCTACGGCCAGGCGATCTTCGATTCGCTGCGCACCCACTTCGGCAACCACCTGCCGGAGACCATCGTGGAGCCCGGCCGCGGCATGGTCGGCAGCGCCGGCATCATCGAGAGCGAAGTGGTCCTGGTGTCGCGCAAGTCGGCCGAGGATACCAAGCGCTGGGTCTATCTCGACATCGGCAAGTTCGGCGGCCTGGCCGAGACAATGGACGAGGCGATCCAGTACCCGATCGAGGTGCTTGGCGACGAGCATGACGAGGACCGCGAGGCGGTGATCCTGGCCGGCCCGACCTGCGACAGCGCCGACGTGCTGTACGAGCGTGCCGACTACAAGATGCCGATGGGCCTGAAGGCCGGCGACCGTGTACGCATCCATGCCACCGGCGCCTACACCACGACCTATTCGGCCGTCTGCTTCAACGGCTTCGAGCCGCTCAAGCACTACTGCATCTGAGGAGAAGGGCGGGGCGGCACACCCTGCCCGTTTCCAGATCCGTCAAGAAAAGCCCGCCGCCGGAGTGAACCGGCAGGCGGGATTTTCTTTTTCTGACCGTCTGTTTTTTGTGCAGCTTATTTCTTAGGCAGGCTCGGGCGCCGGGCAAAGAAAAAGGCCGCTTCCGATCAACGGAAGCGGCCTTTTCCGGTGCGTTCGCCGGCCGGCGTGCAAGCGCTCATTCGCGCCAGAACGGCTTCGACATCTCGCGATCGGCGTCCAGACGGCTGAAGCCGATGTCCTGCAGCATACGGTCGTCCAGATAACCCAGTTCGCGGCGGGTGATGACACGCTGGCGCCACAGGCCCAGCAGGTTCGAGGCGGCTTCGACGATATGGCCGAAGGTGGTGGTGGCGTGGCCGGTCTCAGCCGAATGCAGAAGGGTAGCCATGATGGAGATTCCTGAGATGTCTTGTTATGGAGGGTCCGCCGGTCAGCGATCACGTCCTCCTTGTGTGGAAATATAATTACGCCTCTTTCAGGCATGTTGCCACCCCCGGCGGCAACATGCCCGCTTTGCAGGCAGCGAAGAACTCGCCATGGAATGTCACCGATCTGTGGCAAAATCGTCATTGCGGATACTTACGGTTCGCCAGACTGACAATAAAGAACTCCCGCGGAGATGCCCCCTGGACAGAGCAGCCCGACTTGAGCGATGTATTGTTTTACTTACGGACCAATCCAGCGGACCAGTGGACAGGCCCATGAACAGCATCCCCGCCCCTGCCGGCCAGCAGTTCGAGGTCATCGGCTTCGATGGCGACGACACGCTCTGGCACAATGAATCGCTGTTTTCGATGACCCAGGACCGCTTCCGTGCCCTGCTGGCCCATGCCGCCGACCCAAACGTTCTCGACCGCCGCCTGCTGGAGGCGGAGCGGGCGAACCTCCGCGTCTATGGCTACGGCATCAAAGGCTTCGTACTGTCGATGATCGAGACGGCGATTACCGTCACCGACGGCAATGTGCCGGCGCGCGACCTGCAAAGCCTGATCGACTTCGGCAAGGCCATGCTGGAGCATCCGGTCGAGCTGCTGCCCGGCGTGCAGGAGGTGATGGAGACGCTGGCCGGACGCCACCGGCTGGTGCTGATCACCAAGGGCGACCTGTTCGACCAGGAGAGCAAGATTGCACGATCCGGCCTGTCTGAGCTGTTCCACGCGGTGGAGATCGTCAGCGAGAAGGACCCGGCCACTTATCGCCGGGTGATGGACCGCCACGGCATCGACCCGACGCGGTTCCTGATGGTCGGCAATTCGGTGCGCTCCGATATCCTGCCGGTGCTGGCGACCGGTGCCCATGCCGTCCACATCCCCTATGCCATCACCTGGGCGCATGAGGAGGCCGATGTGCCGGACGAGCATTACCGCCGGCTGGAGTCGGTCCGCGATTTGCCGGCGCTGCTGGCTGACTGGTGAGGAACCCTGACGATGACCCTGTCCACCTCCCTGTCGCTTCTGGCCGACTCCGACGGCATCATGCCCGAAGCCGGCGCTCCGGCCGCCGACCGCATCCTGTCGGGGACGCCGGTCTTCACCACCTGGAACGGATACGAGTCGGCCGATGGCAAGCGGTTCGCCGGTACATGGCGCTCGACTACCGGCTCCTGGCGCATCGTTTACGACGAATGGGAATATTGCGAGATCCTGGAGGGCGAGAGCATCGTCGCCCATGACGATGGACGGTCATGGACCCTGAAGGCCGGGGACCGTTTCGTCATCGAACCGGGATTCCAAGGAAGCTGGACTGTGGTCGAGACCACCACCAAACGCTATGTGGTGGTCCTGCCCTGACGCACCCGGTCAGCCGGTGATCTCGATGGAGTGCTGGGCAGCGTTGTGGCCGAGGATGGTGACGGCCTTGCGCCCGATCTCCACCGCCAGAACCCCCAGGACCAGCATGGAGGCGACCAGCATCAGCCGGGCGATGTCGCGCGACCAGCCGCGCTTGCGGGCATTGGCGCGGCGGTGTTCACGCAACACGGCCCGCGCCCCACGGCGGCTCAGGCGCTGTCCCATCCAAGCGGTGGCGGCCATGATGCACTCCCTCATCATCCCGAACAATCTATATGCTTTTATATAAAATTTTATCTTGTTTGGCAAGATACGGGTCCTGCCGCGGGATGCCGCAGGACCCGATCCAGGCAACCCGAACATGGAAGGCGCTCGCTATTCCTTGAACGCCACCTCGCGCTGGCGACGGAAGGCCGGCAGCAGGATCAGAGCCAGCAGTCCGGCCGCCACCGCCATCAGACCGGCACTGATCGGCCGGGTGACGAAGACGGTCAGATCGCCATGCGACAGCAGCATCGCCCTGCTCAGATTCTCTTCGAGCAACGGACCGAGGACGAAGCCGAGCAACAGGGGCGCCGGCTCGCAGTCCAGCTTTTTCAGCACATAGCCGAACAAGCCGAAGCCGGCCATCATCACCACGTCGAAGACGTCGTTGCGCCAGCTATAGGTGCCAATG
>NZ_BADK01000593.1 GCF_000333595.1 Azospirillum sp. B506
ATTTCGACGACGATTTCCGCCACAAGACCGCGCAGGCCTTCGTCGACGATATTCTGGTCGGCGGGCTGGGTGTGCGGCATGTCGTCTGCGGCTATGACTTCCTGTTCGGCCACAAGCGGTCGGGCAATCCCGCCTTCCTGCTGCAGGCCGGGCGCGCCCAGGGCTTCGGCGTGACCGAGGTCGGGCCGGTGTCCGACGAGCAGGGCGGCGTCTATTCCTCCACCCGCGTGCGCGACGCGCTGACCGCCGGCCGGCCGCAGGAGGCCGCTCATGTGCTGGGCCATCCCTGGGAGATCGAGGGGCGCGTCGTCCATGGCGACCAGCGCGGCCGCACCATCGGTTTCCCGACCGCCAACATCGAGCTGGGCGAGTATCTGCGCCCGGCCTTCGGCGTCTATGCGGTGCGCGCCGGCGTCGACCGTGGCGGCGAGACGGTCTGGCTGCCGGGCGTCGCCAACCTGGGCGCCCGCCCGACGGTCGACGGCACGGTCGCCCGGTTGGAGGCCCACCTGTTCGATGTCGACCTCGACCTGTACGATCTGCATCTGCGGGTCCAGATGATCGACTTCCTGCGGCCGGAGATGAAGTTCCCCAGCTTCGCCGCGCTGAAGGACCAGATCGTCCAGGACGCCGCCGCCGCCCGCGCCGTGCTGGCGGCCGGCTGACCGGGAGGGGCGTGCAATGGAACGGGTCTTGATGCTGCTGTTCATGCTGAACCAGGGCGGCCCGACCACGCTGGAGTTCGCCAGCCTGGAGCAATGCAGGGCGGCCGAGCCGATCATCATCCAGAATTACCGCGAGATGACCGGCAACACCGTGCTGTCGCGCTGCATCCGCATGGTGCTGCCGGCCAAGTGACCTGAAGGTCGGCGATCCGCGCTGGCGGCGGTGGTTTCCTCTGATACAGTGCCGCCCCGCCTCCCCGCCGCAAGCCGACCATGCCCCGTCCAGACTCCCTGTCCATCCGCATCCTGCTGACGGCGCTCGTCGCCTTCGGCCCGCTGTCCACCGACCTCTACTTGCCGTCGCTGCCCGCCCTGGTGCGGATATTCGGCACCGATGTCGCCACGGTTCAGCTGACGCTGTCGATCTTCCTGGTCGGCTTTGCGGTGTCGCAGCTGGTCTATGGCCCGATGTCCGACCGCTTCGGCCGCCGCCCGACCCTGTTGGTGGGGGTGAGCATCTATCTGGTGGCCAGCGCCGTCTGCGCCATGACCAGCAGCATCGAGGCGCTGATCGCCGCCCGCTTCTTCCAGGCGCTGGGCGCCTGCTGCGGCCCGGTGGTGGCCCGCGCGGTGGTGCGCGACGTGTTCGGGCGGGATCGGGCGGCGACGGTGCTGGCTTATATGTCGATGGCGATGGCGCTGGCCCCGGCGGTGGGTCCGATGCTGGGCGGCGTGCTGACGGAGGGGTTCGGCTGGCGCGCGAACTTCGTGCTGCTGACGATCTTTGCCTGCGGCATCCTCGGCACCATCTGGTCGATGCTGGACGAGACCAACACCCATCGCGACGAGGAGGCGCTGCAGCCCGGCCGGCTGGCCGCCAATTACCTGCTCCTGCTGCGCAACCGCGGCTTCGTCGGCTATGTGCTGGTCGTCGCCTTCTCCTACAGCGGCATCTTCTCCTTTATTTCCGGCTCGTCCTTCGTCCTGATCGAGCAGCTGCACCTGACACCGGCGCAGTATGGCGCCGGCTTCGGCGCGGTGGTGCTGGGCTACATGC
>NZ_BADK01000592.1 GCF_000333595.1 Azospirillum sp. B506
TGAGACGATTCGTCGGGCGCGGAGCGCCCTTTCCAGCGTTTCAACCTGCTGCGGCTTGCCCTGCGACAAAATGCCGGGCCGGTTCGCCTTGTCCGGAAGCCCGTCCGGGAGTATGTAGTAAAACTACAGAGCGGGCGCAACAGACGGCATCGGTCAGGAGATCGGCCCCCCGGCGCCCGGACTGAAAATATGACGTGTGTCAAGGAATCCGGCGCCCAGCGCGCCTAAGCTTTCAATCGTCCCGCGCGGTTCGCGGGCACCACGAGACCGCCGACACGGCATTCGACCCGCGCCGACGGCTATATCTCTGAGGAGTCATCATGGACACCCTGCTGATGGACGGACTTGCCCAGACTACGGAGCAGCAGTCCGCCGCCGACCCCTGGCGCGGCTTCGCCCCGGGCGTCTGGCGCCGCTCGGTCGACGTCCGCGATTTCATCCAGCGCAACCTGCGTGCTTATGAAGGCGACGCGGGCTTCGTCGCCGGTCCCACCGCCCGTACCACCGCGCTGTTCGCCAAGGTCACCGACCTGCTGAAGCAGGAACGCGCCGCCAAGGGCGGCGTGCTGGATGCCGATACCGAAATCTTCGCCTCGATCACCTCGCACGACGCCGGTTACATCGACCGCGAGCTGGAGGTGATCGTCGGCCTGCAGACCGACAAGCCGCTGAAGCGCGCGATCATGCCGTTCGGCGGCTGGCGCATGGTCAAGACCGGTCTGGAAGCCTATGGCTTCAAGCCGTCGCCGAAGCTGGAGGAGGTGTTCCCGGCCCTGCGCAAGACGCACAATGACGGCGTGTTCGATGTCTACACGCCCGAGATGCTGCGCTGCCGCAAGTCCGGCGTCATCACCGGCCTGCCCGATGCCTACGGCCGCGGCCGCATCATCGGCGACTATCGCCGGCTGGCGCTGTACGGCGCCGATTTCCTGATCAAGGACAAGAAGGCCCAGCTCGCCTCGCTGGAGGTCAGCCGGATCGACGAGGATGTCCTGCGCCTGCGCGAGGAAATCTCCGAACAGATCAAGGCGCTGAAGGAGCTGGTCCAGATGGCCGCCTCCTACGGCTTCGACGTGAAGCGCCCGGCCGCCACCGGCCGCGAAGCGGTGCAGTGGACCTATCTGGCCTATCTGGCGGCGGTCAAGGAAGCCAACGGCGCCGCCATGTCGTTGGGCCGCGTGTCCAGCTTCCTCGACATCTACATCGACCGCGACCTGCGCGACGGCGTCATCACCGAGGCCGAAGCCCAGGAGATGATCGACCACTTCGTCATGAAGCTGCGTCTGATCCGCTTCCTGCGCACGCCGGAATACGACCAGCTGTTCTCCGGCGACCCGACCTGGGTGACGGAATGCCTGGGCGGCATGGGGCTGGACGGCCGGACGCTGGTCAGCAAGACCAACTTCCGCATGCTGCAGACCCTGCACAACCTCGGCCCGGCGCCGGAACCGAACCTGACGGTGCTGTGGTCGGAGAAGCTGCCGGAAGGCTTCAAGCGCTTCTGCGCCGACACCTCGATCAAGACCTGCTCGGTCCAGTACGAGAGCGACGACCTGATGCGCGGCTATTGGGGCGACGATTACGGCATCGCCTGCTGCGTCTCGGCCATGCGCATCGGCAAGCAGATGCAGTTCTTCGGCGCCCGCGCCAACCTGGCCAAGACGCTGATGTACGCCATCAACGGCGGCAAGGACGAAGTGTCCGGCGAGCAGGTCGGCCCGGCCTTCGCCCCGATCACCGGCGACGTGCTGGACTATGACGAGGTCATGGCCCGCTTCGAGCCGATGATGGAGTGGCTGGCCAAGGTCTACATGAACGCGCTGAACGCCATCCACTACATGCACGACAAGTACATGTACGAGCGGCTGGAGATGGCGCTGCACGACCGCGACATCCTGCGCACCATGGCCTGCGGCATCGCCGGCCTGAGCGTGGTGGCGGACAGCCTGTCGGCGATCAAGTACGCCAAGGTGAAGGTCATCCGCGACGCCAAGGGCCTCGCCACCGATTTCGAGATCGAGGGCGACTATCCGGCCTTCGGCAACAACGACGCCAGGGTCGACGACATCGCGGTGTGGGCGGTCGAGCGTTTCATGACGGCCCTGCGCAAGCAGAAGCCCTACCGGAACGCCATGCCGACCCAGTCGGTGCTGACCATCACCTCCAACGTGGTCTATGGCAAGAAGACCGGCAACACGCCGGACGGCCGCAAGGCCGGCCAGCCCTTCGCGCCGGGCGCCAACCCGATGCACGGGCGGGACAAGAAGGGCGCCATCGCGTCGATGGCCAGCGTGGCGAAGCTGCCCTACGCCCATGCGCAGGACGGCATCAGCTACACCTTCACCATCGTCCCCGGCGCGCTTGGCCGGACCGAGGATGAGCGGGTCAGCAATCTGGTGGGTATGCTGGACGGCTATGCCGCCCAGGGCGGCCACCACATCAACGTCAACGTCTTCGACCGTGAGACGCTGCTGCACGCCATGGACCATCCGGAGCTGTATCCGCAGCTGACCATCCGGGTGTCCGGCTACGCGGTGAACTTCATCAAGCTGACGCGCGAGCAGCAGCTCGACGTCATCAGCCGCACGTTCCACGACAAGCACTGAGGGGTGTGCGGGAAGTCGACACAGTAACGTCGACAACCCGCCTGAAAGCCCTCTCCCCCCTGGGGAGAGGGTTGGTGAGGGGGAGCACGGGCGGAACGCCCGTGCCAGGGGATTGCCAAGGGGCAGTATGCCCCTTGGCGGCACGCGGATCGCGTGCCGGCCCCCTCACCCTCCCCACGCCTTCGGCGCGGGTCCCCTCCCTCTCCCCGGGGGAGAGAGGGCGAGACGGCCCGGCCTTTTAAAATGAGCAAGCTCCGATGACACAATCTCCCCCCCTCCCCCAAGCCCGCCCCGGCTCCGTCTCCGGCTGGATCCATTCGGTCGAAACCGGCGGCACCGTCGATGGGCCGGGGGTCCGCTATGTGCTGTTCATGTCGGGCTGTCCGCTGCGCTGCCTGTACTGCCATAACCCCGACACCCAGCACATGCATGACGGGACGCGGACAACCTCGACCGAAATTCTTGAAGACATCGCGCTGTATGCGGAATTCCTCAAGCGTGCCCATGGCGGCCTGACGCTGAGCGGCGGCGAGCCGCTGGTGCAGCCGGAATTCACCGCCGCCATCCTGCGCGGCGCGAAGGCACTGGGCATGCACACCGCGCTGGATACCTCCGGCTTCCTCGGCAACCATGCCGACGACCTTCTGCTGGAGGACGTCGATCTCGTCCTTCTCGACATCAAGGCATTTTCCGAAAAGACCTATCGCCATTTGACCGGCGTTCCGCTGCGCCCGACGCTGGAGTTCGCGGAGCGGCTGGCCGGGATGAACAAGCGCATCTGGCTGCGCTATGTGCTGGTTCCCAACCTGACCGACGACGCGGCCGAGATCGAGGGGCTGGCGGAGTTCGTCGCCGGACTCGGCGTGGTCGACCGGGTCGACGTGCTGCCCTTCCACAAGATGGGCGAGCACAAGTGGAAGGCATTGGGGCGCAAATACATGCTGACCGACACCGAACCGCCTTCACGCGCACTGGTGGAGCGGGTGCGCGGACAGTTCCAGGCACGGGGACTGCGGGCGGACTGAGCCACTCCGCCAAAACGTCATCGACACGTCACCAAGGCTACACGACACCGTCACGCGCCCGCGCCTAATACCCCTTTGGAATTCGCTTGGGTTTCAATTGGGGGGTTCTACACAATGCAAGGGATACACCGTGCGGGACGGTTAAGGACGGCGTTGCTGTCCGCCACCGGCCTCGCCACTTTCATCCTGTCCACCTGCGGAGCTGCGATGGGGGTCGCCTCCGCCCAGGCCGTGGACAGCGTTACCGTCGGTGGCTCCAGCTTTGCCAACCAGGGTCTGGTCGGCGTCGGCCGGATCAGTTCTTCCACCCGCGACAAGTATGGCGAGACCTTCGGCTCGATGTCGGGGCTGACCTTCGACGCCAGATCCTGGCGGCGCAGCGGCGACAGCTACAGCGGCATCATGTATGCCCTGCCCGACCGTGGCTACAACGTGGCCGGCACCACCGACTACCGGCCGCGCTTCAACACGCTGGCCCTGTCGCTGACTCCTTATTACGGCAGCACGGCCCTGGCCGCCGGCAGCGGACAGCAGTCGCAGATCGGGCTGAGCCTGCTCGACACCACCCTGCTGACGGAAGCCAACGGCGCCGTCACCACCGGCCTCGATCCGCAGCCCCGCACCGGCCTGCGCGCCGCAACCGGCGGCTTCCCGGTCCTGCCGCAGGCCTACAACGGCAAGATCAGCCTCGACACCGAGGGCATCGCCCGGCTGTCCGACGGCAGCTTCTACATCAGCGAC
>NZ_BADK01000591.1 GCF_000333595.1 Azospirillum sp. B506
CTTTCCGGTTTGCTTTGCCTCACCGGTATTCGCCTTGGCCGCGGCCAGCAGATCGGCGAAGCGGTCGGGCAGGGCACTGTCGTCATCCGTCGGGAGGGCTTGAGCACCGGCCTGACCGTCGGCCCCGGCTTGGGCGGTGCCCGCCGTCTGTCCGGCATCGGCGGTCACGGCACCGGCCTTGTCGGCGGCCTTGTCGGCAGCGGCAGCCTGCTCGCGTGTCATGGCGCCGGCAGCGGCGGTCTGTGCCTGGGCGGTCTGTGCGCGTTGCGCCTGGGCGAGCTGGGCTGCAGGATCGACAGTGCCGGCCGTCCCTGCCGTGGCAGTGTCCGCGTCGCCGGCCGCACCATCGCTGCCATCCGCAGCCTGTCCGGCAGTCGTCAGGCCGGCGAGGATCAGGTCGCTCGCCTGTGGCGCCGCTTGCGGCGGAGCCGGCTGGGGCAGGACCGGCGATTGGTCTGTGGGCTGGCTTACGGCCTGCGTATCCGCGGCGGCATCCCCGGCGCTCGCATCGCCATCGTCCGCGCCCCTGTCCGCGGTATCGGTGGAGTCGGCCTGTCCGGTGGCATCGGCCGCAGTGGCACCGTCGGACGCGGTGGCCGATCCGGAATCGCCGGCGTCACCGGTCTTCGTGGTGCCGGCCTTGTCCGCGCCGGCCTTGGTGCCATCGGTCTTCGACTGGTCCTTCTCCGGCTTCTCGGCTCTGGCCGGGCGGCGGTCGTCCTGGCGGGCCTGAACCTTCTGGTCGTCGTCGGTCTTGCCTGCTTTCGGCCCGGCGGCACGGGGCACATCGGCGTCATCCGGCCGGTGGGCGGCTTGCGCGGCCCTGTCCCGGTGCGGATCGGGCTTCGGTTCGGCGCGCACCGGCTGCCGGCGCTGGGCCTCGGCCGCGCGGGCGTCCCTGGCCTCCCTGGCCGCGTCCCTGGCAGCCTCCTTCGCCGCGTCCTTGGCGGAGTCGCGCGTCGCTGCCTCGGCCTGCTCGCGCTTGCGCGCGGCGGCGTCGGTCAGCATGCGGTCCATCATCTTGGAAAACAGGTCGTTCTTCGTCGCTGCTCCCTGCGTCTGCTGGGATTGGCTGAGACCGTCGAACAAGGACGCGGCGATGTTGTTCGATTGGACTTCCATGGAAGGGCCTCTCAGGGACGGCGAACGCACCGACAGCGATGCGGAAGACACCATGCAACGGACGGGCCAACTGCCGGGGCGTGTTATCCGGCCGTCGGTTTTCGACAACGCGGCAGTTCCGGCCGGCCGAGGCGGCCCGGGCCGGCAAATTCGGCCGGGTGGCGGACCATTCTTGCCGTGGCCCTCCGGCAGGGCGGAACCGGCACACAAGAAAAAGGCCGCCCCCGTGGAGAGGAGGCGGCCGTCCGAAAAATCTCGGCAGTCACGGATGAAAGCGGATGAGGCTCAAAGCCGGGTGTTCAGCGCCGCCGAGGTGCGCGGCCCGCTGGGCGGCGGGGAATAGCCGCGGCCGCCGCCCATATGTGCGGCATAGGCGGTGGTCGGTGCCTTCTGCTGGCGGGTGATCACGGTCACCACGGTGTCGACCATCACCTTCTGCGCTTCGCCGCCGATGCGCAGGGCCTCGGCATTGTCGGCGGTGGCGGCATAGAGCTTGCCGGTGGCGTCCTTCAAGGCCGATTTCATCTCCGGAGCCAACCCCATCAGCCCCTCGCGGTCGACGCGCAGCAGGCGGGACAGCTCCTCATAGACCAGCGTCATCGGCTGCTTGTCCTTGACGATCTGCGCCAGCTCCTTGGCCGGGCGGCGGGCGCGGACGGCCGCGGCCTCGCGCTCCAGCAGGGCGGTCAGGCGGCCCATCAGCTCGACCAGCGCCACCGCGCGCTCCTGGGCGTTCTTCGGCAGATTGGCGGCCGGCTTGGGCTGCTGGGGGAAACGAACGTCGACCT
>NZ_BADK01000590.1 GCF_000333595.1 Azospirillum sp. B506
GCCGGTCGATGGACGCCCCGGCGATTGATGAAGAACACGTCACCGGTCTTGATGCAGCTGCCGGCGGTCCATTCCCGGCAGTAGAACTCGAAATCCTCCCCGCAATCCATGTCTTCATTGAAGAGAATGCTCCCGGCGAGGTCCGTTTTGACGAAATGCCCGATCTGGAGCGAAAGGTACGGGGGAACGCTCAGTATCTCCTCGAATGAGGCTGTGCCGCCAAGCTGACCGGCACGCAACTGGAAGCGATCATGTCCGTAGGACATCTCGCAAATCATCCCCCACACCGCGTCGTAATCCGAAACATAGTTCTGGACGGCGGAGAATGCCGTGGGCGACATCAGGTCGTCGGCGTCCAGGAAGAACAACCAATCGGCTCCGGCCTCCCTGGCTCTGGCAATGCCCTGGTTTCTGGCTGCCGATCTGCCGATAGCGCCTTGCCTGTCATCGACGATCAGGTGAAACACATCCGTGAACGGGCCGGACGATGCCGCTGCCGCGGCACGCACGGACTGACGGCATTCAGCAGCCACCCCTTCGTGCCCCGGCCCAAGCGGGGTGATGATCATGCACTTCATCGCCGGGACCAATGCCGCTGGAAAGACGGCTTTTATTGCAGCGAACCGCAATCGATGTCCATCATCACCGAAGGCCCGCTGTCGAGAGCGCCTGAAGAACGTGCACTGGGCTTTCCGGAGGGGCGAAACTCCGCCCGGATGCGGTTCCGTCAGGCGCTCCTGCTCAGGCGGGGCGGCCGGGGGCCAGCAGATTGGCGATCATGGTCTGCACCACCTCGTCATTCTGGTTGAGGGTGGTGGTCTTTACCCGCAGCACGCCCTGGTCTGGGCGTTTGGCGGAGCGGCGGGCCTCCAGCACTTCCATCTCGATGCGCAGGACGTCGCCCGGCCGGGTCGGGCGCGGCCAGCCGATCTGGTCGACCCCCATGCCGATATAGCCGCCTGCCAGTTCCGCGTCGCTGCCGACGATCATCCGCATCGTCATTCCGGCGGTGTGCCAGCCGCTGGCCGCCAGTCCATGGAACATCGTGTCCTTCGCCGCCTCCGCGTCGAGATGGAAGGGCTGCGGGTCGAATTTCTCGGCATAGGCGACGATCTCCGCCGCCTCGACCGTCAGCGGCCCGCCGGTGAAGCGGTCGCCCACCGTGACATCATCGAAATAGCGCATCCCCCGGATCTCCGTTCTTGATGATACAGATCTGTCTCTTCATTGCGATGGTAGAGACAGGTCTGTATCATTGTCAATGCCGGGCTTGGACCCGGCCGCAACGGATCGGTCGGTGCTGGGAATGGGTGAGGCTGAAGGGGCAAGGAAGCCGGCGCGCGACCGGATTCTCGACACCGCGGCGGAGCTGTTCTACCGCGAAGGCATCCGTGCGGTCGGAATCGACACGATCATCGCCCACTCCGGTGTCGCGAAGATGAGCCTGTACCGGAACTTCGCCTCGAAGGAGGAACTGGTCTGCGCCTATCTGGAGCGAAACCTGGTCCAGCATGCCGCCTGGTGGGATCGGGGTGACCGCCCGTCACCCCGACGATCCGCGGGCGCAGATGAAGGCGCTGTTCACCGCGCTCGGCCACTGGATCGACCATCCGAATTCCAGGGCTGCCCTTTTACCACCGCGGCGGCCGAACTGCGCGATCCTGCCAATCCCGCCCGCATGCTGGCGCTGGCTCATAAGCGCATGGTCCGCGACCGGCTTCACGCGCTGGCGGTCGCGGCCGGCGCCGACGAGCCGGACCGCCTGTGCGCGCAGTTGCAGCTGCTGATGGAAGGCGCCTATGCCTCCGGCCGTGCGCTCGATCTCGGACCGGGCAACGAAGCGGTGGCGAGCGCCGCGGCGGCGTTGATCGACGCGGCGTGTGGCAAGGGGCGGGCGTAGCCGACGGGTCTCCCGACAGCCGGCCGCGTGGCTCGTGAACGCAAAAAGCGCCGCGGGTTGGCCCCGTGGCGCTCTTTCACCGATCTGCGTTGTCTCAGTCCGCGCCGACGCGGTCGCGGACACCCTGGCCCGGGCGGTAATCCTGCAGCCGGGTGGCGCGCAGGCCGCGCATCCCGTGACTGTCGATCAGCCGCTGCCAGGACAGGAATTCTTCCACCGACAGGGTATAGCGGCGGCAGGCTTCCTCCAGGCTTATCAGGCCCGAACGGACGCCGGCGACCACTTCCGCCTTGCGGCGCATCACCCAACGCTTGGTGTCGGGCGGGGGAAGGTCGTTTTCGGTCATGGGACGCCCCTCAGGACCAATGACCGATGCACCGGCAGCAGAATCGTCGCCGGTATCGAATTCGATGAGTGCCATGCGCGGACGCTCCAACCCAAACTGTGCATTCCACGATTTCGGGGTACTGTATGCGCCGGCACTTAACAAATGCCTAAACGAAAGGGTTAACTTTTTTTCGGGTGGTAGTTGCTCCCCCGGAAGGATGGGGCGGTTCCGCCACCCCTCCGTCCAGGCTGTCGGCAGTCGACCGATTCAACGAATCCGGGTCAGTACACAGTCGTCAGCTTCGACAGCGGAACCTCGCTGGTGCCGATGTTCAGCACCGTCTCGCCGTCCTTGTTGTTGCCGATCCCGGCGACGGTGCCGAAGGTGTAGGTGGTCGCCTTGATGGTGTCGTTCTTGTTCTCCGACACCGGTGCCACGTTCAGGCGATAGGTGCCGGGCTGCACCGCGCGGCCGTTGTTGTCCTTGAAGTCCCAGTTGACGGCGTGCTTGGTGCCGGCGGTGGTTTCGCCCGGCATCGAGCGGATGATGTTGCCGTTGGAGTCGAGGATGTCGACGCGCACCGATTTGGCCGAGGTCGCCAGCTCGTAGCCCAGCGGTGCCTGGGTCATCCCCTGCGTGTACTGGAAGTTGTCGCCCTCGAAGGCGACCGTGCGGCCGAGATAGGCGAGGTTGGTCGAGGCGGTGCCGGCCGACTGCAACTGCACCAGCTTGTCCAGGCGGCTGTTGGTGCCGATGTTCTGCTCGACATTGGCAAAATCGACCAGCTGCTTGGTCATGTCATTGGTGTCGAGCGGCTTCAGCGGGTCCTGGTTCTTCATCTGGGTGGTCAGCATGGTGAGGAAGGTCTGGAAATTGTCGCCCAGGCCCTTCGTCGCCGATGCGGTCTTCTCCGCATCGGTCTGGGGAGTCTTGCTGGTTTCGGCCGCCGTCTTCGACCCGGTGGAGAGACCGCCCGAATAGGTGCCGTACTGGTTCACGGTCGGGGTGTTGGTGGTGTTGGTCGTCGTGGTCATGGCGGTCGTCCTTTATGGCCTTGTCGGCCGAAATCTGTGATGCGACGCTGGAGTGCGGCCGGGCGGGCCGTCACGTTCAGGCGCGGATGTCGACGCGCCCGTTGCCGAGCGTCGCGGTGTAGACGACCCCGTCGGACCCGTCCTCGTCGCCGCCACCGCCGAAGCCGCGGCCGCGCCGACCCGTTCCGCCTCCCTTGCCATCGCCCCGGCCGTCACCGGCGAAGGGGTTGCCTTCACCGCGCAGGCTGAAGTTCAGACTGTTGGAGTCCGTCTGCAGTCCGGCATCCTGCAAGGCGCGTTCCAAACCCCGGCTGTCACGCTGCAGAAGTTCGAGCGTCTGCGCCTTTTCCACCGCTACCATCGCGTTGACCCGGCCATCGGCGCCGATGTCCAGCTTGATGTCGATCCGTCCCAGCTCGGCCGGATGCAGGTTGATGGTAAACTGGTCGACCTCGTCGGCGACGCTCTTCTTGATGTGGACGGAGATCTGGTCCTGCACGCCCATCGGCATGCCAGCGCCGCGCGACGGGCGGAGGGTCGCGGTGGCTTGCGGCTGGTCGAGGCTGGAGATGCCGCCGTGAAGTCCTTCCATCGCAGCGAGCGCCGGATGGCTGTGAGGGCTGGCGCCCGAGGCGGAAAAAGATGTCCCGGCGCTGCCCGTGCCGTCAACCGCTTCCGTGCTTTTGCGGC
>NZ_BADK01000589.1 GCF_000333595.1 Azospirillum sp. B506
AGCAGCGGCTGGGCCGCCTGGGAGGGGTGGCGCGGCGTGCAGCCGATTGCGCCGCTCTCATAGGGCGTCACTTCGACATGGAACTGATCCGCCGGGTCGAGGGACTCGACGAGGCGGCAATCG
>NZ_BADK01000588.1 GCF_000333595.1 Azospirillum sp. B506
GGCAATATTCGATGCGCAGGCTGGTGCCGGTCAGGTCGACGTTGCAGGTCTTCTGGATGGCGTCCACCACCGGGCGGCTCTGGAAGGCCTGGGCCACCGTCTCGCACACCGGATATCTGGCGCGGTTCTCCTCGCCGAAATAGGTGCGCGACGCATTGTTGGTCTCGCGCTTGCCATAGGTGTCGGACACCGGGGGCGGACCCCAGGGCAAATCGGCGATGGCGTCGGCGGTCTCCTCCGGCAGCGCCGCCGACAGCAGCCAGTGAGTGTAGGGCCGGTCGAACAGCCGGCTGTTCTCCAGGCAACGCAGGAAGGAGGCGGAAACGGCGTCTGGGGTGGGCATGGCGGCAGGCATGGCGGCGGAAGTTCCGGATGGAAGGACGGCCCCGGACCGTGATTTCGAACGGCCGGTTTGCCAGCGCTTATGACACGGAGCGCCGTGGAACTCCGCCCCCAAACCGGTCATACCAGCGGGGTGTGCGCATTGGTCGCGCCGCACCCCGCCTGCTTGTCAGGACAGCCCGAAACGCTTGCGGTGGGCGGACAGGCGGCGGCGCACCTCTTCGGCCACCACCTCCGTCTCGTTCAGGGGCACATAGTCCCAGTGGTCCAGGGAGCCGTCGAAAGGCCGGGTGATGCCGTCCTGGTACAGCCCGTCATGGAAGGCGCGGAACTTGGGCGACCCACCGTCCAGCTCGATCACATAGACAGGCTTGCCGGTCGAGCAGGCCTCCGACGTCATCGACACGCTGTCGCAGGTCACCACCACCGCATCCGCCAAACCGAGATAGGCGAAATAGGGATTCTCGCCGGTGCCGTCCCACACCTCCGCCGGCAGGCCGGACAGGCGGGCGCGCAGGATCGCTTCGTTGTCGGCACCGGTGCGGCGCGACGGGGTGACCATCAGCCCGGCACCGTGGGTCCGCGTCAGGTTGGCCAGCCGTTCGGCCACGTCGCCCATGATGGTCGGCGTCAGGCGGTAGACGCCGTTGTCACCGCCGATCAGCACGGCGATTCGCGGGTGCGGCAGATGGGCCAGGCGGGGAGCGAACCGCTCCGCCGCGCCAGCCAGGATGGCGGGCGTCACCCGGTGCAGGGCGCCGCGGGTCACCAGCACATTGTCGCCGCGCAGCTTGTCGTGGCGCGGCACGACGATCAGGTCGAAGTTGCGCGGGTTCATCACCGGATCCTGGATCTGGACGGTGAAGGTGCGGCCACCCGACTGCTGGCGCACCGCCAGCGAGACGGCGATGGACTGCCGCCCGGTGCCGATCAGCAGGTCGGGCCAGGGCGGCTCCACCGGATCGCCCTGGGGGCCGGCGGCAAAGCGGTTGCCGATGCGCCAGTAAGGGGTCAGCTGGCGCCAGGGCGTGCGCAGGCGCACGCGCTTGACGACCGGCGTCAGGCCAAGCGACTCCGCCAGACCGATGCATTGGTTTTCCATGCCGGCCTTGCCGTCCGACACGACCCAGCAGGTCAGGGGCGAGCTGGTTAGAGGTTGCATGAGAACTCGGATTGTTGAGGCTGCGAAGGGGACTGCGGCGAAAAGACCGTTATCCGGGTTGCTCGCCCTTGCGGGGGTTTCGGTCTTGGCGTAGACACCATGCCCGTGTAATATCCTTTCTCCAAATCATCCCCGGAGCGACCGAGTAAACCATGCGGCGGGTCAAACTCGACCGAATTGACCGTCGGATTCTGCGCGATCTGCAGAACGACGGCCGGATGACCAACGTGGAGCTTGCCCGACGTGCCGGCATCTCCGCTCCGCCCTGCCTGCGCCGCGTCCGCGCGCTGGAGGAGGCGGGATTCATCCGTGGCTACCACGCCGACGTCAACCCCGATGCACTGGGGTTCGGCGTCACGGTGTTCGCCCAGGTCGGCCTCAGCAGCCAGGCCGAAGCGGACCTAAAGAAATTCGAGGAGCTCGTCAACAGCTGGCCGCTGGTTCGTGAGTGCAACATGCTGGCCGGCGAATATGACTTCGTGCTGAAGATCGTGGCGGAGGACTGGGACGACTACCAGCGCTTCCTGACGACCAAGCTGACGGCGGCCCCCAACGTCGCCCATGTGAAGTCGGCGCTGTCGATCCGCACCAGCAAGCACACCCCCGGCGTTCCCATCGACGTCGATTCGCCCGATATCCCGGAAGGGACTG
>NZ_BADK01000587.1 GCF_000333595.1 Azospirillum sp. B506
GCGACATAGCCGCCGAGCATGGCGAAGGCACCGTGCGCCAGATTGGCAAAGCCCATCAGCCCCATCGTCACCGACAGGCCGACCGAGATCACGAACAGCAGCATCCCATAGGCAAGGCCGTTGAACAGCACATTGCCCAGACTGACCATCATGGTCGTCCCCTCCCCTTGTCTCATGTCAACCGGCGCCGCCCCCGTTCCGGGATTCGGTCAGGCGCCGGTGCTCACAGGCTGCGGTCGGCGGTGTCGATGGTGACGCCGCCCTGCACCGCGCGCGACACGCAGGTGCACATCCGCTTGCCCTCGTCCTTCTGGCGGTCGCTGAAGAAGACGTCGCGATGATCCAGCGCGCCGTCGACCTCCAGCACTTTCACGGTGCACAGCCCGCACTCGCCGCGCCGGCAATCGGAGATCATCGCCACGCCGGCCGCCTCCAGCGCGTCCAGCATGGTCCGGTTCTGCGGCACCTGCAGTTCCAGCCCCAGGCGAGGGATGCGGACGGTGAAGGGTTCCGCCGCGAAGCGGCCGGTGTTGCCGAAGGTCTCGAAGCGCAGGTTGGCGGCAGGCCGGCCGCTGTCGCGCCACAAGCGGCGGACGGCATCGAGCAGGCCGATGGGACCGCAGACATACATCTCGCCGCCGGGATCCAGCGCCGCCACCGCACCCGGCAGGTCGAGCCGTTGCCCCTCCTCCTCGACGGCCACCTCCAGCCGGTCGCCGATCCGCCCGCGCAGCTCCTCGGCGAAGGCCAGATCGCCGCGCGAGCGGCAGCCATAAAGCAGGCGGAACGCCGCGCCCTTGTCGGCTCCCTTGTCGGCTCCCGTCTCCGCCCCCTTCTCCGCCAGGGCCAGCGCCATGCTGTAGATCGGGGTGATGCCGATGCCGCCGGCCACCAGCAGATAGTCCGGCCGGCCATGCGCCAGCGGGAACAGATTGCGCGGCGGCGTGATCGACAGCCGGGCGCCGGGCGCCAGCGACCACAGATAGGCCGAGCCGCCGCGGCTCTGCGGCATGCGCTTCACCGCGATCCTGTAGACAGAGTCGCGGCAGGGACCGACGACGGAGTAGGATCGGGTGTCCGGCCGTTCGCCGATCCGGACCGTCACGGAAATATGGCTGCCCGCCGGCGGCGGCTCGAACCATTCCGTGGGTTCAATCTCGAAAGGTGGAGCCGGGCGGATATTGGCCGACCACCGCCTTGTTGTTCAGCGGCGTCGCCGGGTTCGACAGCAGCTCTTCCCACAATTCGGCGCTGATGCCCATGGGTGACTGGTTGGGGTCCTAGCTGGGATGGGAGCACAGCGCATAGATGCC
>NZ_BADK01000586.1 GCF_000333595.1 Azospirillum sp. B506
CAGCTCTTCGCCGTCGCTCTCGCTCATGCCGTCTTCGTCGCCGAGCGAGTTGTTGCCACGGGCGGCCCAGTCGTTCTCGCCGGCCATCAGCTCGACGATCTCTTCTTCCGGCTCGTCCGGCTCGACATGCTTCTGGTGGCCCTTGATCAGGGCGTTCTTCAGATAATCCAGAGACACCGTCTCGTCCGCGATCTCGCGGAGCGCCACGACCGGGTTCTTGTCGTTGTCGCGGTCAATCGACAGCGGAGCGCCACTGGCGACCTCACGGGCGCGCTGGGCGGCCATCATGACCAGCTCGAAACGGTTCGGAACCTTCAGGACGCAATCTTCAACGGTAACGCGGGCCATGCCAGACGAACTCCGGATTCAAAGGAGGCTCTAGACTATATGGATGTGGCCCGATAGGTGCAAGCGCGAACCACAGCGCTGCTGCATTGCGCCAAGGGAAAGCCGCAAGTGGCTTCGCCGTCCATGACTGGATCGCCGTCGGGGATAATAGGCAACAGTTGCCCTCTTGTATGTTCATGCCCTATACCCTAAATTTCAAAATTGGAACGCGGACATTTGCGCATGTTCCGTGAATTTTTAACAAGCAGCGACGAAAGGATCCTGGCATTGGACCGCAATTCGACTTTGCCGCGTGATGTCAGCAAGTTGTTTTACAAAGAAGAGCGTCTCGCGCTTTTTATCGATGGCGCCAACCTCTACGCCGCAGCGCGCTCATTGGGCTTTGATATTGATTACAAAAGGTTGCGTGACGGCTTTGCGGGAGAAGGCAGGCTCGTGCGCGCCTTCTACTACACCGCTCTTGTTGAAGATCAGGAATATTCCCCGATCCGCCCGCTGGTCGACTGGCTCGACTACAACGGGTACACCATGGTGACCAAGCCGACCAAGGAGTTCACCGACGCCTCGGGCAGGCGCAAGATCAAGGGCAATATGGACATCGAGCTGGCCATCGACGTGATGGAGATGGCCGATCATGTCGACCACATCCTGCTCTTCTCCGGCGATGGCGATTTCCGCCGGCTGGTGGAGGCGGTGCAGCGCAAGGGCGTGCGCTTCAGCGTCGTCAGCACCGTGCGCTCGCAGCCGCCGATGGTCGCCGACGAGCTGCGCCGTCAGGCGGACAATTTCATCGAGCTGCAGGATCTGGCGCCCTTCATCGCCCGTACCCATCACCACCGCGATCAGGCGCCGCCCCACCACGATCACCAGAGCGGTCCGACGATGTATGATCCCGACGACCGGGGCTGACCTCACCGGAAGCCGACAAAAAAGGAGCGCATCGGCGCTCCTTTTTCATTTCTGCGACGTCCGGTCAGGGATTGGCGGCCCGTTGTCGGTTCCGTGCCATCCGGGCGGCGGTCTTCAGCGCCGCGATCAGGCTGGTCGCGTTGGGCTTGCCGGTCCCGGCGATGTCCAGCGCCGTGCCGTGATCCGGCGAAATCCGAACGAAG
>NZ_BADK01000585.1 GCF_000333595.1 Azospirillum sp. B506
CCGTTGCGGAATGAACTTTCGGACGTGAAAGCCGCCGCTTTCCAGCGCCGCCTGGACATGCGTTCGATCGGCGATGTTCCGCCCGGGTAAGTGCTTTTCGGTGGAGCAGAGGATGGTTCCGTCGGTGGTGGCGAGATTGATCGTCAAATAATCCGGGATCCACTTGGCCGTGCGTTCCAGCAACTGCTGACAGGCCGAAGCATCGAGAGTCTGAGCCGCCGAGGTTTCCGCCAGTAGAGCCAGCATCTGACGCACGCCTTCGACGAGGCGCGCCTGTTCGCCGCCAAGCAGGCCGAGCAGTTGTCGTGCATGGTCGTGGATTTCTCCGGAGCGCTGGCGGCGCAGGTCGATCTGGTTCCACACCTCCAGGCCACAGATCGGAACCAGGGCCAGCGAGACGAGCAGAAGCAGGCGGGTCAGAAAGCTCATGGCGTTCCGATCCCGGGCTCGATGCTATGGGATGCGACCGCCGCGACCGTCATCGCTCCGTCTCCCGTCCGGTCCTGCTTCATCTTAAACCGTCAAGGGGCGCCGAATGCTACGGTCCGATCGCCATTTGCCCTGTCCGCGACGCTGGGCATCCCATCGGGGCGCGAGGCCGCGGACCGACAGGGTCATCGGATGGCCGGCGGAGCACAATCGATCAGAAGAGGGAGTGCCGAAGATGCCGCATCCCGGCTGCGCCGGAGGGCCGCCCGGCAGCGTTACCCCGCCGCGGAGTACCCTGCCGCAATGGCGCTGTTCAGGGACGCGATCAGGATCTGGGCATCGACCGGCTTGCCCAATATGTCGCGGGCACCGCCACCCAGCGCCCGCCGCCGCGTGGTGTCGTCGGCATAGGAGGTCATGAACAGGATCGGCGGATGGTCACCGCCGGTGTTCAGCCGGTCCTGCAACTCCAGCCCCGACAGGCCGGGCATGCGCACGTCCAGAATGATGCAGGCGATGACCGACCGGTCGGCGCGGGTCAGGAAATCCTCGGCGGAAACGAACGGCAGACAGCGGAAGCCGATGGACCGCAGCAGATCGTCCAACGCCTCGCGGATCGCCTCATCGTCATCGACCACCGCTATCAGGGGTTCGTTGGACACGTCGTGATGCCTCGACCGAATAGGGGCGCCGGTTCCTGGCGCCACGCGTATCCTATCCGGAACGGTCAGGGGAGAGATACCACACCTAGGTCTAGAAATGGGGGGTCTAGAAATGGGGGGCTGGAGACGGGCTCACCCTTCGGGAGTCAGCACCTCCGCCTTGCGGACGAGATCGGCGACCGAGCGCACCTGCATCTTGCGCATCACCTTGCCGCGATGGAGCTTCACCGTCACCTCGCTGATGCCCAGGTCGCCGGCGATCTGCNTTGTCAGCCGACCCTTGACCACCTCGTTCATCACCTCGCGCTCCCGCGGCGTCAGGGTTCGCGCCAGCATCTTCACCGTCATCGCGGCCGTCCGCTCGTGC
>NZ_BADK01000584.1 GCF_000333595.1 Azospirillum sp. B506
AGGATGAATTCGGCCTCAGCTTCGCCCAGCTCGGCCTGCTGACCTTCGTCTATCAGGTGACGGCATCGCTTCTCCAGCCGCTGGTCGGGCTGTTCACCGACCGCAGGCCGATGCCCTATTCGCTGGTCTTCGGCATGGGGTCCACCCTGCTCGGTCTGCTTGTCCTCGCCTGGGCGCCCGCTTTCCCGGCCCTGCTGGCCGGTGGGATGCTGCTCGGTTTCGGGTCGTCCGTCTTCCATCCGGAAGCGTCGCGCATCGCCCGTCAGGCCTCCGGCGGCGCCCATGGGCTGGCCCAGTCGCTGTTCCAGGTCGGCGGGAATTTCGGCTCCGCGCTCGGCCCGCTGCTGGCCGCCTTCGTCATCCTGCCCCATGGCCAGGGCAGCCTCAGCTGGTTCGCCATCGCCGCCCTTGCCGGCATGGTGGTCATGGTCCGCCTGGGAAGCTGGCAGAGGCTGAACGCCAAGCCCCGGACCAGTGGTGGCCGGGCGGCGGCCCAGCATGCCGAGCTGCCGTCGGGACAGGTCGCCCGGGCGGTCGGCATCCTGATCGCGCTGATCGTGTCGAAATACGTCTATCTGGCGAGCATCACCAGCTACTACATCTTCTACCTGATCGACCGGTTCGGGCTGTCCACCGGCGACGCCCAGCTCTGCCTGTTCGTTTTCCTGGCGGCGGTGGCGGCGGGGACGGTGATCGGCGGCCCGGTCGGCGACCGCATCGGCCGCAAGACGGTGATCTGGGTCTCCATCCTCGGGATCCTGCCCTTCACCCTGGCCCTGCCTTATGTCGGCCTGACGACGACGGTCGCCCTCAGCGCCATCATCGGGCTGGCTCTGGCATCGGCCTTTCCGGCCATCGTGGTCTATGCGCAGGAACTGCTGCCCGGCCGTGTCGGCATGGTGTCGGGACTGTTCTTCGGTCTGGCCTTTGGCGTCGCCGGCATCGCCGCCGCCGGCCTGGGCCTGCTGGCCGACTGGCGGGGCATCGGCTTCGTCTATACCGCCTGCTCGTTCCTGCCGCTTCTGGGCTTGCTGACCGTCTTCCTGCCGGACATCGAGCGTCACAGAGTGCGCGGCCTGACATCGCGCTGACACTGGGACGAGCCGGCAGGGAGAGTGCGCCGGCTCCCATCGACCGCTGAGCGAACGCTCAGCGGTCGCCCCGCGTCAGGTGCCGGGTGAGCGCCGCGGCGAGGCTGCGCGGGGTGACCGGCTTATGCAGCAGGCCGAAGCCGTAAGTGAGGGCATCGTTCTGCGGCTGGGTGCCGATCTCGCCGGTGACGATCAGGCCGGGGATGCCCGCATCGTGCATCGCCCGGATGCGGAGGATGGCCTCCGTCCCGATGCGCTTGTCCCGCAGGCGGTAATCGACGACGAGGACGTCCGGCCGGCGCCCGTCCCGCTCCAGGGTCTCCACCGCAAGGTCGGTCGAATCGGCGGCGATCACGTCGAACCTCCACGCCCGCAGGATGCTCTCCATCCCGGCAAGCACGATGGGATCGTCGTCAACCACCACCGCGAACCGCTGCTCCCCCCGCTCCGGCAGTGCCGGCGCCATCTCCGCGGGCGTTATCTCCGTGGACGGCGGCTCCGGCGCGCGGGCCTCCGCCGCGAGCGGCACCGCGATGCTGAACAGGGAACCCTGGCCGGATTGCGAGCGCACCGCGACGGGATGGTCGAGCAGGCTGGACAGGCGGCGGACAATCGCCAGCCCAAGGCCCAGCCCCTGGTTGCGGTCCCGTTCGGGATTGTCGACCTGATACAGCTCCTCGAAGACGCGCTCGATCTGATCGGCCGGAATGCCGCATCCGCTGTCGACCACCCCGACCGCCAGACGCTCGTCCTGCACGCTGCATGTCACCGAAACGCCGCCCCGGTCGGTGTAGCGGATGGCGTTCTCCACCAGATTGCGCAGCATGCGGCCAAGCAGGACACGGTCGCTGCGGACCACCGCGTGGCAGGGCAGCACCTTCCAGTCCAAGCCCTTCTCCTGCGCCAAAGGGGCATAGGCGTCGTCCACGCTCCTCAACAGCTCCGATATGCGGAAGTCCTCCAACTGCGGGGCCACGATGCCGGCGTCGAGCCGCGAGATGTCGAGCAGCCCGTCGAGCAGCCCCTTCAGGATCTCCAGGCCGTGCTGGAGACGGTTCAGCGCATCGACACCGGGCCCTTCGCTCAGGTGCGGGCGGAGCACTTCGGCGAATAGCAGGATCGACTGCATGGGTTGGCGCAGATCGTGGCTGGCGGCGGCCAGGAAGCGGCTCTTGGATCGCCCGGCTTCCTCGGCCAGATCGCGGGCGCGATGGATGTCGTGGATGTCGACGGCGCCGCCGTACCAGGCGACGATCCGCCCGCCCTGACGGATCGGATGGGTGCGGCTGAAATGCCAACGGTAGGTTCCGTCGGCCCGGCGCAGGCGCAGTTCATACTCGTGCGGCTCGCCGGCGAGGATGGCGGAGCGGCGCACCCCCTGAATGCGGACGACATCGTCGGGATGGAGATCCGACATGCGGTCGGCCTCGGTCGTCATGCGGCCGGTGTAGGCGCGGAAGGCGGCATTGACGAATTCCAGGGTGCCGTCGGGGCGGTTCACCCACATCATGTGCGGCGCGTTCTCCACCAGTTCGCGGAACCGCTCCTCGCTGGCCCGCAATGCGGCCGATGCCTCCTCATTGGCCCGCATCTGCCGTTCGAGATCTTCGACCAGCCCATCGAACGCAAGCCCGAGACGGCTCATCTCCAGGCCATCCACCGCGCCCACGCGGATGGAGCGGTCCCCGGCGCGCCAGTGCTCCGTCGCGGAGATCAGCGCCGCCATCGGGCTGTAGAGGTGCCGTCTGGCAATCAGGTAGGCCGCCAGCAATCCAAGCAGAAGTGTGGCGGCGATCCACAGCAGAGACCGTTGGAGAGCATCGTCGATGCCGCCCATCGCCGCGTCACGGTCGATGCCGATGGCCACGAAAATATGCCGGACCCCGGCGGCCAGCGGGACATGGGCGAACGCCCACTCGACGCCGTCGATTCCCATCATTTGGAAGGAGCCGACCGTGTTCGCCTCCAGCAGGGGGCGGAAGCTGGCCGGAAGTGCGGTGCCGACGATTCCCGGCCTTGCCGGAGCGTGGGCGAGCACGACGCCGTTGCTGTCGGCCACCAGCAGGGCAGCATTGTCAGGAAGCGGATGGTCGGAAAGATAG
>NZ_BADK01000583.1 GCF_000333595.1 Azospirillum sp. B506
CTCGCCAACGCCCGACGTCGTCATGCCGGCAAGGCGGCGGCCGCCATCCGGTCGTGAAACACCTCCTGCAACAGGGCCAGGAAGGCGCGCACCGCCGGGTTGGCGCGACGGCTTTCCGGCCAGAGCGCGGTGATGTTGTGGCGTTCGACGGCGAAGTCGGACAGGAGCGGGACCAGTTCGCCGCGCGCCACATAGGGGGCGGTGATGAAGGTCGCGGCGATGCCGATGCCGCCGCCGGCCACCAGAGCCGCAACCAGCGCGTCGCTGACATCGACGAGGATCCCGGACGGCGGCACGATCTCCACCTGCCGGTCGCCGATCCGGAAGGGCCAGCGCAGCGTCTGTCCGGTGCTCTGGTAGCGCAGGCTGACGGTATCGTGCCCCGCAAGCTCGTCCGGGTGGGCCGGCGTGCCGCGCGCCGCCAGATAGGCCGGCGAGGCGAAGCAGCAGAACCGGTGCGGTGCCAGCCGGCGCGACAGCAGCCTTGAGTCCGCAAGCTCGCCGATGCGCACCGCGACATCGATCCCGTCCCCGATGATGTCGACCATCCGGTCGTTCAGACGCAGATCGACCGAAACCTTGGGGTAAAGCCTGCGGAAGGCGGGCAAGGCCGGAGCGATCACATGGACGCCGATCGGCAGGGGTGCGGCGACGCGCAGGGTGCCGGACGGCTCCGAACGGGCGGCCATCGCCGTCTGCTCGATCTCCTCCGCGTCGCGCAGCAGCTTCAGCGCCCGATCATGCAACTCGCGCCCCTCCGCCGTCAGCGTCAGCGACCGGGTCGTGCGGGTGAACAGCGACACGCCCAGCCGCTGCTCCAGCCGCTGCACGCTTCTGCTGACCGCCGACGGCGAGATCGACAGCGCGCGTGCCGCGGCGGTGAAGCTGCCCAGCGATCCGGCCCGGGCAAAGGCGAGCAGGCCGGTCAGCCGCTCCAGGGCGATTTGTTCTTTCATGGTATCAATGAAGTGATTTCGGGCACGATTATCAAGCGTCAATCACCGGCCATATGCTCGCTCCTGTCCAGGATTTTCCAACGGAGACGATGATGAGCGGGATGATGAAAGCGGTGCGGCTGCATGGTTTCGGCGGCCCGGAGGTTCTGGTCTACGAAGATGCCCCGAAACCCGAACCGCGGCCGGGCGAAGTCCTCATCCGTGTCCATGCGGTCGGTGTCAATCCGCCGGACTGGTACCTGCGCGACGGCTACCGGATGCTCCCGCCGGCATGGCAGCCGCAGGTGTCCTTCCCCGTCATCGTGGGAACCGACGTGTCCGGCGTCATCGAGGCGGTCGGCGATGATGTCCGGACGCTTGCCGTCGGCGACGCGGTCTATGCCATGGTCCGCTTTCCCGACGGTCTCGCCGGCGACAGCCGAGCCTATGCCCAGTATGTCAGCGCGCCGGTGGCGCATGTCGGCCGCAAGCCGGCGAAGATCGGCCACCCGCAGGCGGCCGCGGCCCCGATGTCGCTGCTGACCGCCTGGCAGTTCCTGATCGATCTCGGCCATGACGAACCGAACCCGCTTCAGCCGCACAGGCACCGGCCGGTGCCGCTCGCCGGCAGGACCGTGCTGGTGAACGGCGCGGCCGGCGGTGTCGGACATCTCGCCCTGCAGCTTGCGAAATGGAAGGGGGCGCGGGTCATCGCCGTGGCATCCGGCCGGCACGAGGCGCTTCTGCGCGACCTTGGCGCCGACGAGGTCATCGACTACACCGGGACCAGGGCCGAGGAAGTGGTGCGCGGGGTGGACCTCGTCGTCGATGCGGTCGGCGGCCCGGCCTCCTCCCGTTTCCTGGCGACGCTGAAGCGCGGTGGCGCCCTGTTCCCGATCTTCCCGCTCGGCCTCGACGCCGCCGACGAGGCGCGGGACCTGGGGGTAACCGTTTCGGCGACGCAGGTCCGCTCGAACGGTGCCCAACTGACGGAGATCGCCGGGCTTCTCGACGACGGCACCGTCCGCGTCGTCATCGACAGCAGCTTCCCGTTGGCGGACGCCCGTCTGGCCCACGAGCGAGCCGCCCAGGGCCATATCCAGGGCAAGATCGTGCTTACGGTCGACTGACCGGGCATTTCCAAGACGGAATCGGACGGTTCAGGCGCTCCCCTTGAGGTAGGCGCGCGGCGAGGAGCCGAGGACGCGCTTGAACATCGCGGTGAAGGCGGCTGGGTTGTCATAGCCGAGGTCGATGGCGACCGAGGTGACCGGCTCCCCCGCCACCAGCCGGGGCAGGGCGGCGGCAAGGCAGGCCCGTTGGCGCCATTCCAGGAAACTCAGCCCGGTCTCCCGCCGGAACTGCCGCGTGAAGGCCCGCCGGCTGATGCCCAGCCCGTCGCACCAGTGCTCGATCGTCTCGTGGACCAGCGGCCGTTGCAGAAAGCGCCGGCAGCGCTCCGCCAGGGCCGGGCTCGCCGGGAACGGGACGGTCAGCGGCTGGGCGGGCAGATGCAGCATCTCGTAGCGGACCAGCGCCATCACCGCGCCGTCGTGGCTGTCCGGATCGTAGTCCGCCGGGACATCGACGGCGCGGGCGACCAGAGTGCGGATGAAGGGCGACAGCCCGACGACCTGGCAACGGTCCGGCATGCCGCCGGCCAGCGCCGGGTCGAGGAACAGGCTGTGGGTGGTCACCGCCCCGATCATGCGGACCTCATGCATGATTCGCGGTGTGGAATCCACAGGCCGAAATCGGGCGGCACCACCCACCGGCCCTGTGGGGTCGACATGATCAGCACCCCGGTGATGCCGGAGATCAGCTGGCCGCGGCGGTGCCAGTGCAGCGGCAGCGTGCCGCCGTCAGGATAATCGTGTGAGGTGGCGAGCAGGGGCCGCTGAACGCTGTCGATCTCCTCGATGCGGACATTCCTGAACATGGCCCGGTCTAGTAGAAAACTGGCCTGACCGCGGTGGCGG
>NZ_BADK01000582.1 GCF_000333595.1 Azospirillum sp. B506
ATCACATCGGCGGGACCCCGGCCTCGCGGGCCAGCTCACGGCCGATGCGCTGGCGCGCCTGATAGACCGAGGTGCCCTCCATCACGCTGTCGGGACGGGCGAAGTAGATGTATTCGAAAATGCACAGGCGGCGCTGCTGCGGCTGGAACGGGCGCAGGCTGTGGACGCCCTCGGCGTCGATGACGATCATCTCGCCCGGCTCGACGTCGCGGACATATTCGGCGCCGACGATGTCGAAGGCGCAGGTCTCGCTCGCCAGAAGATGGATGTCGCCCAGCTTGCCCAGCACCAGCGGACGGACGCCGAGCGCGTCACGCACGCCGATGACCTCCTTGGAGGTGAGCGCCACCAGGGAGAAGGCGCCCTCGACCTGCCGCACCGCCTCGATCAGGCGGTCGACCGGCGAGCCGCCGCGGGCGGTCGCCATCAGATGGACGATCACCTCGGTGTCGGTCGAGGATTGGAACAGGCAGCCGCGGCGGACCAGCTGGCGGCGCAGCACCTGGGCGTTGGTCAGGTTGCCGTTGTGGGCCAGCGCGAAGCCGCCGAACTCGAAATCGGCATAGAGCGGCTGGACGTTGCGGATCGAGGTGTCGCCGGTGGTGGCATAGCGCACATGGCCGATGGCACTGGCGCCCTTCAGCTTGGCGATGATCGCCTCGGAGCTGAAATGGTCCCCGACCAGGCCCAGCGTGTGCTGGAGGTGGAAACGGCCGCCGTCGAAGCTGACGATGCCCGCCGCCTCCTGCCCGCGATGCTGCAGGGCATGCAGGCCCAGCGCCGTGATGGCGCCCGCCTGCGGGTTGCCGTAGATGCCGAACACGCCGCACTCTTCGCGCAGCTTGTCGTCGTCGAACGGATGCGTCGTCAGCATCACCAGAAGTCCTTCGTCCAGGAGGCGCCCTAGGGCGCGTCAGCACATGCAACGGAAAAAACTACGGTCCCACAAACGTCGATCGCGCCAAAACCGAGCGGTCAAGCTCAGCGGGCGTTGTTCTGCATCAGCCTTTCAAGGTCGGCGCGGTCGCGGTCCTTATAACCGGTATCGGGCGCCTGCGCACCCCCGGTCTTCGCGGGGCTGGGCACCGGCGTCGACAGGCGGTCGAGCGCCTCCTTGGCCTCCATCGCCTGTTTCGCCCGCTCGCGCGCCATGTCCATCTGGCCGAGCCCTTCCTTGCGCAACGTCTCCGGCACGAAGCCGTAGAGCGTCTCCGCCCCCATCGTCAGGAAGGGACGGGTCTTGGCCTGCTGCAGCCAGACCGGCTGTTCGGCCTGGTTCGGCACCAGCCACAGGAAGAACAGGTAGGCGATGGAAACCAGAATCCCACCCTTCACCAGCCCGAAGGCGAAGCCCAGCGTGCGGTCCAGCGCCGACAGCGCCGACGCCTGCACGCCGCGCGACAGGCTGCGGCCCAAGAGCGACAGCACGATCAGGGCGACGATGAAGACGCCCACCGCCGACGCGGCGTAGGCCAGCATCTCGAAGCGGATGTAGATCTGCGCATAGGGCAGGACATGGGGCAGCGCGTAGAGCGTGATCACCGCGGCCCCGGCCCAGGCGGCGACCGACACCAGCTCGGCGACGAGGCCGCGGCTGAAGGCGAGCAGCGCGGCCAGAAGCAGCACGGCGATGACGACGGCGTCCACCGGATTGACGGGAAAATTGTCCATGACCCTGTGCCGATTATTGGAGTGCCGATTGATGGGATGCGGTCAAATATACTCGTCGTCGCGCCAGCGGCGCGTGTCGTTGTCGTCATATCCCTGTTGAGAGGGAGGTCGCCGCGACGGCGGCCGGCCGGAGGATCCCTGCGTCTGGAACAGCGGCATCAGCTCCCCCAGCTGCTGGAGTTCGACCGTCTTGAGACCGTTGTCGCCACGGCTGCCCTTCTTGCCGGTGCGCCGCGCCGGGAAGATGGCGGAGGAGAAGCCGAGCTTCGCCGCCTCCTTCAGCCGCGTGTCGCTCTGGCCGACGGCGCGGACCTCGCCCGACAGGCCGATCTCGCCGAACACCACCGCGTCGGCCGGCACCGGTTCCCCGGTCAGCGACGATACGAGTGCGGCGGCGACGGCGAGGTCGGCGGCGGGTTCGGTGATGCGCAGGCCGCCGGCCACGTTGAGATAGACGTCGTTGGCACCGATCTGCACGCCGCAGCGCGCCTCCAGCACCGCAAGAACCATGGCAAGGCGGGCGGAGTCCCAGCCAACGACCGCACGGCGCGGCGTGCCGAGCGGCGACGGGGCGACCAGCGCCTGCACCTCGACCAGGACGGGGCGGGTGCCCTCCATCCCGGCGAAGACGGCGGCACCGGACACGTCGCCGCGGCGTTCGGCCAAGAAGAGGGCGGACGGGTTGGCGACCTCGCCCAGCCCGGCGTCGCCCATCTCGAACACGCCGATCTCGTCGGTCGGGCCGAAGCGGTTCTTCACCGCGCGCAGGATGCGGAACTGGTGGCCGCGCTCGCCCTCGAAATAGAGGACGGTGTCCACCATGTGCTCCAGCACGCGCGGACCGGCGATCATGCCTTCCTTGGTGACATGGCCGACCAGCAGCAGCACGACGCCACGCCGCTTGGCGACGCGGATCAGCTCCTGCGCGCTGGCGCGGACCTGGGCGACGGTGCCGGGAGCGCTGTCCAGATTGTCCATATACATGGTCTGGATCGAATCGATGACGATCACCTCCGGACCCTTGGCATCGTCCAGCGAGGCGACGATGTCGCGCACGCTGGTGGCCGACGCCAGATCGACCGGGGCGGTGGCGCAACCGAGACGCTGGGCGCGCAGCCGGACCTGATCGACCGCCTCTTCGCCCGAGACATAGGCGCAGCGGTGGTCCTGCGACAGCCGGGCCATCGCCTGGAGCAGAAGGGTCGATTTGCCGATGCCGGGATCGCCGCCGATCAGGATGGCCGAGCCGGGAACCAGACCACCGCCGCACACCCGGTCGAACTCGGCGATGCCGGTCATCCGTCGCGGCGGCGCCTCGCTGGAGCCGTGCAGGCCGACGAAGTCGATGCGGCGGCCGCGCGCCGAGCCCAGCCCCTTGGGCGCGCTGTCGGGAGCCGCCTCCTCGACGAGGCTGTTCCATTCGCCGCAGGCGTCGCACTTGCCCGCCCATTTGGGGAAGGAGGCGCCGCAGGCCTGGCAGACATATCGGGTGGTGGGCTTCGCCAAAGGTCTGGTAGTCCGATGGGGGTAAGGCCCGCCACATATAGCAAGCCGTTCCGCCGAATCCTATGCTTGCAGGGGTGGAATGCAGGGGCTTTTTTCAGACCGGCGGCGTGATAGCTTGTTGCGCTGTCTGCGGCTGGTCGCAGGGGTTGAAAGACGGTCAGAGGATTTACGTGACGGATGACGGTTTGATGGACAAGGAAGGCAAGCGGATCGTGCTGCACGGTCCGGAAGAGTTCGCGGCGCTGCGCAAGGCCTGCCGGCTGGCGGCCGAGACGCTGGATTACATCGCGCCCTTCGTGGTGCCGGGCGTCAGCACGGGCAGGCTGGACAAGCTGATCGAGGCGTTCCAGCGCGACCGCGGCGGCATTCCGGCGACGCTGGGCTATCACGGCTATCCGGCCTGCAGCTGCATCTCGCCCAACCACGTCGTCAACCACGGCATCCCCAGCGACGACAAGACGCTGGCCGAAGGCGACATCGTCAACATCGACGTCACCGTGATCCTCGACGGCTGGTACGGCGACAGCAGCCGCATGTATCTCGTCGGCGAAAAGGTCGGCGTCAAGGCGCGCAAGCTGGTCGACCTGACCTACCGCTGCATGATGGCCGGCATTGCCCAGGCCAAGCCCGGCAACCATCTGGGCGACATCGGCCATGCCATCCAGACGATGGCGGAGGCGGCGCGCTGCTCCGTCGTCCGCGACTTCGGCGGGCACGGCATCGGCCGGGTCTTCCACGACGCCCCCCATGTCGACCATTTCGGCAAGCCCGGCACCGGCGTCGAACTGCGCCCCGGCATGGTCTTCACGGTGGAGCCGATGATCAACGCCGGCCGGCCCGAGGTGAAGATCCTGTCCGACGGCTGGACCACGGTCACCCGCGACCGTTCGCTGTCGGCCCAGTTCGAGCACCAGATCGGCATCACCGAGGACGGCTGCGAGATCTTCACCCTCTCCCCCGCCGGCCACACCCAGCCACCTTACGGGAACGCCACATGAGCGATGAACAGAAGCCTTGGGACGTTCTGGGCAGCCGCGACCTGCTCGACGCCAGCCCCTACCTGAAGGTGCGGGCGGAGACGGTGCGGCTGCCGGACGGGCGGATGGTGGAGAATTTCTACCAGCTCGACCAGCCCGACTTCGCGCTGATGTATGTCGAGACCGAGGACGGCAAGGTGGTGATGCTGCGCACCTACAAGCATGGGCCGCGCCGTGTCAGCCTGACCTTCCCCGCCGGCGCCATCGAACCGGGCGAGGATCCGCTGGCCGCTGCAAAGCGCGAACTGCTGGAGGAAACCGGCTATGCCGCCGATGACTGGACGGCGCTGGGCGGCTTCGTGGTCGGGGCGAATTCCAAGGGCAGCACCTGCCACATGTTCCACGCCAAGGGCGCCCGCAAGGTGGCGGAGCCCGACAATGGCGATCTGGAGGACATGCGGATCGAGCTGCACAGCGCCCGCGAACTGATCGACGCGGCGGCGAATGGCGACTATGCGGTGCTGCCGGTGATCGCCATGCTGGGAGCGATGCTGCTGCCGGACCTGCGCGAGGGGCTGGGCATGGCGGCGCGGAGCACGCGATGACGGACGATGCGATGACCGCCGAGCGGCTGATCGACCTGCTGGGATTGCAGCCGCATCCCGAGGGCGGCTGTTATGTCGAGACCCATCGCGCGCCGGGGGATGGCGGACGCGGGGCGGTGACGGCGATCTATTTCCTGCTGCGGGCGGGGGAGCGGTCGCACTGGCACACCGTCGATGCGGTGGAGATCTGGCTCTGGCATGGCGGGGCGCCGCTGGAGCTGTCCATTTATGAGGATGGCGGGACGGTCGAACGCCGCCGGCTGGGGATGGACATCGCAGGCGCCGAGCGGCCGCAGGCGGTGGTGCCGGTGGGAGCGTGGCAGGCGGCGCGGAGCCTGGCCGAAGGGCCGGACGGCTGGTCGCTGGTGAGCTGCACCGTGGCGCCGGCCTTCGAGTTCGCCGGCTTCAGGATGGCGCCGGAGGGGTGGGAACCGGGGGTGGGGTAACACCGGCGCGCGTTGCGCGCCGCCGAGGGGCATGCTGCCTCTTGGCAATCCCCTGGCACAGATCCTCTGGCACAGGCTTGACGCCTGTGCTGCCCCCTCATCCTGACCCTCTCCCGGGAGGGGAGAGGGAATATCCGGTGGTGAGAGGGGATCTCGGGATCAATCCTCCGCGTACGGATTCTTGCCCTTGCGCAGAAGCAGGCGGACCGGCACGCCGGGCATGTCGAAGCTCTCGCGCAGGTGGGTGGTCAGGTAGCGCTGGTAGCTTTCCGGCAGGTCCAACGGCTTGTTCACGAACAAGGCGAAGGTCGGCGGCCGGGTCTTCACCTGGGTGACGTAGCGGATCTTCACCCGGCGGCCCTCGACCAGGGGCGGCGGATGATGGTCGAGAACACCTTCGATCCAGCGGTTCAACTGCGCGGTCGGGATGCGACGGTTCCAGACCGTGTAGGTCTCCAGCACGCCGTCCAGCAGCGTGTCGAGCTTGTGGCCCTTCAGCGCCGAGATGGTGACGACCTTGACACCCTTGATGTAGCCGAGCGCCGCCTCAAGCTTGTCCTCGACCTGACGCAGGGCCATGGCCCGGTCGTCCACCGTGTCCCACTTGTTGACGGCGATCACCAGGGCGCGGCCCTCGGAGATCACCAGCCCGGCCGATGGTCAGATCCTGCTGGTCGAGAATGGCGGCGGCGTCGACCACCAGCACCACGACATTGGCCATGCGGATGACGCGCAGGCTGTCGGCGACCGCCAGCTTCTCCACCTTCTCGTCGACACGGGCGCGGCGGCGCATGCCGGCGGTGTCGACCAGCTTGAAGCGGCGGTCGCGCCATTCCCAATCCACGGCGATGGCGTCGCGGGTCATGCCGGCCTCGGGGCCGGTCAGCACGCGCTCCTCGCCGAGCAGGCTGTTCAACAGGGTCGATTTGCCGACATTCGGACGGCCGACAATGGCGATCTGGATCGGCTTGCTGCGATCCTCCTCCGGCTCCGGCTGGTCGCCGATGGGAATGGAGGGGTCGTAGCCGTCGTCCTTCTCCTCGACCTCGCCGTCGCCCTCGGCCGGGGCGTAGGGCAGCAGGGCCTCGACCAGATCGGCCATCCCCTCGCCATGCTCGGCCGACAGCGGAATCGGATCGCCCAGGCCCAGCTCGTAGGATTCGAACAGGCCGGGCTGGCTGGCCTTGCCCTCGGTCTTGTTGGCGACCAGCAACACCGGGGTCTTGCCCCGGCGCAGCAGGTTGGCGAAGTGGCGGTCCAGCGGCGTGATGCCGGCGCGGGCGTCGATGATGAACAGCGCGACATCGGCACGGGCGAGCGCCTGCTCGGTCTGGCGGCGCATCCGCGCCTCCAGGCTGTCGTCGGTCACGTCCTCCAGGCCGGCGGTATCGACCACCGTGAAGGACAGGCCGCCGACATGGGCCGGGGCCGAGCGCCAGTCACGGGTGACGCCCGGCGTATCGTCCACCAGGGCCAGCTTCTTGCCGGCCAGACGGTTGAAGAGGGTCGATTTGCCGACATTCGGCCGACCGACGAGGACCACGGTGAACGACATGGGGCCAAAGGCCTTTCACAACAGACGGAGGAAATCCGCGATCAGCGGAACGCGACGAGCGTTCCGTTGTCGCACAGCACATAGAGAGTGTTGTTGGCAACGACCGGAGACAAGTAGGAACCGGTGGGCAGCGAGCGGGTCACCTCGACCTTGCCGTCCGACGGCGACAGGCCGAGCAGCTGGCCGTTGGAACTGGTCACCCACAGGCGGCTGCCCGCCATCACCGGGCCGGACCAGACGATCGGGCCGGTCCTGTCCTCCGGATCCTTGAAGCGGTCGAGCGGCGCCACCCAGCGGACCTTGCCGTTCTGGCGGGCCACCGCGACCAGTTCCTGGTCGTTGGTGACAGTGTAGAGGTAATCGCCGGCCAGCCACGGGGTCTGGACGCCGCCGATCTCGGTTTCCCAGATGCGGGCGCCGATGCGCTCGTCGATGGCGACCATGCGGCCGGAATGGCCGATGGCATAGACGGCGCCGCGATCGACCACCGGCAGGCCGCGGATGTCGGCCATGTTGCTGAGCGCACCGCTGCGGCGGATGTTGGCGAGACTGTCCTGCCAGGCGACGCGGCCGTTCTCCGGACGCAGGCCGAACAGCTCGCCCGAGGAATAGGGGGCGACGACCAGCGTGCCCGTCGCGGCCGGGCTGGCGGCGCCGAGCAGGCCGGCGGTCTCCAGGATGCCCTGCTGCGACCACTGCACCGCACCGTCGTCGGTGGACAGGGCGATGGTCTGGTTGTCCAGCGTGATGA
>NZ_BADK01000581.1 GCF_000333595.1 Azospirillum sp. B506
GGAAAATTCCTAAAGCTTCGCGGCATTCAAATTCAGGATTACGGTTGGAAAACGTCATTCAGTATAACTGGCCTATCTGAATGTGATATACAAAAACAGGAAGATGAAGAGATCAATTTTTATTGTCAGTTTACGGGTACCGTACAGTTCGAGTACGCATTGGCAATGACAAGGGAGTGTCTTCCTGATTGGATAATTGACGCCAGGATACGTAAAGACGATGAAAGGCCAAGAGCGCTATTTTATAGGGATGACACTAATACAAAACTAAGAATATGGAAAACAAAGACTGGCGGCGTTGTATTAGATATTTCTGATCCAGTCAGGTAGGCATTGCTATAGGTTCCAATTTCAGATCCTGTTTGAGAATTGGTTATGGAAACAATAGGTATTGGGTAAAACCGAAACACATTACACTGCATATTGTGAGTTTTCAACATTCTCAAACAGGATTTCAAGTGACGGGGACTGAGGCGACGCGATCAAGTGTTGCGTCATAGGACCGGCAGGATCGAACCGGTAGAAGCTGCCCAGCGGCAGAATTCGCCGCCTCGCTCGCCGTCTCGATCGATGCCTCAAGCTGTGGAAGCCGAAGGGTTTGGCATTCGGCGTTGAACTTGCATAACGGTCTGCACAGCCGGCAACCGATGTCCGGCGACGGTGCAACCAGCAGCGGGATCGCCGCGATGCAGGTCAACGGCTACAACGGCTATTCAAGCGCCCTCTACGCCCAGTCGCAGGCCCAGGCGGCAACAGCCAGGAAAGGCTGGGGCAGCGCTGCGGGACCGACCACCGACACCGCCGCGGTCAGCGACTTCCTGGCCGAAGCGAAGAAGACGCCGGCCGAGCGGATTCGGGACGAGTGGCTGGCCCGCCACAAGATGACGAAGGACGATCTGAACGCGATGCCCCCGGAACAGCGCGAGGCCATCGAGAAGGAGATCGCCGAGGAGTTGAAGCGCAAGCTGACGGGGCAGGACGCCAAGCGCGGCGCCATGATGAACCTGACCGCCTGACGCCCTGCCCGCCCCTTCCGGTGTTCCGTCACGCCTCGCGGACGCTCACATGCACATTCCCCCCGCCCTCGCGTTCCAGCAGGGCGGCGGCTTGCGCTTCCCGTTCCGCGGAGTCGACGCGCACCCACAGGATGATGCCGCCGGCCTCCAGGGCGCGGGTGAACTCGTCGGGCTTCGGGTGGCTGGTCAGCTCGTCCAGATAGTCCTTGATCGCCACGCCGCCGACGCCGGCCGCGACCAGCGCCGCCAGCGCCGCCTCGATGGGGCCGCCGACGATGGCGATCAGGCCGGCGGTGGTCAGGGGAAAGGCGTATTTCAGCTCGCCCACCAGACCGGTCAATGCCTCGTCGCGCGGCCGGTATTTCGGGTCGGCGGCCTCCAGCGAAGTGTGGCTGGCCAGAACCGACAGGTCGGCCCGGTCGAAGCCGGCCGCCAGGATTGCCTCCACCGCACGCTCGAACGCGGCGCGGGTGGCGAAGAGGGCAACGACCTCCCGCACCTCTGCCGGTAGGATGGCGGGTACGGTGGCGGGTGCGGTCTGCCCGGTCGATTGCGTCATGATGGCCGTCTCCCTTTTTTCAGCTTTCCCTATTGTAGCGACCGCCGGCGCGCGCCCGTCAACCGCAACAGGGACATGGACCCGAGTCGTTCGTGCGCGCCCTATTGTCCCATGCCACATTGTCCCAGGCTCGGCCAACCGGCCTATCCCGTGGCTGCATATCCCGTGATAGGGTGCGCGCCTGAAACGACATCCATTCGACACCCCCCATCCAAGGCCCGTGGTTCCCGTGTCCGACACCGCAGAAATCGTCATCCCGCCCGACGCCACGCCGATGATGGCGCAGTATCTGGAAATCAAGCAGGCGCATCCCGATTGCCTGCTGTTCTACCGGATGGGCGACTTCTACGAGATGTTCTTCGCGGATGCGGTCAATGCCGCGGCGGCGCTGGACATCGCGCTGACCAAGCGCGGCCAGCATCTGGGCGAAGACATCCCGATGTGCGGCGTGCCGGTGCATTCCCACGAGAATTACCTGCAGCGCCTGATCCGCCAGGGCTTCCGCGTCGCCATCTGCGAACAGATGGAAGATCCGGCGGAGGCGAAGAAGCGCGGGGGCAAATCGGTGGTGAAGCGCGGCGTCATCCGCATCGTCACCCCCGGCACCCTGACCGAGGACAGTTTGCTCGACGCCCGCTCCTCCAACTGGCTGGCGGCGGTGGCGGAGACCGCCGGCGAGCTGGTGGTGCAGCCGGTGGAGCGGACCGGACTGGGGGCTGCACTGGGGCGGCTCGACCCGCAGGAAGTGCTGATCTCGGAGAAGCTGAGCCAGGCGCCGGAGCTGTTCGAGCTGTGGGGCGAATGGAAATCGCGGCTGACCGTGCAGCCCACCCCGCGATTCGACAGCGAGAACGGCAAACAGCGCCTGCTGAGCCAGTATGGCGTCGGCACGCTGGACGCCTTCGGCAATTTCACCCGGGCGGAGGTCGCGGCGGCCGGTGCGCTGGTCGGCTATGTCGAGCTGACGCAGAAGGGGCGCGTTCCCCGGCTGTCGCCGCCGCGCCGGCTGGGGCCGGGCGCGGTGATGGAGATCGACGCCTCCACCGCGCGCAACCTGGAACTGACGCGGACGCTGGGCGGGGAGCGGCGCGGCAGCCTGCTCGCCACCATCGACCGCACGGTGACGGGGGCCGGCGCCCGGCTGCTCTGCGCGCACCTGACCTCGCCGCTGACCGATCCCGCCGCCATCGGCCGCCGGCTGGACATGGTGGAGTTCGCCCTGGCCGAAGAACGGTTGCGCGGCGAACTGCGGCAGGCACTGCGCAGTTGCCCGGATCTGGAACGGGCGCTGTCGCGGCTGACGCTGGGGCGCGGGGGACCGCGCGATCTGGCGGCGATCCGCGACGGGCTGCGGCAGGCCGGGCTGATCCGTGAACTGCTGGCCGGCGCCCTGCCGCTGCCGGACGGGCTGGCGGCGCTCGACAAGCGGCTGGGCGCGCATTCGGAACTGGTGGACCAGCTGACCCAGGCGCTGGCGCCGGAGCTGCCGCTGCTGGCCCGCGACGGCGGCTTCATCGCCCGCGACTACAGCTATGCGCTGGACGAGCTGGTGACGCTGCGCGACGAGAGCCGGCGGCTGATCGCCGGCCTGCAGGCGAAATACGCCGAGATCGCCGGGGTGCCGTCGCTGAAGGTCAAGCACAACAATGTGCTGGGCTATCACATCGAGGTCACCGCCGCCCATGCCGACAAGCTGATGTCGGACAAGGGCCGCGAGGTCTTCATGCACCGCCAGACGATGGCGAATGCCGTGCGCTTCGGCACGGTGGAGCTGTCGGACCTGGAGCGCCGCATTTCGGAGGCCGCCGACCGGGCGCTGGCGGTGGAGCTGGAACTGTTCGCCGGGCTGGTCGAGGTGGTCGCCGGCAAGGCCGACGCCATCGCGCAAGCCGCCCACGCGCTGGCGGCGCTGGACGTCGCCACCTCGCTGGCCGAACTGGCGGAGGAACGGCGCTACAGCCGGCCGCTGGTGGACGACAGCCTCGCCTTTTCGATCAGGGGCGGGCGGCATCCGGTGGTGGAGGCGGTGCTGGACGCCGCCCATGGCGGGCCGTTCGTGGCGAATGACTGCGATCTGGCGCCCGACAACCGGCTGTGGCTGCTGACCGGTCCGAACATGGCGGGTAAGTCCACCTTCCTGCGCCAGAATGCGCTGATCGCGATCCTGGCGCAGATGGGCGGTTTCGTCCCGGCGGAGCAGGCCCATATCGGGGTGGTCGACCGGCTCTACAGCCGCGTCGGCGCGGCCGACGATCTGGCGCGCGGGCGCTCCACCTTCATGGTGGAGATGGTGGAGACGGCGGCGATCCTGAACCAGTCCGGCGCGCGGGCGCTGGTGATCCTCGACGAGATCGGCCGTGGCACGGCGACCTTCGACGGGCTGTCCATCGCCTGGGCCTGCGTCGAGCATCTGCACGACGTGAACCGCTGCCGGGCGCTGTTCGCCACGCACTATCACGAGCTGACCATGCTGGCGTCGAAGCTGCCGGCGCTGTCCTGCCACACCATGCGGATCAAGGAATGGCAGGGCGACGTGGTGTTCCTGCACGAGGTCACGGCGGGGGCGGCCGACCGCAGCTATGGCATCCACGTCGCCAAGCTGGCCGGCCTGCCGCCGGCGGTGGTCGGGCGGGCCGACGAGGTGCTGAAGCTGCTGGAATCGGGCGACCAGAACGCGACGATCCATCGGCTGGCCGAGGATCTGCCGCTGTTCAGCGCGGCGCTGAAGCGGCCGGCGCCGAAGGTGGTGGCGGAGGTTGAGGCGGTACCGGCCGGGCCGTCGGCGGTGGAGGTGGCGCTGGCGGGAATCGATCCGGACAGTCTGACGCCTAGGCAGGCGTTGGAGGAGCTGTACCGGTTGCGGGGATTGATGCGCTGATCGCTCGGAAATCCCTTCTCCCCCCTGGGGAGAAGGTTAGGATGAGGGGGTTCGCCGTAGCCGAAGAGATCCTCGAAATGGATCCCCCTCACCCCGACCCTCTCCCCGGGGGGGAGAGGGGGATTTCGTCACTGCGCCTGCACCAGTTCCCCGTGGCGCTCACACCCTGCCTCGGCCAGTTCGACGAAGCGTTCGGTCACGTCGTCGGGCTGGGCGACCTTCGTCGGATCCTCACCCGGAAAGGCCTGGGTGCGCAGCTTACTGGCGACCACGCCGGGGTCGAGCAGGTTGACGCGCAGGGTCGAGCCGGCGACCTCCAGCGCGTAGGTCTTCACGATCATCTCCAACGCCGCCTTGCTGGCGCCATAGGGCATCCAGTAATGGTGCGGCGCCTTGGCGGCGGCCGACGTCACGAAGATGGCGCGGCCGGTGCCGGACGCGCGCAGCAGCGGGTCCATCGAGCGGATCAGCCGGTAGTTCGCCGTCACGTTCAGGTCCATCACCCGCGACCACAGCTTCGGATCGTACTGGGCGACCGGGCCCAAGGCCTCCAGCGCACCGGCATTGCCGACGACCACGTCCAGCTTGCCGAAACGCTGGTAGAGCGCATGGCCCAACTGGTCGATCTTGTCGTAGTCGCGCATGTCCATCGGCACCAGCGTCGCCGACTGGCCGGAAATCTTCTGGATGGCGTCGTCGGTCTCCTCCAGTCCGCCGACCGTGCGGGCGACCAGCACCAGATGGGCGCCTTCGGCGGCAAAGCGCTTGGCGACGGCGGCGCCGATGCCGCGCGAGGCACCGGTGACGAGGGCGATGCGGCCGGAGAGACGGGACATGGGGACGACTCGTTTCCTGGGATTATTATTCGTTTACATATGAAAATCCCTCCCCCGCATTGTCGGGGGAGGGATGATCGTCAGGCGCGGACCGGAACGTTCGCCTCGGCCGGCGGATGGTCCAGCGCGTCGGTCAGCGGGATCGGATAGTCGCCGGTGAAGCAGGCGTCGCAGTAGCCAAGCTTCGCCGGGTCGCGCTTCTCCTCGCCCATGGCGCGGTAGAGGCCGTCGAGCGAGATGAAGGCGAGGCTGTCGGCCTGGATGAAGTCGCGCATCTGCTCGACCGTCATGCGGTGGGCCAGCAGCTTGCCCTGCTCCGGCGTGTCGATGCCGTAGAAGCAGGGGTGCGAGGTCGGCGGGCTGGAGATGCGCATATGCACCTCCTTGGCCCCGGCGGCGCGCACCATCTCGACGATCTTCTTGGAGGTGGTGCCGCGGACGATGCTGTCGTCCACCAGCACGACGCGCTTGCCCTCGATCATCGCGCGGTTGGCGTTGTGCTTTCAGCTTCACGCCGAGATGGCGGATCTGGTCGGTCGGCTCGATGAAGGTGCGCCCGACATAATGGT
>NZ_BADK01000580.1 GCF_000333595.1 Azospirillum sp. B506
GAGGTGGCGGTGAAGTCGCTCGGCTGGCGGCCGGCCATCGACAGCGACAGGTCGGGCAACAGGATCGGCGACAGGCCGAAGCCTTCGATGATGTCGCGCAACTCCTCGACATCGCCCGGCGACAGGTGACTGCCGGCCAGCACATTGACCTGGGTCGGGATGCGCACCGGCGAGGGTTCGACCAGCCGCTCGACGATGGCGGTGACGGCGGCGGCGAAACCGTCCTCGAAACCGCCGGCGAAGTCGGGGGTGCTGGCGAAGACCAGCGCGGTGTCGGCCATGTCGGGGTTGCGCTGGCGGAACAGCGTGTACTGGCCGCCCATGTCCTCGCCCTTGGTCTCGGTGACGCCGGTGGTGGCGACGCCGATCATGGCGGGCCTGTTGCGCTCGACGATGGTCCGGATCGCCTGTTCCAGATTGTCGTAACCGCCGAGGATGGTGGAAACCTGATCCATCGCCGTGGTCTGCAGCGGGATCGCCTCGCGGAAATGGCGGACCAGCAACACCAGCCCGAAAGCGGTGCAGCCCTGCGAGCCGTGGAACAGCGGCAGGCAGCGGTCGACCCCGAGATAGGCGAGCGCCGCGCCCAGCGGCTGGCTCATCTTCAGCGGGTTGGTGGAGGCGGCCTTGGCGGCGGAGGGAAAGCGTTGGATGTGCGACATCGGCCTTACTCCGCCGCCAGCAGGGTGGAGGACGGACCGGACTCCCACGGCGCCGGCTGGCGCACCTGCCGCCAGATCGGATTCGACAGCGTCTTGTCGATCTCCTCGCAGAGGTTGACGATACCGTCATAGCCGGCATAGGCGTGGTGGCGCTCCTGGTTGATGTCGAGCCAGGGAACCTTCGCCTTCAGGGAGATGAATTGCGAGCGGCCACCGGACATCATGATGTCGGCCTGGTTGTCGATCAGCATCTTGTAGATGTCGCGCGGCTTCAGATCGTCCCACTGGTGGAACTCCTCGCCCTTCATCTTCTTGATGCGCTCCTTGTCCTCCTTGGTCGATTTCTTGGTCGATGTGCCGAGGATGGTCAGTCCGGCGCCTTCGAGCGCGCTGACCATCGACCAGCTCTTGACCCCACCGGTGAAGAGGAGGACGCGCTTGCCGTCGAAGCGCGGCCTGTAGGGTTCCAGACGACGCCAGACGCGGCTTTCCTCGCGGGCGATGACGCCCTCGGCCCGGTCGATCAGGCTCTTGTCGGCGCCGCGCTCCACCAGCATGCGGGTCATGGTGCGCAGCGTGTCCGACATGTCCGACACGCCGTAGAAGGACCCCTCGAAATAGGGGATGCCGTAGCGCTCCTCCATCTTGCGGCCGACATTCACCAGCGCCTGGCTGCACACCATCATGGTGACGCGGGCGCGGTGGGCCTGGGCGACCTCCTGGTAGCGGCCGTCGCCGGAGATGCAGGACAGCAGCCGGATGCCGATCTCGTCCAGCAGCGGCTTGACCAGCCACAGCTCTCCCGCGAGGTTGTATTCGCCGATGATGCAGACGTCGGTGGGCGTGGTGTATTCGGGCTCGGCCGTGCCGATGACATGGTCGAGCAGGGCTTCGCCGGCGAGCTTGTTGCCGAGATTCTTCGACCCGACGAAGCCCGGCGCATCGACCGGGATCACCGGCTTGCCCAGCTTCTGCGCCGCGAATTTGCAGACCGCGGCGATGTCGTCGCCGGTCATGGCGGGCACGCAGGTCTGATAGACGAAGACGGCCGGCGGGTCGTATTGCTGAACGATCTCCTTGATGGCGCGGTAGAGCTTCTTCTCGCCGCCGCCGATGACGTCCAGCTCCGACAGGTCGGTGGTGAAGCCGGTGCGGTAGAGCTGCGAACCGGAGGATTTGGAGCCGCGGTTGTCCCAGCTGTTGCCCAGGCAGGCGATGGGACCATGGACCAGATGGGCGGCGTCGGCGATCGGCTGCAGCACGATCATCGCCCCGTCATAGGCGCAACCGCCAGCCGCCGCCCCCGGCTTCAGCGATTTGGTGCAGCCCTTCTTCTTCTCCTTGGCCGATTTGGCCTGGTTGGTCGCGCAGCCCGGTTCGTTGAAGACGTCCTGGATCTTGTCCTGGAGCATGCCCGCTTCTCCCATCCTGGCGCCGGAAATGGCTCTGGGGGAGGTGATGCAGGGGGCGTGCCAGATGTTAAGCCTTTGATGCAGAATGATTGTCTGGTTTTTCAGGCTCTGTCCGATAGATGACAATCGGGAGATGGGGGCAGTGGCTTGTCGGGTGTCGCACATCCCACGCAGGGACAGGGTGCGGTCGGCCGTATCAGGAGGTTTGCAGGACTGGGATGGGGACGATGGTGGGGATCGGGCGGTGCTGCCTTGGGATGATCGCCGGGACGTTGATGGCCTTGCCGGCCATGGCGGCACAGGATGGGGCTGCACAGAATGGCTCGGCGCAGGTCGGGGCCGTGATCCGGCTGGCGCAGGAGCCGGGGCGCGAGGTGGGCGTCGCCTGCCGTTACCTCGACCTCGATGAGCGTCCGGCACCGCAGGGGGCGGTGGAGCTGTGCGGGGATGCAGCCGATCTCGTCGCGCTAAG